>JANYFG010000101.1 GCA_025362815.1 Rhodospirillales bacterium
TCGGGTTAATCAACCCAAACGCACATGATCTAGAGCCTGATGATTTTGATTAGACAAAATATCAGGCTCTAACTTGTTGTTTTATCGATCATGTTTATGTGCTTGGGTTGAGCAACCCAAACGCATCGTGATCTGGAAAACGATCATTTCGTCCGCTCAGAAGCACGCGAACCTTGCGCGCATCACTTCCTATAACGACGACAGAACCGCCGGCGCCAGACCGGCGGTTTTGGCGGCGGGGTGGGCGGGGTTGCGGAAACGCAACTCGCCGTCCGACGCCGCATCGGGTGCGCCGATGCCCATGAGTTCCAAGCGTGAGGCACAGGTGACGGCGACCACGGTGCGGGCTTCGGGATGGGTGAGGAATTGGCGCGCCTCGCCCTCCAGTTCCAGCTTGTCGCGCAGGTGGCGCCATTCGGTGCGGTCTGTGTCTTCGACGAACATCGCCAGGATCCCTGGCCGTGTGCCGGTCAGACGGGCGGGCGCGAGGGCGGCCATGCGCCTTCTGATGGCCACGGCCACCTCGTCTTCACGCCCGGCGCGGGCGGCGAGGACGAACAGGCCCCCGTTGCCGCTGGCCAGCGCCAGATGCGCCTGATGGCCGAATTCCTGGCGCAACGACGACAGCAGGCCAGGTTCGGCCCGGCCATCCGACATCTGGGCGGCGGCGAGCATCAGCGGGTCGAGACGCAGAACGCAGGCTTCGTCGAAATCGGACCGGCGCTGCGACGCCAGCATGGTGCGGATGCGTTCCTGCAGGGCCACGCGCGGCGCTTCGTCGCCGTTGAGGCCCAGTGGCAAGGTGAGCTTCAGCAGATAGCGGCCGGGGTGGTTGGAGAGCCAGGTCTGCAGATCGGCATCGATGCCGTCGACGAGTTGCACCCAGGCGCCGCGATGGACGTCTCGGCCGTCTTCGGCGGAGATCACGTCGCACACGATCTCCGCTTCGGCGCCGTCACGCGTCAGCAACAGGTCGAAGCTGGCCTCGTCCTCGAAGCCGGCGAAATGGACCGTAAAACCGCGCGAGCGCTGGAGGGATGCGGTGCGCAGCAGGTGAAACAGCGGCACCAGCGTTTTCTCGTGCACCATGGCCGCCGCGAGGGCTGTGCGAAAGCGGATGCGGCCTTGGGGGCTGAGCGCGCGATCGGTCAACACCGCCTCCCGCGCGAGGCGCATCACGCATCGTTCGGCTGGGGTGACGGGGGTTTGGGCGTGGCGACGGAGCCGCTCGATGGTGATTTCGATGGCGTGCTGTTGGGCCAAAGCCCGCCCGACACGCTGGCTGCGCGCGGCTTCACGACTGATGCACTCCATCCGTTGGCCCCACAGTTTCGTTCCAACGCAGGCGATGAACGCCTTGATGGTGGATGCGTCGGTGGGTGCAACGGAGGCCATGTGTTACCTCGATCAGACAAATGGGCAAGTACCGCCTTGTGTCTGACATGATCTGTTGCCACTTGCGAGCGCTAACTGAACCGAACCGTTCAGTTCGCCGTGTTTACGGGCGAGGATGTGCGGCGATCAGTTGCGCGGCAGGATTGCCGTTTGCGGCGCATCCGGATTCTGCGCCCGGTGGCGAAGCAGGTGGTCGGCCAGCACGCAGGCGAGCATCGCCTCTCCCACCGGCACGGCGCGGATGCCGACGCAGGGGTCGTGGCGGCCTTTGGTGAGGATATCGACCTCGGCGCCGGACAGGTCGACGGATTGGCGGGGGGTGAGAATCGAGCTCGTGGGCTTGACCGCGAATCGGGCCACGATGGGCTGGCCGGTGGAAATGCCGCCGAGGATGCCGCCGGCGTGGTTGGAGCCGAAGCGGACATGCGCGCCATCCATCCGCATTTCGTCGGCATTCTCCTCGCCGGACAGGCTTGCGGCGGCAAAGCCGTCACCGATCTCCACGCCCTTGACGGCGTTGATGCTCATGAGCGCGGCGGCGATGTCGGCATCGAGCTTACCGTAGATGGGCGCGCCCAGGCCCGGCGGGGCGCCTTCGACCACCAGTTCGATCACGGCGCCGCAGGACGAGCCGGCCTTGCGGATGCCGGAGAGGTAGTCTTCCCACGCCGCGGCGGCGACGGGGTCGGGGCAGAAGAACGGATTGTCGCGCACCGCATCCCAGTTCCACCGCGCACGGTCGATGACATGGGGGCCCATCTGCACGAGGGCGCCGCGAATGGTGACGCCTTTGAGGATACGGCGGGCTATCGCGCCGGCGGCGACGCGCATGGCGGTTTCGCGCGCCGAGGAGCGGCCGCCGCCACGGGGGTCGCGGATGCCGTATTTCAGCGCGTAGGTGAGGTCGGCGTGGCCGGGCCGGAATTGCTGGGCGATGGCGCCGTAATCGCGCGAGCGCTGGTCGACGTTCTGAATTTCCAGCGCGATGGGGGTACCGGTGGTCTGGCCCTCGAACACGCCGGACAGGATGCGGACGGTGTCCGGCTCCTGGCGCTGGGTGGTGAATTTCGACTGGCCGGGGCGGCGCAGGTCGAGCCAGGGCTGGATATCGGCTTCGGCGAGCGGAAGGCGCGGCGGGCAGCCATCGACCACGCAGCCGATGGCGGGCCCGTGGCTTTCGCCCCAGGTGGTGACGCGGAACAGATGGCCGAAGCTGTTATGCGACATGGAGGGCGTTGATCTTATTCGACGTTGATGTCGGGCGCCGACGGATTCTTCATGCCGACGGTGTGGTAGCCGCTGTCGACATGGTGCACCTCGCCGGTGACGCCCGATGACAGGTCTGACAGCAGGTATAGCCCGGCGCCGCCCACTTCCTCGATGGTGGTGTTGCGCTCGAGCGGGGAGTTGTACTGGTTCCATTTCAGGATGTAGCGGAAGTCGCCGATGCCCGAGGCCGCAAGCGTGCGGATGGGGCCGGCACTGATGGCGTTGACGCGGATGTTGTTGCGCCCGAGGTCGGCGGCGAGATAGCGCACCGAGGCTTCGAGCGCCGCCTTGGCCACGCCCATCACGTTGTAATGCGGCATCACGCGCTCGGCGCCGAGGTAGCTCAGCGTGAGCAGCGAGCCGCCCGGGCGCATCATGGCGCTGGCGCGGGCGGCCACCGCGGTGAAGCTGAAGCACGAGATATCCAGCGCCTGCAAAAAGACATGGCGGGGGGTGTCGACATAGCGGCCCCGCAGATAGGCCTTGTCGGCGAACCCGATGGCGTGGACGAGGAAATCGATTCCTTCGGGCCAGGCTTCGTGGATGGCGGCGAAGGCCGCGTCCATGCTGGCGTCGTCGGCCACGTCGCACGGGACCACGATCTTGGCGCCCACGCTGGCGGCCAGCGGGCGCACGCGCTTTTCGAGCGCCTCGCCCTGGAAGCTGAACGCGAGTTCGGCGCCCTGGGCGGCGCAGGCGGCGGCGATGCCCCAGGCGATGGACCGGTCGTTGGCGACACCCATGATGAGGCCGCGCTTGCCCGCCATCAGGTTGCCCTTCGCCGGGGAGCTGTTTTCGCCTTCAGCCATGGGGGCCATCCTCATATTACCTTGATCGAGCGGATGTGGTGGCATGGCGGGGCAGCCCACGACAAGAGGGTGGTTGCGGGAGCGTGCCGTGCGCGCACATTAAGGGCGCAGTTTGGAGTTGGTTCGATGTCGCACACACAGGCCCCCACCGCTCTCGCGGCGGATATCGCAGACCCCTTCGCGTTGTTCGCGACCTGGTTCGCCGAGGCGTCGAAAACCGAGATCAACGACCCCAATGCGATGATCCTGGCGAGTTGCACGCCAGACGGCATGCCCTCGGCGCGCACGGTGCTGATGAAGGATCACGACCGGGCGGGCTTCGTGTTCTACACCAACAAGGAAAGCCGCAAGGGCCTCGAATTGAACGCCAATCGCCACGCGGCGCTGCTATTCTACTGGAAATCGCTGCATCGCCAGATCCGCATCGAGGGCGCGGTGGAGGATGTGACGGACGCCGAGGCGGATGCTTATTACAACACCCGCGCGCGGATTTCGCGGCTGGGGGCCTGGGCGTCCATCCAGTCGCGGCCGTTGCCGCAGCGCGGCGATCTGGAGCGCCGGGTGGCGGAGGTGGATGCGCGCTATCCGGACGCGCTGGTGCCGCGGCCGCCGCATTGGTCCGGCTATCGGGTGGTGCCGGCGCGGTTCGAGTTCTGGCAGGACATGCCGCATCGTTTGCACGACCGCACCGTTTTCGTGCCGGACGGGTCCGGCTGGGCGAGCTCGAAGCTGTATCCTTAACGCCGGGCCCGGTTCTGAGCCTTCCCGCGCATCAGCTGGAGACGGCCCGGCTGCTGGAGCGGCTGGCAGGGAGGGCCGCGTTGGAGACGCCGATTTCGGCGGTGTTCATCGGCGCCGAGACCGTGTGGAAGCTGCGCAAGGCGGTGAAGCTGGTGTTTCTGGATTTCACCACGCTGGCGGAGCGCGAGCGCACTGCGCGGCGGGAGTATGCGTTGAACGCGCCGGGGGCACCGGGGATGTATCGCGACGTGGTGGCGATCACGCGCGGCGCCCAGGGGCTGGAAATCGACGGGCCCGGCGAGACGGTGGACTGGGTGGTGCGCATGGCGCCGGTGCCGGCGGGGGATTTCCTCGACGCCGTGGCGCGCGGCGGCGGGTTGACCCCTGCCCTGCTCGATGCGCTCGCCGACACCGTGGCGGCGATGCATGCGGGCCAGACGCGGTCCGCGCAGGACCCCGTGGCCTCGCTCGCGCGCACGCTGGCAGGCAATCACGCGTCCGGCCATCATGCCGGGCTGCCGGGCGCGCGGCTGGATGCGTGGCATGGCCGGGCGCGTGCCGCGTTCGATCGGGTGGCGCCGTGGCTTGCGGCGCGCGGCGCGGAAGGCTTCGTGCGGCGCGCCCATGGCGATCTGCATCTGCGCAACATGTGCCTGTGGCAGGGGCTTCCGGTGGCGTTCGACGCCATCGAGTTCAGCGAGGCGATGGCCACCATCGATCTCGGCTACGATCTGGCGTTCCTGTTGATGGACCTTGAAATACTTGCCGGGCGGCCGGCCGCCAACCGGGTGCTCAACCGCTATGTCGCGGTGACCGGCGATGCGGGGCTGCTGGTGGGGTTGCCGCTGTTCCTGTCGATGCGGGCCTTGGTTCGCGCGCATGTGACGTGTCATGGCGGCGGCGACTGGGCCTGTTACCTCGACTACGCCGAGATGGCGCTGGCCGATTATCCCCAGGCGGTGGTGGGGATCGGCGGGCTGCCCGGCAGCGGCAAATCCACCCTCGCCCGCCTTCTGGCCCCCGGCCTGGGCCGCCCGCCGGGCGCGCTGGTTCTGCGCAGCGATGAAATTCGCAAACGCCGCGCGGGCGTGGCGCCGGAGACACGGCTTTCGAAGGCGGCCTATACGGCGGCCGTCAGCCGTGCGGTGAAGGCGGAGCTTTTCGCCGGCGTGGCACGGGCGGCGCAGGCCGGCCACGCCGTGATCGCCGACATGACGTTCATGGATCCCAGGGATCGCGCGGCTTTGCGCACCGCCGCGGGCAAGGCCACGTGTGTGGGCGTTTGGCTGGAGGCGCCCCTGGCGGTGCTGGAGGCGCGGGTGGCCGCACGCCACGGCGATGCGTCCGACGCCGATCTGGGCGTGTTGCGCGAGGCCGCCCGCGCCGGGGCCGGGCCGGGTGACTGGTTCGTGATCGATGCCGCGTCCGCCCAGGCCGAGGCGGCTTTGCGCGAGCATGTCACGCAGTCGATCGGTTCGTGATAGTCTGGCGGCGTATTCGCTGAAAGGACTTCCAGCATGGCCATCCGCAAACTGCTTCTGCCGCTGACCGGCACCGCTGCCGGCGAGGCGGCGCTTGCCACCGCCCTGATGTCCGCCCGTATCTGGAACGCGCATGTGACCGCGCTGCATGTTCGCGTGGACAGCCGCGACGTGGCGCCGCTGGCCGGCGAGGGGCTTTCGGGCGCGATGATCGAGGAGATGATGTCGGCCACCGAGAAGGAAAGCACCGACCGCGCCCATGCCGTGCGCGCGATGTTCGAGCGGTTCGTCTCGGCGCACGGCGTGGAGGTGACGGAGGCGCGGCGCGGCGCGGAGACGGCGACGGCCAGCTTTTCCACCATCACCGGGCGCGAGGAGGATCTGGTGGCCCAGCTGGCGCGGCTGTCCGACATCACCGTGGTGCCGCACCCCGAAGCGGGCGAGGACGTGTCGTCGTCGGACGCTCTGCACGCGGTGCTGTTCGACAGCGGCCGGCCGGTGCTGATCGCACCGCATCACCCGCCCGGGGCGATCGGCGCGCGGATCTGCGTGGCCTGGAACGGCACCGCCGAGTCGGCTGCCGCCGTGCTGGCGGTGTTGCCCTGGATGCAGCGCGCGACCGCCGTGCGAATTCTGACATCGGGCGATTATCACCGTCGTGGGCCGCAGGGCGGCGACCTCGCGGATTACCTGTCGCTGCATGGCATCACCGCCGATATCGCCGATTTTCGGCCGTTGGACCGAGACGTGGGCGCCGGGCTGCTGGCGGCCACGAAGGAGTTTGGCGCGGACATGCTGGCGATGGGGGCGTATTCGCATTCGCGCCTGCGTCAGCTCATTCTCGGTGGCGTGACGCGGCATGTGCTGGAGAACGCGGCCATTCCGGTGATGATGTGCCGCTGATCTCGCGCGGGTGACGATGGAGCGCCAGACGCTGATGTTCGGGGTGTCGGATCCGGATGTGGCAGCATCGGTGCGCGCATATGTGAAGCTGCTGCGCGCGACACGGGCCGTGCTGGCCCGGGTGGAGCCGCGCCTGGCCGCCTATGGTCTCACGGCCACGCAGCTGGGCGTGTTGGAGGCGGTGCTGCACAAGGGCCCGCAGACGCATCGCGACCTCGGCCGGCGCGTGCTGACGAGTGCGCCCAACCTCACCGATGTGATCGACAAGCTCGCCGCGCGGGGGTTGGTGGTGCGGTGCCGCTCGCCGGATGACAGGCGCCAGGTGCGGGTGGACCTCACGCCCTGCGGGCGCGCGTTGATCGAGGAGATGTTTCCGCATCACGCCCAGGATATCGCCGCCGCCATGGCGGGGCTGGGGCCGGAGCAGCTGGTGTGCCTGGGCGATTTGTTGCGCAAGCTGGGCATGGCTGCCGCGCCGGGCGCAAAGGCTGCGTGCCTTGGCAAAGAGTGCGAGCAGGACCATCTGCCGACCTGGTAGTTCGATATCGAACGATTTATTCGTCGTTCAGTCGATATCGCTTAGAGCGTGATGATTTTGAGTAGACAAAATATCAAGCTTTAACTTGTTGTTTTATCGATCATGTTTATGCGCTTGGGTTGAGCAACCCAAACGCATCATGATCTAGGAGGAGCAGCCCATGATCCAGGTGGAAAAATTCGAGCAGCTTGGCCGTTTTCGCAACGACTGGCTGAACGCGCGGCATCATTTCAGTTTCGGCCAGCATCATGATCCCAGGCGGATGGGCGTGGGCGCGTTGGTGGTGTGGAACGATGACGAGATCCAGCCCGGCAAGGGGTTCGCGCCGCATCCGCACAAGGAGATGGAGATCATCACCTATGTGCGCGAGGGCGCCATCACGCACCACGACAATCTCGGCAACGAGGGTCGCACCGAGGCGGGCGACGTGCAGGTGATGCATGCCGGCACCGGCATCACGCATGGCGAATACAACCAGGAAGAAGGCGCCACCCGCATCTTCCAGATCTGGCTGACGCCCAATCGGCACGGCATGGCGCCGGGCTGGGCTGCGCGGGCGTTTCCGAAGGATGCGGCCACCAGCCTGAAAATTTTGGCGGATGGACGCGGCGGCGCCGATGGCGATGCGCTGCCTTTATATGCCGATGGCGCCGTGCTGGCCGGGACCATTCGCGCCGGCCAGACCATGCGCCAGACCCTGGGCGCCGGGCGGGCCGCCTATCTGGTGCCGGCCAGCGGCAGCATCACGGTGAACGGCGTGAAGGTGGGAACGCGGGACGGGGTGACGATCACCGACGAGACGTCCATCGAGATCTCTGCCGACGAGGACGCTGAAATCGTGATGGTGGATGTGGCGGCCTAAGGTTTAGCCGGCCAAGGCTCAGGCGGGCAAGGCTCAGGCGGGCAAGGCGCTGCCTAAGAAGATGGCACCTGGCGTTCTCGCACGGGTCTCTTGAGTGCAAAGCGGGCGTTGCCGGGGCTGTGTTGCGTCCCGGCAACGCTCCACTATGACATTAATATAGCCTGGCACGGATTTTGATTTCATAGGGTGCAACCGCTACGGGGCGACCTGTTCGGCGATAACACTTTTGGGACTGGATCGAGCCATGAATAGAGCGCATCTCGTAGCCGCGGCGGTCATCGCCCTGCCGCTGGCCGGCGGTTCGGCGCGCGCGGACGACGCGGCGCCCGCGAAATGGAGCGACACCATCAAGCTGGGGGTGCAGCTCGACGCCGGGATCATGGGCAATCCCGCCGGCCCCCGCGACAATCTGAACTACGGCCACAGCTTCACCGATCGGGCCAACGAGCCGGTGTTGAACCAGGGGCTGCTGTCGCTGGCCCGGCCGCTGGACCCGAAGGCCACCGGCTACGATGTGGGCTTCAAGGTGCAGGGGATGTTCGGCACCGATGCGCGGTTCACGCATTTCGCGCATTTCATGGATAAGCTGACCCGCAGCCGCTACCAGCTGGATGTGGTGGAGGCCAGCGTGTCGGCCCACACGCCGTGGCTGACCGCGGGCGGCATCGATTTCCAGGGCGGGCTGTGGCCCACGCCGCTGGGCTACGAGACCATCGATGCCTCGACCAACCCGTTCTATTCGCACAGCTATATCTTCAATTTCGGCCTGCCGTTCAAGCATAGCGGCGTGAATGCGATCATCCACGCCTCGCCGATCCTGGACGTTTATCTGGGGGTGACGGCGGGCAATCAGACCATCGTGGGCGTCGACAACAACAGCTCCGCGGGCTTTCTGGGCGGCGTGAAGCTGACGTTGCTCGACGGCAATTTCTCGGTGCTGGCGCTGACCCATATCGGGCCGGAGAATGCGTCAAAGGCGATCAAGCCGTTGAACGCGGCGAACTACAACCGCGCTTACAACGATGTGATGGTGACCTACAAAGCCACCGACAAGATCACGCTGGTGTCGGAATTCAACTATGTGCGCGAGGATCTCGGCGCCATCCAGGCCAACCGAATCGCCAATGCCGAGGCGTTCGGTTTCGCGCAGTATCTGGGCTATGCGCTGACCGACACCGTGACGCTGAACGCGCGCGCGGAGGTGTTTTCGGACACGCGGGGCTTCTTTGTGGGCGCCTTTCCGAATGCCCAGGGGCCGGTGAAGGCGTTGCAGGGCGAGCCGTTCAGCGTGGTGGGCGCATCCGGCCGCAACACCTATGGCGCGCTGACCTTCGGTGCGACCTACAAGCCCGCTCTGCCCGCCTTCGCCGAGGGCGTGACGATGCTGGTGCGGCCGGAGATCCGGGTGGACGACGTGATGTCCGGCAAGGCGCGTTACAACGCCGGGAAGGATCGCGCGCAGGTAACGATCGGGGCGGATATCGTGCTGACCTACTGATCGGCCCGGCGGTTTCGACGAGAAACGCCCGGCATCGCGATGCCGGGCGTTTTGATTCAGCTGTTGGTGTTGTCGCGCATGGCTGGTTCAGAGAACCCAGGCGGCGCCCATGGCGATGATGGCCAGCGCCAGCGACACGCCGAGGATCCAACGCACGCGGCCGGTGGTGATGCCCTGGCGCGCATCGACGGTGGACAGCACCGCGGGGCCACCGGTGGAGGCGGCGCGTTCAGCGTTGCGTTCCATCTTTTCCGGGCTGATCGGCTTGCTGCGATCTGACATCGTCCCCTCCTTGCTCTTGCGTGCTGTGGGAGATCAATCCCTCGGCGCAGGCTTCGTTCCAGCATCGGCCATCTCGCTTGGTCCGGCGGCTTCCAGTCGCCACAGCGTGACCTCGCGGGTGGCGACGTCCTCGAGCTCCAACGTGGTTGGCACCGTGATGCGCAGGAAGGGGACGAGGCCGGCGCGCGGCAGGTAGGCGCGGCCGGGGTCGGCGATCCATACCTCGGCCTGTTCGGCCATTTGCCGCAGCCAGGGCAGGATATGGCCCGTCATGGGCGCTTCGTAGCAGACATCGCCGCACAGGATGAGGTCCCAGCGGCAGGCCTGGCCCACGACGTCGGCCAGCACCATGACGGGTTGGTGGTTGAGATCGGCGTTGAGCGCGATGGCTGCGCGGGCAAGCGGGTCGATCTCGGCGGCATCGACCGTGGCGGCGCCGGCTCTGCGGCATGCGATGGCGGCCTGGCCGCCGCCGGCGGCGAAATCGAGCACGCGCAGGCCCCGCACGATGCCGGGATGGTCGAGGATGTGGCGGGCCATGGCGGCGCTGCCGGGCCAGGCGAAGGCCCAGAACGGCGGCTCGGTGCCGGTTTCGGCCAGCCAGGCCTCGGTGGCCTGCCAGATCGGCGTGATCTCGGTGGCCAGATGCAGCGCGATCTCGGGGACCAGCGCGTGGTGGGACACGACGGTGTGGGCGCGGATGAAGGCTTTGGCGCAGATGAGAGCCTGGGCGTCGGTCAAAGCCGGGCGAGCGCGATCACCAGCGCGATGGCAAGCCCGAACTCCCGGTTGGAATGGAACAGGCGCAGGCACAGAGCGGGGTTGTGGATGTCGAGCCCGCGCACCTGGCGCCCGAGAGCCACCACGCTCGCCAGGATCACGCCGGGGATGGCCAAAGGCAGGCCCGCGCGCCAGACGGACGCGATCAGCAGGAGGGTGGTGGCCGTGTAGCAGGCGATGAGGAAAGGGCGGGACCGGCCGCCGAACAGGCGTGCGGTGGATTTGATGCCGACCAGCGCGTCGTCCTCGCGGTCCTGGTGGGCGTAGATGGTGTCGTATCCCAGGATCCAGACGATGGCGGCGGCATACAGGACCAGAGCAGTCGCATCGATATGCCCGCGCGCGGCGGCATAGCCCATGGGCGCGCCCCAGCCGAAGGTGATGCCCAGCATGAGTTGCGGCCACCACGTCACGCGTTTTGCCAGGGGATACAGGGCCACCAGCGCCAGCGAACCAACCCCCAGCGCCTGTGCCAGCGGTGAGAGCTGCAGCAGGATGAGAAGGCTGATGCCCAGCAGCGCCGCCAGGAACATCGCCGCCTCACGCATGCGCAGGGCGCCGGATGCCAAAGGCCGGCCGGCGGTGCGGGTGACCTTGCGGTCGAGGTCGCGGTCCCACATGTCGTTCACCACGCAGCCGGCGCCGCGCATCAGGAAGCTGCCCACGAGGAACAGCGCGATCAGCCAGCCGGTCTGTCGCCACGGCGCCTGCGCCAGCAGAATGGACCACAAACCGGGCAGGAACAGCAGCCATCCGCCGATCGGGCGGTCGGCCCGGGCCAGCAACGCATAGGGCCGCCAGGATCTCGGCAGAGATGCCACCCATCCATCGGCCGCGATATCGGTGTAGGAGTTCATGACACTCAATCTGCGCAGAGATATGACCGGGTCAATCCGCCTTTTCACGACATCGCCCCTGCATGACGGCGCCAGCGTTCCGGCCACGCCCGATCAGGCGCATTATCTCGGCAGCGTGATGCGCCAGGCCGCGGGGGCTTTCGTGTTGCTGTTCAACGGGGTGGACGGCGAATGGCGCGCGCGCATCGACAGTGTGCGCAAGGACCGCGCGGTGTTCGCGCTGGAGGGGCAGACGCGGGCGCAGACCGCGACGCCGCCGCTCACGTTGCTGTTCGCGCCGTTGAAGCGCGACACCACCCACATGGTGATCGAGAAGGCCACCGAGCTCGGCGCGACCCGGATTGTGCCGGTGTTGACAGAGCGCACCAATGCCGGGCGGCTCAATCTCGAACGTCTGGTGGCCATTGCGCGCGAAGCGGCCGAGCAATGCGAGCGGCTGGATGTGCCTGTGTTGGCCGAGCCCGCGCGGCTTTCGGATGTGTTGGCCTCCTGGCCGCATGACCGGGTTCTGTTCGCCGCCATCGAGCGCAGCGGCGCCTCGGCGCCGGCTTTTCGACCGGATGAGGCGGCTTTGCTGGTGGGGCCGGAGGGCGGTTTCACACCGAGGGAACTTGATTTTCTGCGCCGGCTCTCGTTTGTAGAACCGATCGGTCTGGGTCCGCGCGTGTTGCGGGCGGAGACCGCCGTCATTGCCGGGCTGGCACTGTTGCAGATGGCGCCAAGCCGGTAGAGATTTCACGACCGACCTTGCAATTCACGGAATCCAAATGTCCAATCCCGGAGAGGCCGACGCCACACCGATCCATTCGGTGCGTCAACTCGCTGACTATCTCGCGACCGGGTGCAAGCCCGCCAGCCGGCACACCATCGGCACCGAGCATGAGAAGTTCGGGTTTTCCAAGGCCGGTTTCGCGCCGCCGCCGTATGAGCCGGAGGGGATCCGGGCGATCCTGGAAGGGATCGGGGCCGATGGCTGGGAGCCGATTATGGACCACGGCCAGCCGATCGGGCTTTCCAAGGACGGCGCTTCGGTGTCGCTGGAGCCGGCGGGGCAGCTGGAGCTATCAGGCGGCATGCTGTTCGACCTGCATGCGACGCGCGATGAGTTCGACGCGCATTTCAGCGCGCTGCGGCCAGTGGCGGATGCGTTGGGGCTCGGCTTCGCACCGCTGGGGTTTCATCCCACGATGGCGCGCGATGCCATGCCGTGGATGCCGAAAAGCCGTTACGCCATCATGCGCCGCTATATGCCCAAGGTTGGCAGCATGGGGCTGGACATGATGACGCGCACCTGCACCGTGCAGGTGAACCTCGATTACGCGTCTGAGGCGGACATGGCCGCCAAGCTGAAGGTGAGCCTGGCGTTGCAGCCGGTAGCGACGGCGCTGTTCGCGAATTCGCCGTTCACCGAGGGCAAGCCGAACGGGTTCCTGTCCAAGCGCGCCGATGTGTGGACCGACACCGATAACGGGCGCAGCGGCATGCCGGCGCTGATGTTCGCCGAGGATTTCGGGTTTGAGCGCTATGTGGACTGGGTGCTGGACGTGCCCATGTATTTCGTGATGCGCCACGGCGAGATGGTCGACATGGCCGGGCAGTCGTTTCGCCGGTTCATGGCGGGCGATTTCAGCAACGGCCCCGCCGGCGAGGCCACGATGGGGGATTTCGCCGATCATCTGACCACCGTTTTCACCGATGTGCGGCTGAAGAAATTCCTGGAGATGCGCGGCGCCGATGCCGGCACGCCCGAGATGATGGTGGCGCAGTCTGCCCTGTGGGTTGGGCTGCTGTATGACGAGGCGGCGTTGGCGGCTGCGTCGTCATTGGTGCGCGGGCATGATTGGAGCCTGTACGCCGGGTTGCGGCCGGAGGTGGCGCGCCATGCGCTGGACGCCCGGTTGGGCGCAGGGTCGGTGCGCGACATGGCGCGCGAGATGGTGGAGATCGCGACCCAGGGTTTGCGCGCGCGCAACCGGCGTGACGCGGACGGGCGCGACGAGAGCGTGTATCTCACGCCGCTCGCCGAGATCGTTCACGGAAAACCGACCCAGGCCGAACACTGGCTCGGTCGATTTAACGGGGAATGGCGCGGGGATATCACGCGGATCTTCGCGGAGGCTGCCATCTGAGGGGGGCTGAGGCGGGGCTGGCCCAGGTGCAGAGCGACGTGATGCGGAACTGAAACGACAATCCGCGCGCGTGACCTACGGGATATCCCCTGCTTGTCAGCGCAACCCGTGTGGACGTGTATCCGTGACATGATCATCAATCCTCGCAAGCTTGTGTCCGCGTCCATCCCCACTTCCACGTCGGCAGGCCCGCACGGGACCGACCTTGTCACCGACCAGGTGATGGTGCGTCTGCGCCTGATCGGCCAGATGGAGGCCTGGACGCTCACCACCGAAAGCATCCTGCCCACCGGGCGCAAGACGCGGGCGCTGCTGGCGGTGCTGGCGTTGTCCGCGCCCCGGCCGGTGCTGCGGGGCAGGCTGGCCGAGATGCTGTGGAGCCGGCGGCCGGAGGAACAGGCGCGCGCCTCGCTGCGCCAGGAAATTCACCGCCTGCTGGACGCGCTGGGCCCGACCGGGAGCCAGATCCTGACGATCACGCGCGATCATCTGATGCTGCGGCCGGGGACGGTGTGGGTGGATGTGGAGGAGGTGTTGCGCGCGAGCCCCACCAAGCCCGCCGCCCTGGTGCTGCTCGACGGCGATCTTTTGGAGGATCTGGACGGGGTTGATCCCGCGTTCGACAACTGGCTGGCCACCGAGCGCGAGCGGCTGCGCGATCGGGCGCGGGTGCTGGCCGAGCAGATGCTGCGCGACCAGATGGAGCCGGACCTCGCGATTCCCGCGGCGCAGCAATTGCTGTCGATCGACCGGGCCCATGAGGGCGCCTGGCGGGCGCTGATGCGGGCCTATACCACGCGCGGCGAGCGCGGCATGGCGATCCAGGCCTATGAACGCTGCCGTTCGGTGCTGGCCGACCTGCTGGATGCGCAGCCTTCGGAGGAGACCCAGCGTCTGGCCGCCGAGATTCGCGCCACCGCCAGCCAGGCGCGTGCGTCGGGCGGGTTGAACGCGGGCGCCGGCCTGCGGCCCGATCTGGCGCGCGACCTGCGGCTGCCGCCGCGCCCGATGACGGACCTGCGCTCCGAGTTGCGGCCCGATCTGCGGCCAGAGACACGTATCGAACCGCGACCGGATGCGCGGGCGCCGGGGCGCGTGGAGCCGCGGCCGGCCGCGCCGCGTGCCGGGGTTCGCATCGGCGTGCTGCCGCTGCAGATGTTGGGCGCCGACAACCCGGCGGCATCGTCGCACGGGTTGGCCCAGGGGTTGGCCCCAGGGTTGGCCCCGGGGTTGGCCCAGGGGTTGGCCCAGGGGTTGGCGGATGAGATCACGGCGCAGCTGTCGTGTTCGCGCAGGCTGTCGCTGGTGTCGTCCGGCTCGCTCGCCCGGTTCGCGGCGCACTCGCGCGACGAGGCGGCGATCCGCACCCAGTTCGGCGTCGATTTCCTGATCGACGGCACCTTGCAGCGGGTTGCCGACCGGATGCGCGTGTCGCTGCGGGTGCTGGATCTCCGGGAGGGCAACCAGATCGTGTGGTCCCGCCGGTTCGACCGGGCGCTGGACGACGTGCTGGCGTTGCAGGACGAGATTGCCGCCGAGGTGGCGGCGCAGATCGATCCGGAAATCGTGATGATCGAAACCCAGCGCGCCGCCCAGCGGCCGCCGGTAGAGGCGGGTGGCTACGATCTGATGCTGAAGGCGGTGCCGCTGATCGCACGGCTGGAAAAGCCGCTGTTCCTGCAGGCCGGCGACCTGCTGCGCCAGTCCATCGCGCTCGAACCCGATTCGACGGCGTCGCATACGTGGTTCTCGTTGTGGCACCTGCTGCTGGTGGCGCAGGGCTGGACGCATGAGCCGGCCGCCAAGATGGCCGAGGCCGCGCGCCTGGCCGATCGTGGGGCGTTGCTGGACCCGCAGGATTCGCAGGCGCTGGTGATGGCCGGGCATGTGCGCGCCACCGGTGGCGGGCGGCTGCGCGAGGCGCTGTCGCTGTATGACCGCGCCTTGCAGCTCAATCCCAACGAGGCCAGCGCCTGGAGCCTGTCCGCGCTGGCGCTGGCCTATGCCGGGCGGCTGGACGACGCGGCCATTCGGGTGACGCGTTACAAGATGCTGACGCCGATGCATCCGCAGGCGTTCCTGTGGGACAACACCCGCACCGTGGTGGCGCTGATGCAGCGCGACTACCGCGCCGCGGTGGCCGCCGGGCGCGAGGTGAGCGAGATGAACCCGGGCTACGTTGCGGCCTACAAGCCGTATCTGTCGGCGCTCGGGCATCTCGACGAGGTGCAGGAGGCCGGGATCGTGCGGCAGCGGCTGCTGGCGTTGCAGCCGGATTTCACGTTGCGCAAGTTCAGCGCGCAGAGCCCATTCGAACGCGGCGAGGATCTGGAGCATGTGCGCGCCGGGCTGCGCCGGGCGGGGATTACGGACTGACGCACCTGCGTCGGCGGCAAGGCTGGGCTCCGGCCGAAATCCGGCTTATGAGCCTGTGACCAGCTTTGCCGGCGTGCCCGATTCGGGCGATTTGCGCGATGCGGCTGCAAGATCGGATGTCGCCTCCTGATGCCTGTGCGCAGTCTCGTTGCCGGTGGAGCCGGTTTTATCGGCAGCCATCTGGTGGCGGGTCTGCTGGCGCGCGGCGGCGACGTGACGGTGCTCGATAATTTTTCGACCGGGCATCGCGATGCCGTGAGCCCGGGCGCGCAGGTGGTGGCGGCCGACCTCGCGGATGGCGACGCGGTGGACCGGGTGCTGGCGGAGGGCCGGTTCGACACGGTTTTTCACCTGGCCGACCTGTCGCTGGTGGGCGACAGCATGCGCGCGCCGCTGCATTACATGATGACCAACACCGGCAATGCCGGCCGGCTGATCGATGGGTGCGTGCGCCACGGCGTGCGACGCTTCGTGTTTTCGTCCACCGCCAATCTGTTTGGAACGAGCGGGGCGGATGCCGGGATGCGCCCCATCGATGAGGGCGCCGGGATCGCTCCGGGTTCGCCTTATGGCGAGAGCAAGTGGATGATCGAGCGGATGCTGGGCTGGGCCGATCGCATCCACGGGCTGCGGTCCGCGTGCCTGCGGTTCTTCAATGCCGCCGGCGCCGATCCTGGCGGGCTGCTGGGCGAGGATCACACGCCCGAGACGCATCTCATCCCGTTGGCGATCGACGCGGCACTGGGTCGAAGGCCGGAGTTGGTGCTGTTCGGGACCGATTATCCGACCGCCGACGGCACGTGCATTCGCGACTATATTCATGTGAACGATCTGGTGTCGGCGCATCTCGCCGCCCTTGGGCGGTTGGACCAGGGTAGCGTGCGCTACAATATCGGGCTGGGGCGCGGCTACTCGGTGCGCGAGGTGATCGATTCGGTGGCGCGAATCGGCGGCAAGCCGGTGCCGCATCGCGTGGCGGACCGGCGCGCCGGGGACCCCGCCATCTTGATCGCCGACTCCGGCCGTATTCGTGAACAGACGGGCTGGGTGCCAGAATTCACAGATCTGGACAGCATCGTGGGCACCGCCTGGGCGTGGCGCGTGGCGCATCCGTACGGGTTTTCGGCCTGAATTCAGCCTGTTGCGCGTCGCGCAGGGTCGTTGCTACGATGTTTTATTTCAATCGGTTGGCGCCCGTTGTGGATGTGATGCCGGCGAAAAGCCGGTCGCATACGGCGTGTCTGACGCTTTGTGTTCGTTCGGTAATGATAAAAGATGGACGAAATGAAAGATCAAACGATCGGCGGTGTGAGCCGGGGTGGACTTGCGGCTTGCTGGAAACGGCGCCTGCAAGGGCTGAATGATCTCTCCCGGCACATATGACGATTTCGACTATTCTTTTAGATAAATATCGCCTAAGGTTAGGATCTATCGAACATTCACGGATGCCATGACTGACAATAATTCCGATGCCGATCTGCTGTCGCTGACAGCCAAGATTGTTTCCGCCCACGTTTCGAATAACCCGGTGGAAGCCTCTGCGCTTGGGTCTTTGATCCAGCTGGTGCACAAAACCCTGGCCGGTATCGGCGAGGAAGAGGTTCCGGTGGAAAAGCTGGTTCCGGCCGTTCCCGTCAAGAAATCCGTTTTCGCCGATTACATCGTGTGCCTGGAAGACGGCAAGAAGTTGAAGATGCTGAAGCGGCATCTCGCGACGTCGTACAATATGACGCCGGAGCAATACCGCGAGCGTTGGGGCCTGCCGTCCGACTATCCGATGGTGGCACCCGATTATGCCGCCAAGCGTTCGCAACTTGCCAAGAGCATTGGCCTGGGCCGCAAGCCGGCCGCGCCGGTTGAAGTGGAGGCGGCTCCCGCCAAGCGCGGCCGCAAGAAGTCCGCTGCCGAATAACGAGACGCTTCGTCCAAAAAAACCCCGCTTCGACATGGTCGAGGCGGGGTTTTTCTTTGGTCGATATCAGAAAGAAACGAGTCTGCGGGGGCGTGCCGTTGGAGTGCCGATGCGTTTTCGACCGATTCACCGCACGGCAGATTGAACCTCAGGGGAAATCCTCAGTTCGCCTCGGTGAGGGTCCAGCAGGGGGTGCCGGGTTCGCACCAGAAAGGCGTGGCGTTGGGGGTGCGAACGTTGGGCTCCAGCCCCATCGCGGCGCGGAGCGCGCGGAACAGGGCGCCGTGGGCCACCACCAGCACCGGGGCGGGTAGCAGCAAGGCGCGGTTGACGGCGCCCACCGCGCGCGCCGTGAGGTCGGTGAAGGTTTCGGCCCCCTCCGGCGTGGCGTGGCCTTTGACCCATTCGGCGAACCAGTCCGACATCGGCTGGCCTTCGTTCACGCCGAACGACACCTCCCGCAGCCCCTCGTCCAGCGTGACGGGCAGGCCGAGCAGGTCAGCGGTGATCCGTGCGGTGTCATGCGCGCGCGACAGCGGCGAGGCCACGATGCTGGTGATGCCGCGATGGCGCAGGCGATCGGCGGCCTGGTGCGCCTGGGCGATGCCCTTGGGGTTCAGCGGAATGTCCACATTGCCCTGGCTGAGATTTTGCGCGTTCCAGTCCGTCTCGCCGTGGCGGAGGAACCAGAAGGGCGTTTGGGTCAGCGCGATCAAAGCGTGAGGCCCTCGGAGGCGAAGGCGCGCTGCACCGCGGGGCGGGCCTTCATGCGGGCGAAATGGGCGGCAAGGTTCGGCCCCAGCGTGTAGCCGGCGCGCACGGCCCAGTTCTCAACAAACAGCAGCGTGGCATCGGCCACCGAGAAGGCGTCGCCGGCCACGTGGTCGCGGCCCTGCAGGCGGGCTTCGAACAGGTCCATCCCCGCGGCGAAGATCTCGCGGCCGCGGGTTTTGACCGCTTCGATGTCGGCCTCGGACGGCGTGGTGTGCGCGGGGGCGAAGTTAGCGGGGCGCGCGATGCGGGTGAAGCCTTGCATGTGCACGGTGGCGACGATGTAGTCCATCGCCTCCAGCACCTCGGCCTCGGCGTCTGGATCCGTGGGCAGCAGATGGGCGTGGGGGTTGGTGCGGGCGAGATAGACGGCGATGGCGGGGTATTCGGTGAGCACGTGGCCGTTGTCGCGCAGCAGGGTGGGCACCTTGGCCTTGGGGTTCATCGCCAGGAATGCGGGCGTGCGGTTGGCGCCTTCGCGCACGTTGCACGCCACCGGCTCGAACGCGGCCCCGGTCTCCTCCAGCAGGACGTGGATTCCGAGGGAGCAGGCGCCGGGCGAATAGAACAGTTTCATGGACGTTGCTTTCCGGTTGATGGGTCAGTCGAACAGCGAGCTGACCGAGCTTTCCTCGCTGATGCGCCGCATCGCCTCGGCCAGCAGCGAGGCGATCGACAGCTGGCGGATGTTGCCGGACAGCTTGACCGCGTCGGTCGCCAGGATGGAGTCGGTGATGGTCATCATCTCGATGGGGCTGGCGGCGATGCGCGCGACCGCGCCGCCGGAGAGCACGCCGTGGGTGATGTAGACGCTGACGGAGCGGGCGCCGTGGGCCATCAGTGCGGCGGCGCCGTTGCACAGCGTGCCGCCGGAATCGACGATGTCGTCGATCATGATGCAGTCGCGGCCCGTGACGTCGCCGATGACGTTCATGACTTCGGACACGCCGGCGCGTTCGCGGCGCTTGTCGATGATGGCGAGGTCGGAGTTGAGGCGCGTGGCGATGGCGCGCGCGCGGATCACGCCGCCGACATCGGGCGAGACGATCATGAGGTCGCGCCCGGCGTAGCGGTCCTGGATGTCTTTGGTGAAGAGCGGCTCGGAGTAGAGGTTGTCGACCGGGATGTCGAAGAAGCCCTGGATCTGGGCGGCATGCAGATCCAGGGTGAGCACGCGGTCGGCGCCGGCCTCGGTGATGAGGTTGGCCACCAGCTTGGCCGAGATGGGCGTGCGGGGGCCGGATTTACGGTCCTGGCGGGCGTAGCCGAAATACGGCATGACCGCGGTGACCCGGCGTGCCGAGGACCGCCTGAGCGCATCGAGCGTGATGAGAAGTTCCATCAGGTTGTCGTTGGCGGGGTAGGACGTGCTTTGGACGACGAAAACGTCCTCGCCACGGATGTTCTCATGGATTTCGACGAACACCTCCATGTCGGCGAAGCGGCGCACGGAGGCGCGGGTCAGCGACAGCTTGAGGGTGGCCGCGACCGCTTCGGCCAGCGGTCGGTTGCTGTTGCAGGCAACGATTTTCATGAATGGATGGTCCGGGCCAGGAGGTGTGCGCAGGCGAGATACAGGGGGGCGAGCCGGTGCGCCTACGTCATAGCAACGTGACAACCCGATGTCACTTCACGCCGCCCGTGTTTGTTGCGGCTTGTTCGCTGCGGTGTGTGTGGCGGACGGATCGTTTCGGGATTTATTTGGGCAGGGTTCCGGCCTGGCGCCGGGATGCGTCCGCCGCACCGCTTTGGCGGGCGACGACATCCTTCACGCCGCCGGCGGCTTCGGACGCCACCACCACGGCCACGTCGCCCCAGAGCCGGTCGAGCGATCCGGCGGGGACCTCGTTCAGTTGCACAATGCGGCCGCGTTCGTCGCCGCTGGGGTTGGACACGATCCATTGGATCTCGATGCGCGTCATCGCACCCGCGATGGGCACGGCCACCACCTGGCCTTTGACGGTGAAATCGGTCTGGCCGTCTTTGGGCGCGACGTCTTGCACGAGCATCCCTTGGCCTGCCAGCGCCAGGCGCATCTGGCGGGCGAGCTGGCGGTTGCCGTCGCCCGGGGCGCCCGTGACGTCTGGCACCACGAGTTTGGCGGGGCGGTTGACGAGGCTTTGGGGGTCGCTGGCGCGGCGTGCCGCCTCGATGCGCGAGAGCAGGTCGGCGATGCCCGGGGCGGCGTCGGCGGCGGCGGTTTTGAGGGTGGCCTGGGTGCCGCGGCTCCAGATTGCGGCGGAGATGGGCAGGCCCTGTTGCACGCCGGCCTGCTCGCCGGTGCCGTCGAACACGGTGTAGAGCGGGATGACGTCGCTGGACTGGGCGCCCTCGCCGAGCTGGGCGGTGAGTTGCAGGCGCCAGTCGCCCTTGCGGGGCGGGGTGGCGATCGCGGGGACGTCCTGGGCAGAGAGCGCTTCGGCCATCGCCTCGGCGAACGCGGCGGCGGCCTGGTCCGGCAGCATGGCGGCCGTGGGCGGGGCCACCGACAGGCGGGCGGGCGGCGGCTGGGCGAGGCGGGCGGCGTTGGCGCCGGGGTAGCCCTCGAACGGGCGGGGCAGGCCCCCGCAGGCGGCGAGGGCGAACAGCAGGAGCAAGGGCGCGAGACGGATGAGCGTGCGTCGATGCCGCGTCATGCCGGGCTGCCCTGGAGCATGATGGCCGACATCTGGTGGCCGATGGGGCCGCCGCCGGCGAGCGTGCGGCGGCGATGGCTGAAAAAGCGGGCGGTGTCCGGCATCGTGTCGGCGTCGATCACGTCGACATCGACGTCCAGCGCCGTGAGGCGGGCGGCGCAGAGGCCGGCGAGGTCGAACTGCCAGCGACCGGGTTTCACGCCGTCGGTGAAGAAACGGGCGAAGGTGGGGTTTTGGGCCAGCACGGCGTCGCGCATGTCGGCGGCGACCTCGTAGGACGGCGTTCGGATGCAGGGGCCGACGCTGGCGCTGATCTCGGTGGCGCCCAGGGCGCGCATGGCGGCGATCACCGCCTCGAGAATGCCGTCGGCCGCGCCGCGCCAGCCGGCATGGGCGGCGGCGGCGATGCCCGCCTTGGCGTCGGCGAACAGCACGGGGGCGCAGTCGGCGGTGACGATGCCGAGCGCGAGGCCGGGGCGGTTGGTGATGAGCGCGTCGGCGCGGGGGCCTTCGCCGGGCTGCCAGGGTGCGTCCACCCGGGCCACCGCGATGCCGTGGACCTGGGTGGCGCCCATGAGGCAGGACGGCGCGGCGCCCAGCGCGCGGGCGATGCGGGCGCGGTTTTCCAACACCGCCTCACGATTATCGGCGCCGGACAGGCTGGCGTTGAGGGAGGCGAAAGGGCCTTCGGAGACGCCGCCGTTGCGGGTGAAGAAGCCGTGGCGCACGCCCCCGGCAAGGGCGAGGCGGGGCGACAGCAGTGCGTCGGCGGTCATTCTGAGAATCCTGGCGGCGCTGCGAGCGCGGGGTGGCAGAGCGCCATCGCCTTGAACAGGCGGCCCATGCCGTCGGGCTCGGCCAGGCGTCGCGCGCCGTCCAGCATGTGCGACGCGGCCTGTGGCTGCAGGGTGCCGGCGAGGATGGCGGTGCGCTGGAACAGGCCGAGGCGGGCGAGGAACATGCCCTGCGGGATGGGGCCGTGGACGGCGAGGCCGGCGGCGGCCTCGGCGAAGGCCGCGAAATCGACATGCGCGGTGAGGTCGGCGGTGCCGCTGTCCACCAGCGGATCGCAGGGCTTGCCGTGGCGGAGCGCCTGGAGGCTGTGGCCGAGACCGGAGACGGCGGGGCCGTAGTCGAGGAACAGCGCGGCGCCGGGGGTTTTCTCGAAGCGCGCGGCGAGGTGGCGGGCCAGGGCCTGCGCGGGTTCGCAGATCTCGCGCAGGCTGCCTTCGGGGTCGATGGGGAACACGCGATCGGTGGGCATTTCGCGCCAGTGGCCGAGCGCCACGTACAGCTCGTCCCAGGTGTCGTGGCCGTCGCCGCGCTGGATGAACTGGCGAATGGGCAGGGCGTCGAGGAATTCGTTGGCGAGCAGGATCATTGGCGCTTCGGGGATGGTCTCGACCCGATGGTGCCAGACGGCGTCGATCCGGGAGGCCTGAATGGCGCGCAGGGCGGGCGAGGTTTCGACCAGGTGAACCGTGAGCGCGGCCCTGAAATCCGGGGCGACGCGGCCGATGGCACGCAGCGCGTCGATCATCAGCGTGCCCCTGCCCGGCCCCGCTTCGGCCAGGATGACGCCCGGGGGGCGGCCCATCGACTGCCAGACCACGGCGCTCCAGGCGCCCAGCAGCTCGCCCACGACCTGGCTGATCTCGGGCGCGGTGGTGAAGTCGGCGTAGGGATCGCGCGTGGCGTAATAGGCCGCGTTGGCGCGGGCCATGTAGTGGTCCAACCGCTCGGATTGGTCGAGCGGCATGATCATGAAGCGGTGAGCCGGTAGGGGGTGGCGGGGGTGGCGCGGGCGATGAGGACGATGCCGGCGATCAGCATGGGCACCGACAGCATCTGGCCCATGGTGGCGCCGGCGAACAGGAAGCCGAGGAAGGCGTCCGGTTGGCGGAAGAACTCGCCGATGACGCGCGCGATGGCGTAGCCGGACAGGAAGATGCCGGTGAGCGCGCCGAAGCGGGCGCGGATGGCCGGGCTGCGGGCGCAGAGCAGCATGATGACGAACAGGATGAGCCCTTCCATCAGCGCCTGGTAGATCTGGCTGGGATGGCGCGGCAGCGGGCCGCCATTGGGGAAGATCATCGCCCAGGGCAGCGTGTCCGGCGCCTCGCGGCCCCAGAGCTCGCCGTTGATGAAGTTGGCGATGCGGCCGAGGCCGAGGCCGATGGGGGCGGCGATGGCGATGCGGTCGGCAAACCCCAGGACGGAGATGCCCTGGCTGCGGCAAAACAGCACGATGGCGATGGCGACACCCAGCATGCCGCCGTGAAACGACATGCCGCCCTGCCAGAGCGCCAGGATCTGCAGCGGGTTCTCGGCGAAGAAGGCCGGCTGGTAGAACAGCACGTAGCCGAGCCGTCCGCCGAGCACGACGCCGAGGGTGGCCCAGGTGAGGAAATCGTCGGCCTGTTCGGGGGTGGCCACCTCCGGGTTCCAGGTGACCCAGCGCCGCACCAGGCGCCAGCCTGCGACCAGGGCGCCGATATAGGCCAGCGCATACCAGCGGATCGACAATGGCCCGATCGCGATCAGAACCGGGTCGAACTGTGGAAACATCAGGACCGGCAGCATGAATGCCCTTAATTTTTGAACTGTTGCGACGCATATACGGGGCATGGCGTTCCGGTGAAAGCCGCATATCGACCGCCCACCTGCCGCATCGGAGACAAGCATGGCCGACCGCCCCCGTATTTTCGACGATCTTGCTGGTGTTGCAGGGGGCGCGCTGTCGGCGCTGTCCGGCCTGCGCGACGAGGCCGAGCAGATGGTGCGGGCCCGCGTGGACGAGACGATCCGCAAGCTGGATCTGGTGCGCCGCGAGGAGGTGGACGCAATGAGCGAGATGGCGCGCCTGGCGCGGACCGGCCAGGAGGAGGCGGTTTTGCAGGTGGCCGCGCTTGAAGCGCGCGTGGCCAAGCTGGAATCGCACCTCGCGGCGCTCGAGGCCCGGGTGACGGCGCTGCATCCCGCAACGCCAAGCGAGAGCGTGCCATCGCAGGGCGGTGGTGGGCCTGGCATGATCGTCTGATCGTGGGCGCGGTTTCGTGACCGTTCCTCATGTGTCGTATTAAGTTCGTGTGGCAACTCGCCTCGCACTTGCGGCACATGTTCGCGCAACGCTAGGGTTTCTTGTGGCTGACCGAGACTCGGACCCCCATATACGGTGGGCGCGTGTCGATCATCCAACAGGCCATCCTTTCAACCGGCCTTCCTCCAGACGGGAGCACCCGCCATGTCCGCACATATGAGCGAAAGCACCGAGCGCGCGTCGAACCCGCTCGACGTGATGGAACAGATCGTCAGTGCCAATGACTGGGTGTTCGACCGCCGCAACGACGCCGAGATGGCGGCCGAGGCGCCGGGCAAATGGTGCGATTACGGGCTGTATTTCAGCTGGTCGAGCGAGATCAGCGCCATGCATTTCACCTGCGCCATCGACCTGAAGGTGCCGGAAAAGCGCCGGGCCGCGTTGTTCGAGCTGCTGGCGCTGGCCAATGAGCGGCTGTGGATCGGCCATTTCGGCATGGACGCCGATGACGGCATGCCGGTGTTTCGCCACTCCGTGCTGCTGCGCGGCGCGCCGGGCGCTTCGGCGGAGAGCCTGGAAGACATGATCGACATCGCCATCACCGAATGCGAGCGCTTCTACCCGGCGTTCCAGTTCGTGCTGTGGGGCGGCAAGTCGCCGGCGGACGCGTTGCAGGCGGCCATGCTGGAATGCGTGGGCGAGGCCTGACGCGCCGATGATCCCGCCCATTCTCCTCGTGGGGTTCGGCAAGATGGGCGGCGCCATGCTGGCCGGCTGGTGCCAGATGGGGCTGGAGGCCGCGGTGGCGGTCGATCCGTCGCGTCCGGCTGCGCCCTCGCCTGCCGTGGTGGTGGTGGGCAGCGCCGCTGAGATTCCGCAGGGCTTTTCGCCAGCTGCCGTCGTGCTGGCCGTGAAGCCGCAATCGGCGCCCGAGACGCTGCCGCATTACGCGCGTTTCCCAGGTGCGGTGATGCTGTCGATCATGGCCGGGCGCAGCATCGCCAGCTTGCAGGACCCTCTCGGTGGTGCCGCGGTGGTGCGCGCCATGCCGAACACCCCGGCCTCCATCGGCCAGGGGTTCACCGTGGCCTGTGCCGGGCCGGGCGTGACGGCGGCGCAGCGCGAGCTGTGCGACAGCCTGCTTCGGGCGGTGGGCGAGGTTGACTGGGTAGAGGACGAGGCGCTGATCGACCCCGTGACGGCGGTGTCTGGCGGTGGGCCCGCCTATGTGTTTCTGCTGGCCGAGCTGCTGGAGCGTGCGGCGATCGAGCAGGGGATTCCGCCCGATCTGGCGCGGCGCATGGCGCGGCGGACGGTTTCGGGCTCGGGCGCCCTGCTGGCGGCCAGCGATCTGGATGCCGCCGTTCTGCGCCAGAACGTGACCAGCCCGGCCGGGACCACCGAGCGGGCCTTGGCGGTGATGATGAACGCCGCCGCCTGGCCCGACACGATCTCGCGCGCCATTCGCGCCGCGACCGAACGATCCCGCGAACTCGGCGGCTGACAAACGGCGCGGGGCGCCCTATCTCGAAGTGCATGGACGACATGAACCCCTCGCTCGACGACACCTTGATCAAAAGCGCGTTCGAGCTGATCGCCGAGCGCGGCTGGACCCGGTTGTCGGTGGCCGAGGCGGCCCGGCGCGGCGGGCTGGACCTTGCGGCGACGCGGCGCCGGTTCCCCGCGAAACTGGCGGTGCTGCTGCGGTTCGGGACGATGTGCGACGCCGCCTGCCTGTCGGGCGCGTTGACCGAGGGGCCGGTGCGGGACCGGATCTTCGATATCGTGATGCGAAGGGTCGACACGCTGCAGGCGCACCGGGCGGGCGTGCTGGCGTTGTTGCGGGATCTGCCGCGCGATCCGCTCACCACGCTGGCGCTCGGCCCGGCCGCGTTGCGCAACATGGCGTGGATGCTGGAGGGCGTGGGCGTGACGGCGCAGGGGGTGCGCGGCACGTTGCGCACGAAGGGGATGCTGGCGCTGTGGCTGGCCACCGTGCGGGCGTGGTCTCGCGACGAGAGCGAGGATCTTTCGGCCACCATGGCGGCGCTGGACAAGGCGCTGGACCGGGCGGCGCAGGCGGAAGCCACGTTATCGGATATGATGGGGCCGGAAACAGCCGGCGCCGTCGCCGAACCGGATGCGGTCGTTGCCACGGTTCGTCCGGATGATGGCGGCACGGACTTGCAACCCTCGTCATTCCCGGCCGGCGGATAGTTGCCCGTTTTACGTGAATGCGCTTAAAGCCACGTTGTCTTACAGATTTTTTGCTGCGCAGGAGCCCCAAATGGCCGAAAACACCCCGATCAATCCTTTCGCTGCCGCGATGACGCAGGCGAAATCCGCCACCGAGGACATGACGCGCATGTTCAAGGACATGAAGATGCCGGGCATGCCCGACACCTCGGCCCTGATGGACGCCTACAAGCGCAACCTCGACGTGATGTCCCAGGCCAACAAGATCGCGCTCGAGGGTGCGCAGGCCGTGGCGAAGCGCCACATGGAGATCATGCAGCAGACGATGTCCGAGCTGAGCGAGAACCTGCGTGGCATGACCAGCACCGAGGCGCCGGCGGACAAGGCCACCAAGCAGACCGAGATGTTGAAGATGGCGTACGAGCGCGCGGTGGCCAACACCAAGGAACTCGCCGACCTCATTCAGCACGCCAACGGCGAGGCGCTGGCGCTGTTGAACAAGCGCTTCGTCGAGGCGATGGACGAGGCGAAGACGCTTTTGGCGAAGACGACGCCGCAGGGTTGAGGTCTTCTTTTTCTGAAGAAAAAGAAGCAAAAAGACTTTTATTAATTTCGTCAGGTGGTGCGGCAGTAGCCGCACCCCCCTGACGAATGAAGTTTTTTGGTTCTTTTGTTCACAAAAGAACTGCTGGCTTACCTGCTGACAGGCAGAGCAATCCACCTGGACCCAGACTGATCCGACACCAGCAGCGGGATTTTCCCCCGGTTCTGCTGCAGCGCCCGTTCGGCCACGCCGATGAAGTCCTGCGCGGTGTGCAGGGGCGTGCCCTGGGCCTGGATGAGCACGCCGCCCTGTTGCAGGCCGAGATAAGCGCCGAGACCTTTTTCGATCACCGCCGTGATGACGATGCCGTCGATTTCCGGCGCGATCTTGTATCTGGCACGAAGCGCCTCGGTCATCGGCCCGGCCTCGACGCCGAGGTCCATGGCCGTCAGCCGCATCTTCGCCACCGGCTGCATCGCCATGTCCACACGCTCCGGCCCCATCGACACCTCCTTCAGGTTGGCGGTGAGCGTGGTTTCGACGCCCTCGCGCAGGACGTGGATGGCGACGTTGGAAGCACCGGGATGCGAGGTGATGAAACGGCGGGCGGCGCGGGAGTTGGCGATCGGGTCGTCGTTGAATTGCAGGATGATGTCGCCGTTACGCAGGCCGGCGGTGACCGCGGGGCTGCTGGGCACGACGTAGGTGACGATGGCGCCGGTGGCCGATTTCAGCCCCACCGCCTCGGCGAGGTCGGCGGACATGTCCTGCACGGTGGCGCCGAGCAGGCCGTGGCTGACCTTGCCCTTGTCGCGCAGCATTTCGAGCACCAGGCGCACGTCGTTGCCGGGAATGGAGAAGTTGAGTCCGATGGAGCCGCTGGGGGCGCCGTCGCCGCTGACGGCGAACAGGGCGGTGTTCATGCCGATGAGCTGGCCGGCCTCGTTGAAGAGCGGCCCGCCGGAATTGCCCGGATTGATGGAGGCGTCGATCTGCATGAAGCTGTCGAGCGCGGTTTCCTTGATGTCGCGGTCGCGCGCGCTGACGATGCCGGTGGTGACGGTGCCGCCCAGGCCCAGCGGGTTGCCGATGGCGATGACGGGCGTGCCCTGCACCATGGCGTCGCTGTCGCCGAAGGTGACGGGGGTGAGCAGGCCGGGCGGGTTGACGCGTAACAGTGCCAGGTCGAGGTCCGGCGAGCGATAGATGAGCTCGGCGCGCAGGCGCGTGTTGTCGGACAGGGTGACGTAGATCTCGTCGCCGCCGTCGGTGACGTGGCGGTTGGTGCAGATGATGCCGAGGGCATCGACGATGAAGCCGGTGCCGACGCCGCCGCCGGTGGGGGCCAGCGATTGTGGGGGCGGCGGGGGAGCGGGCGGCGCGCTGGGGGACGGTGTGGGAGATTGCGCGGGCGCTTGGGCCGAGGATTGCGCGGGTGGGCGGGACGGCATGGTGCGCGATTTGTCGTCGCTGGCGCTGTGCTTGAGGAACGAGATGTTCACCACCTGCGGCAGCAGCTTGGGGATCAGCGCCGGCAGATCGGTGATCCGGGGCTCGGCCGCCACGGGTTGCAGGCCGAGCAGGCCGAGGGCGGTTGCGGCGCAGAGCAGGCGGCTGAAACGCATCGACATGTTGGCCTCGCGAAACGGGTTCGGATCACAGACTGTTTGAAACGCCGATCGTTGCACACAGGAAAACAGATGACGGCGAATGCGCCAGGTCTCTATCCCTTGGCGTTCGGCACGAAGACCTGGCCCTGCATGATGGGGCGCGCGGTGCGCAGGATGCCGGCCTTGAGCACCTTCATGGTGGGGCCCTCGCCCTCGGTTTGCATGCGCACGTCCACCATGCCCGACGGATGTTCGATCCAGATGGTGCAGGGGTTGCCGCCGGGGCGGGTGGCGAGGTCGTAGGCGACGGAGCCTTCGAGCAGGCAGGCGGTGGCGACGCACACCGCACCGGTGACGGCGTGGGCGGCGTGCAGCTTGTGCGGCGTGAGGTAGCGCGAGGTGATGGCGCCGCTGGCGCGCGGCGGCGACAGAAGGCCCACTTTCGGCATCACGCTGTCCGACACGTCGCCGAAGCCCATGCGCAGGCCGGCCTGTAGGCGAATGGCCTCGATGCGGGTGAGCAGCGCCTTGTTGCCGTCGATCTCGGCGCGCCCTTCGGTGCCGGTGAGGCCGAGATCGGTGGCGCGCATCAGCACCATGGGCATGGCGACGTCGAGGCAGGAGACGTCGATTCCGTTGATCTGCTCCATCACGTGGCCGGAGGGCAGCATCTTGCCGGTTTTGGCGCCGACCGCGTCCATGAAGTTGAGGATGACGGGTGCGGCGGTGCCGGGCACGCCGTCGATCGCGGCATCGCCGGTGTAGGTGACGACGCCGCCGGGGGTTTGGATCACGGCCTCGATGCGGCTTTGGGTGTTGACGTCGAAGATGGTGACGGCGGTGGTGCCGGGTTGCGCCTTGACCATGCCGGTCTCGATGGCGAAGGGGCCCACGCCGGAGAGCATGTTGCCGCAGGACGGCCCGGTGTCGACGATGGCGCGGCCGATGTCGACCTGGGCGAAGAGGTAGTCGACATCGACGCCGTCACGCGTGGAGGGCGAGACGATGGCGACCTTGCTGGTGAGCGTGTCGGCGCCGCCGAGACCGTCGATCTGGCGGAGGTCGGGGGAGCCCATGACGGCGAGCAGCACGCGGTCGCGCGCGGCGGTGTCGGCGGGGAGGTCGACTGCTTTGAAGTAGGGGCCTTTGGAGGTGCCGCCGCGCATCAGCAGGCAGGGGATGGACAGATGATCATGCATGGCCGCGGCTCCGTTACTTTGGCCTCAGACAAACCCGGGCGACGCTGTTGTCAAGCGCCGCCGGATGAGTTGCCTACATGCCCAGAAGGCGTGGGAAGAACAGCGTGAGGCCGGGCCAGTAGGTTATCACGATGAGGAAGCCGATCATGGTGAGAAGCCAGGGCAGCACGGCCATGGTGAGGTCGCTGATGCCCATCTTGGCGATTCCAGATGCGACGTAGAGGTTGAGGCCCACCGGCGGGTGGCACAGGCCGATCTCCATGTTCACCGCCATCATGATGCCGAAATGCACGGGGTTGACGCCGAGGCGGGCGGCGACCGGGAACAGGATGGGCGCGAAGATCAGCACGATGGCCGCCGGGTCCATCACGTTGCCGGCGGCGAGTAGGATGAGGTTGCAGATGAGCAGGAAGGTGACGATGCCGAAGCCCTGCATGCTCATCCATTCCGCCATGCTCTGCGGGATCTGCTCGGACACCATGAGGAAGGAGAACAGCACGGCGTTGGTGACGATGTAGAGGATCATCGCCGACATCGCGGCCGAGTTCAGCAGCACGCCCGGGACCTCGGAGAGTTTCAGGTCCTTGTAGACGAACACCGAGACGAAGAAGGCGTACACGGCGGCCATGGCGGCGGCTTCGGTGGGGGTGAACAGGCCGGCATAGATGCCGCCGATGACGATGACGATGAGGAACAGGCCCCAGAAGCTGTCGATGAAGGCGCGGCCGCGTTCGCCCCAGCTGGCTTTCGGCATGCGCGGCAGGTCTTGCTTCCAGGCCTGATAGAAGGTCATCGCGCCCAGCAGGGTGGCGAGGCAGATGCCGGGCACGATGCCAGCGATGAAGAGCTGGCCGATGGAGGCGGAGCCCACGCTGCGGCCGTCGGGGCCGATGACGGACATGCCGGACGTGGCGACGGAGTAGATGACGAGGTTAATGGAGGGCGGGAACAGGATGCCGAGAGCGCCGGAGGTGGCGATGACGCCGGCGCCGAAGCGCTTGGGGTAGCCGGCCTTGACCATGGCGGGCAGCAGGATGGAGCCGATGGCGACGACGGTTGCCACCGAGCTGCCCGAGATGGCGGCGAACAGCGCGCAGGAGACCACGCCGGCCAGGCCCAGGCCGCCATACCAGTGGCCGATGAGCGTGGTGGCGAAATAGATCATGCGCTTGGCCACGCCGCCGCGCGTGAGGAAGTTGCCGGCGAGGATGAAGAACGGGATCGACATGATCTCGAACTTCTCGATGCCGGTGAACAGTTTCAGCGACACCGCCACGATGGGGACGTCTGTCATCGTGAACATGAAGGTGAGCACGGACAGGCCCAGCGCGATGGAGATCGGCATGCCGGTGATGAAGAGCGAGATCAGCAGGCCCGCGATGATGAGGCCGCGGGCGCCGGAGGGGACCACGATGATGCCGAACTTCGACAGCAGGCAGACGCCGAGCAGCACCAGGGGCGCTGCGATCATGATGGCGGCCGACATCGCGCCCTTGTTGGGCGGGATGGGGGCGGACAGAGCCGCGGTGCTCATGCTTTGGCTCCGATTTCGGCGTGGGGCAGGCCGCCCTGGGCGTGCAGGGCTGGGACTTCGTCGTCGATCCCGTCCACCTTGTGGGTGTTGTGCGGCACCTCGCCGGTGCGCCAGTAGACCCAGGCCACCTGCAGGAAGCGGAAGCACATGAGGCCGGAGCCGAGCGGGATGGCGAGGTAGACGATCCATTTCGGGGCTTCGAGGTCGTTCGACCGGCTGTCGGTCTCGGACAGGTCCCACACGAAGGTGGCGCCGAGCAGGGCGATGATGCCGGTGAAGACGGCGCCGGAGAGAAGGCCGAAGAGGATGACCTTGAAGCGGTGGTTGACGCCGAGGCGGTTCACCAGAACGTCCACACCGACATGGACGCCCTGACGGACCCCGTAGGCGGCGCCGAACTTGGCCATCCAGACGAACATGTAGATGCAGAGCTCCTGCGCCCATGTCATGTCGATGTCGTGCAGGAAGGGGTAGAGGAACGGCACGGTGCTGCCGTAGCGGTGCAGCACGGCGATGAAGATCAGCACCGTGGCGCCGCCGATCAGCAGGGAGATGATGATCTCCTCGAGCCGGTCGAGAATCTTGAAGAACATAGAAGGATCCTCGACCGGATTTGGGATGTCAGTTGGTGGGGGGCGTGCGGCCGGTGGCCTTCATCGCCTCTTCGATCATCGGCCTGCCGATGCGCGATTCCGCGGATTTGTAGACCGGCATCATGACGTCGACCCAGGCCTTCTTCTCGGCCTCGGTGGGCACGTGCACGTCTGTCTTGCCGGTGGCCTTGATGGCGGCGAGCGCGGTTGCGTTGTCCTGCACGGAGATCGAGTTGTTGAAGTCGGTGGCTTCGGCCATCGCGCGGTCGAGTTGGGTGCGGATGTCGGCCGGCAGGGCCTCCCAATACTTCTTGTTCACGACGACGGCGTATTGCAGATGCACGTGATAGAGCTCGGTGATGTTCTTCTGAACCTCGTTGAGCTTTTGCGTGGTGTAGTTGGAGGCGGTGTTCTGCGCGCCGTCGACGACGCCGCTCTGGAGTGCCTGGTAGAGCTCGGAGAACGCCATGATCTGCGGGTTGGCGCCCATCAGACGCAGGGTCTGATCGTCCACCTTCGAGCCGGAGATGCGGATCTTGAGGCCCTTGAGGTCATCCGGCTTGATCAGCGGCTTATTGGCTGAAATCACGTAGAACCCGTTGTCCCAATAGCCCAGGCCCTTGATGCCCTTGCCTTCGAGGCGCTTGAAGAGGCCCTGGCCGAGCGAGCCCTTGATGACGCGGTCGTAGGTGACCTGGTCGGGGAACAGGAAGGGGAGATCGAGAACCTCGAACTCCTTCACGCCGAGCGGGGCGAATTTGGCGGTGGAGGGGGCGAGGATCTGCACGGCGCCGAGCTGCAACGCCTCCATCTCCTCGGCGTCCTTGTAAAGGGTGGAGTTCGGGTAGATCTCGATCTTGACGCGGCCGGCGGTGTATTTCTCCGCGAGTTCCTTGAATTTCAGCGCGGCCTTGCCCTTGGGGGCGGCGTCTGTGACGACGTGGCTGAACTTGATGACGATGGGGGCCTGCGCCATGGCGTTGCCGATCAGGCCGAAGCTTGTGACGAACGCCGCGCCGATCGCCCATTTGAACCGTGTCATTCGAAGCTCCCCCGTTTTATTCATTTTTTTGCCGTTACAAACGGCAAGGTGACGTCAAATTGCGGGGAAATGCTGTGCGATTCAAGCCCTTGTGCGCAACAACCGAAAAGCCTGGCGTGAACTAGCCCTCGCCCACCAGCGCATTGCGGTTGCGCTCGATCGCGGCCTTCAGCAGGGCGGTGCCGCGATAGATGCCGTGGACGAATTTGCCGTAGGGCAGCACGAGGAAAAGGGCCAGGATGAAGCCGAGATGGATGGCCAGCAGCACGCCCATGGCCGGGGTGGCGCGCAGGACCAGCAACGCGAGGCCGGTGATGGCCGCCAGCAGCAGCAAAACAAGCAAGGCGTAGTCGCCGCCGAGGACGCGGCGGGCGACGGGTGCGGGGTCGGTGGCGATCTTGACCCAGATGAGACCCGCACAGCCGATCGTCATGCCCAGCCCGCCGAGCGTGCCCAGGATGACGGGAAGACTGTACCAGGAATACGGCGCTTCCCAGTGCAGGAAATGGTCCATCAGCGTGGCGGTGCTGGTGGAGGCGAAGCAGGCGAGAAAGCCATACATCAGCGCGTGATGAAAATGCCGCCGGGTTTGGGAGAACGATTCGTCGAGATCGTTGCAGCCTTCGCCGGCGCCGCCGAGATAGCGGAGCGTTGCGATGTCGTGCGCGGCGCGTTTCAGGGCGGGCAGCGTGATGGGGCCGGAAAGGGTGGTTTTCGTGTCGCGCCAGAAGCGAACGGCGCCGATGGCGAGTGCCAGGATGGAGAACACGAAGCTGGCGCCGGCCACGGCGGCCATCACGCCCCACGGGATGATGCGGTAGAAGGCGCCGGGGCCGGTTTGGGCGCTGAACAGAACCGATGACGACTGGATCAGCATCGTGGCGATCAACACGAAGGCCAGGGAGGCGGCCATGACGAGGCCGACCACCACGCCGTTGCGTTCGAAGGCGCGGGCCAGCGGCTGGGGCCAGGCGTAGGCGGCGTAGGTTTCGAGCCGGACCTCGGCCAGGGTTTTCGGCAGATTGATGCTGAAGGCGTGCGGCGGCGAGAACTGGCAGGCGTGGTAGCAGCCGTTGCAGTTGTGGCAAAGATTGGCGAGATACGACATGTCCGTGACCGTGAAATCACGCTGCAGCTCCATGGCGGGAAAGACCGCGCAGTAGCCTTCGCAGTAACGGCAGGCGTTGCAGATCTCGATCTGGCGTTTGGCTTCGAGCGTTGCTTCAGTTGCTTGCATGACGTGCCGCCTGTTCGCCTGCGATGCGGCCGAAGACGGTGCCGATGGTCATGCCGAATCCGGCGAGATAGCCCTTGCCCAGAATCGATCCGGCCATGATCTCGCCTGAGGCGAACAGATTGGCGGTGGGTTTGCCGTCGGACATGATGACGCGGGCCTGCTCGTCCACCTTCACGCCGAGATAGGTGAAGGTGATGCCGGGGCGGTGCGGGTAGCAGATATAGGGCGGCGTATCGATGCGCCGGGCCCAATGGGTTTTGGGCGGCTCGAGGCCCTCGGTGTGGCAGTCGTCCAGGATCTGCGAGTTGAAGGTGCCGGGGACGACGGCGGCGTTGTAGGAGGCGACGGTCTTTTCGAGTGCGGCGGCATCGAGCCCGATGAGGCCTGCCAGTTCGGCGATGGTGTTCGCCTTGATGGCGGGGAAGACGGACGGCATGAAAAGGGTGGCCGATTTCGCATCGATGATCGACCAGGCGATCTGGCCCTTTTGTTGGGCGACGAGGCGGCCCCAGATGGCGTAGCGCTTGGGCCAGACATCCTCGCCTTCGTCGTAGAAACGCTGCGCGTCGGAATCAACGACGATGCTGAAGGGGATGCAGTCCAGCCTGGTGACGATGCCGCCGTCGAAGCGCGGGGCGCGGGCGTCGATGGCGACCGCGTGGAACTGTGTGGGGTCGCCGATCTGCTGGACGCCCTGGCCGAGCAGGTTCTTCAGCATGCGGCCCTGGGCATAGGGCGTGCCGCGAATGAGGAAGTTGTCGGCCGCCTCGCCCCAGTATTCGCGCAGCCATTCGATGTTGGCCTGAAAGCCGCCGGACGAGACCACGAAGGTTTTGGCGCGCAGGGTGTGGGGGAAGCCCTTGCTGGTGAGGGTGATGGTTTTGGCGAAACCGTCGTCGAGGTCGAGCGAGAGGACCTCGGTGTCGTAGACGATGTCGACGCCGGCGCGTTCGGCGGTGGCGTAATAGGCGTTCACCAGGGCCTTGCCGCCGCCGAGAAAGAAGGCGTTGGTGCGCGACAGGTTGAGCGTGCCGGTGAGCGAGGGCTGGAAGCGCACGCCGCATTGTTCCATCCAGGGCGTGACGCGCGACGAGGCGCGGATGGTCATGCGGGCCAGTTTCTCGTCGGTGTTCCCCCCGGTGACGCGCAGGAGATCGTCCCAGTATTCGTCCTCGAGGTAGCTTTCGGTCAGCACCGAGGTGGGGCCTTCGTGCATGGCGCGGAGATTGCGGGTGTGCCGGCTGTTGCCGCCGCGAAACGCGCGCGGCGCGTGTTCGAGCACCACGACGGAGGCGCCGCGCTCGCGGGCGGTGATGGCGGCACAAAGGGCCGCGTTGCCGCCGCCGATGACGGCGACGTCGTAGATCCTGTCGAAATCAGCCATGCCCGCCCTGCCTTGTTGCGACGTCCGCCTTGGACATCACCGACCCTGTCTCAGGAGATGGGGTGCGGCGTCAGACCAGGAAGTACCACATGGCCAGCACGAGGACGATGATGCCGGCGGCGGCGTAGGTGCTGGCGCTGGTGAAGGACGACCAGAACGACAGGCGATCGGCCAGCAGCGCTTCCTCGGTGACGGGGGCGGAAGGCGACAGCGGAGCGTTTGTCATGGTGGTGGTCCGTTTTCAGGGTGTTTTGGGGTTTAGCATTGTTGGGGTCACGGGGGGAAGCTTGGGGGATGTGGGGGAGCGACAAGGATCACTGCAACATTCCTTCCGGCGACCGAACAGCGCTCCGCGGTGCGGGCGCGCCGGGGCGAGCGTGGGATTTGGCAACGGCGGTTTTGGGGGTGGCGCATGGCGCTTTGCTTATGCGCCCTACGGTTGGCACGGTTGCGGTTGGTGATTTTGCTTGTGTTATATATACTAATGTGGTGTTAGTAGATTATGCATGTTGATCCCTCCCCTTCCCCGTTTGAAGCACTGTCTTTGGTGTTGGGGGGATTGCGTACGGGGGTTGCCGGGTGGCATCGGCGGTTGGATCGGGCTGTTTTGATGCTGTGTTGGGGAACTATTTCGCGGTTGATTGGGCGGTTTGAGCGGTTGTCGGCTCGGTTTGTGGCGGGTGGCGTGATGACGCGGGCGGTGGTTGCGGGTGTTTCGCGCGCGGCGCCGGTTGGGTTGGTTCGGGTGGCGCGGGTTTGGCCGGGGCGGTTTGGGTGGTTGGTTCGCGCGGTTGGGTGGCAGGCGGCGGGGTTTGGGTTGCAGGTGGCGCATCAGTTGGCGCGGCCTGAGATGGTTGCGTTGTTGGTGGCGTCTGCGCAGGCGCGCAGGTTGTTGCGTCCGGTTTGCCGGATGTTGGCGGTGGATATGCGCCTGTTGCGGCCGGCGGGTGTTGTGGAGGTGGTGCGGCCGGCGCGGGTTCGGGCCGAGGTTGCGCCGGTTGTGGTGGTGGAGGCGAGCCGGATTCCCTTGCCGCGCGGGGTTTTGGCCTGGGCGCGGGCGGAGCGGCGTCGGGAGGCGTTTCAGGGGCGGGCCGCGTTATCGGAGGTTTTGAACAAACCGATTTTCGACGGCTGACGCCCGGCATGGATTCACGCCCATTTCGTTACGATACAATAATGAATAAAGTTTTTTGCTTCTTTTGTTCACAAAAGAAGGTCTTCCCTAACTACTTATATTTCTTTCGCTAATGAACTCAGCCAGCGCTTTGGGATAAAGGCGGTGTTCCTCGACCAGGACACGGGCGGCGAGGGTGTTTTCGGTATCGTTATTGAGCACCGGCACGGTTGCCTGGGCGAGGATGGGTCCTTCGTCCATGATTTCGGTGACGAGGTGGACGGTGCAGCCGTGGAATTTCACGCCGGCTTGGAGGGCTCGGGCGTGGGTGTTCAGGCCTGGGAAGGCGGGCAGCAGGCTGGGGTGGATGTTCAGCATTCGCCCGGCGTAGCGCCCGACGAGGAGGGGGGTGAGCAGGCGCATGTATCCGGCGAGGCAGACGATTTCGATGTTTTCGGCGGCGAGGCGGTGTGCGAGGGCCATTTCGTGGGCTTCGCGGTTTTTCTTGTAGGGTTGGTGGTCGATGGCTTCGGCGGGTATTCCGGCGGCCTTGGCGATTTCGAGGCCTTCGGCTTCGGGGTTGTTGGACAGGACGAGGGCGATTTCGGCGGGGTGGCCGGGTGCCTGGGCGGCCTGGATGAGGGCTTGCATGTTGGAGCCGCGGCCGCTGATGAGGATGCCGATACGGGTTTTCATGGCGGTAAGGTCTAGCTTGCCCAGCCTGTTGGGATGTCGATCTGGATTTCGGCGGGGCCGGAGCAGGGCTGGATGGTGCCGATGTGGTGGACGGTTTCGCCCATGTCGGTGAGCAGGGCGGTGGCGGCTGGTTGGTTCTCGGGGGTGACGACGAGGATCATGCCGATGCCGCAGTTGAAGACTCGCAGCATTTCCTCGGGCACGACGCCGCCGGTGCGGGCGAGCCAGCGGAAGACGGGGGGGAGCGGCCAGGATGCGGCCTCGATGACGGCGCGGGTGTTTTCGGGCAGGACGCGGGTGACGTTGCCGGGCAGCCCGCCGCCGGTGATGTGGGCGGCGGCCTGGAGGAGGCCGGCGCGGTGCACGGCGAGCACCGATTTCACGTAGATGCGGGTGGGCTCCATGAGGGCTTGCGCGAGAGTGCGGCCTGTCGCGAAGGGGGCGGGGTCGGACCAGCCGGCATTGCCGCCGGGTTCGGCCAGGATGCGGCGGACGAGTGAGAAGCCGTTGGAGTGGATGCCGGAGCTGGCCAGGCCCAGGATGACGTCGCCGGGGGAGACCTGTTTGGGCAGCAGGTCGGCGCGTTCGGCGGCGCCGACGGAGAAGCCGGCGAGGTCGTAGTCGCCGTCGTGATACATGCCGGGCATTTCGGCCGTCTCGCCGCCGACGAGGGCGCAGCCGGCGATTTCGCAGCCGCGGGCGATACCGGCGATGACGCGGGCGGCGTCTGGCACGGCGAGTTTGCCGGTGGCGAAATAGTCGAGGAAGAAGAGGGGTTCGGCGCCCTGGACGACGAGGTCGTTCACGCACATGGCGACGAGGTCGATGCCCACGGTGTCGTGCGTGCCGGTGTCGATGGCGATGCGGAGTTTGGTGCCGACGCCGTCGGTTGCGGAGACCAGGACGGGGTCGGTGAAGCCTGCGGCCTTGAGGTCGAAGAGGGCTGCGAAACCGCCGAGGCCGCCCATGACGCCGGCGCGGGTGGTGGCCTTCGCGAGCGGCTTGATGCGGTCGACCAGGGCGTCTCCGGCGTCGATATCCACACCGGCGTCACGATAGGTCATGCTGGGCATGGCGGGTTCCGGTTATACTGGGGCGCATGAGGCTGTATCATGAGCGGGGAATGATGTCGGACGTGACGGATATCGGCGGGGTTGCGATGGGCGGGGCGACGATGGGCGCAAACAACCATAGCGGTTGTGGATCTGCAAATGGGATGTGGGGGCGATGAACGCGCTGCAGCCGGTGGGCATGGCGGGGCATGGCGCCACGCGGGGGCAGCGGATTGCGCTGCTGGCGGGGGTGGTGCTGGTTTTCGCGCTGATGCTGAATCTGTTCGGCTCGGTGTTGTTGCCGTTCGTGGCGGCGGCGGGGATCGCGTATTTCCTTGATCCGCCGGCGAGCCGGCTGACGCGGCTTGGGATGCCGCGGACGGTGGCGGCGATTGTGATGGTGCTGGCGCTGCTGACGATTGTGCTGCTGTTCGCGCTGCTGCTGTATCCGTTGATTTTGGCGCAGGTGGGGATTCTGTTTGCCCGCGTGCCGGAATACACCGTGGCGGTGCGGGCGTTCGCGGCCGAGCAGATCGCGCATCTGCAGGCGCGGCTTGGGCCGGACATCGTGGACGAGAAGCTGCGCGATCTCGTGGGCGGGCAGGCCGGGTCTATCGTGTCGTTCGTGGCGGGGGCGTTGCGCGGCGTGATCGGGGGCGGGTTCGCGTTGTTCAACGTGTTGACGCTGGTGATCGTGACGCCTGTGGTGGCGTTTTATCTGTTGCGCGACTGGCAGGGTGTGATCTCGCGCATCGATGGGTGGCTGCCGCGCCGGTATGCCGGGGTGTTCCGGGCGCAGGCGCATGAGGTGGACCGGATCTTGTCGGCGTGGCTGCGGGGGCAGCTTTTGTGCTGTTTCGTGCTGGCCCTTTATTATGCGGCGGCGCTGTCGGCGGTGGGGCTGGATCTGGGGTTGATCGTGGGGATGACGGCGGGGCTGCTGTCGTTCATTCCGTATGTTGGCAGCATCACCGGGCTGGTGGCGGCGGTGGGGCTGGCGTTCGCGCAGTTTCCGACCTGGACGGGCGTGATCGAGGTGGGCGTGGTGTTCGTGGTGGGGCAGTTGCTGGAAGGCTATGTGATCTATCCGCGATTCCTCGGCGACCGGGTGGAGCTGCATGCGGTGTGGGTGATCTTCGCGCTGTTCGCGGGCGGGGCGGCGTTCGGGTTCGTGGGGGTGCTGCTGGCGGTGCCGGTGGCGGCGATCATCGGGGTGCTGTGCCGGTTCTGGCTGCGGCGGTATCTCGACAGCCCGCTGTATCTGGATATGCCGGCGGTGGAGACAATGGATGCGCCGGCCAGTCTGACGCTCGAACGTCCGCTTTGAGGGAGCGTTCGGCCCTGCGTCAGTTGGCGCTGCCGTTCGCACATGCGCCGCGGTTCGACCGGATGGCGTTTTTCGAGGCGCCATCCAACCAGCAGGCGATGGTGCTGCTGGCGGAGCCCGGCGCGTGGCCGCAGCATCGGCTGGCGGTGTGGGGGGAGGCCGGGAGCGGCAAGTCGCATCTGTTGGACCGGTGGGCGCGAAGGCATCGGGCGATGCGGGTGTCTGGTGAGGGGTTGGCGGGTGAGGCGTTGGCGGGGTTGGAGCGGCCGCGCGGGCCGCTGGCGATCGACGATGCCGATCTTGCCGCCGAGCGCCCGTTGCTGCACGTGCTGAACGCGGCGTCTGAGGCGGGGTATCCGGTGGTGATCGCCGGGCGGTCGGCGCCGGCGCGGTGGGCGGCGGTGTTGCCGGATCTGGACAGCCGGCTGCGGGCGACGCTTGCGGTGGAGATCCGCCCTGCCGATGACGCGTTGCTGCGCGCGTTGCTGGCGGTGTTGCTGGCGGATCGTCAGTTGGCGGTGCCCGAGGCCATTCAGGAATTTCTGCTGCGGCGGCTGGCGCGCACGCCGGCCGCGATGCGTGCCGCGGCGTCTCGGCTGGATCACCTGGCGTTGGCGCAGGGCGGGCGCGTGACGCGGGCGATCGCGGCCGCCGTGGTGGCCGATATCGGAGATGCGGAGGTGCAGGCGCGGCGGGAGCACCATGAAGATTTGACGTTTGGCGACCTTGCCACCTCGCCGGATGGGCCCGGCTTCCTGTAGGAACGCGCGATGACCGAGACAAAACCTGCTGCAAAGCCTGTCGAATTGGAGCCTTCCATGTCACCCTCCCTTGACATCCCCGGCGCCGATCGGTTCATCAACCGCGAGCTTTCGTGGCTCGACTTCAACCAGCGGGTGCTCGACGAGGCGGAGAACCAGCATCATCCGCTGCTGGAGCGCCTGCGGTTCCTGTCGATCAGCGCGGGCAACCTCGATGAGTTCTATTCGGTGCGCGTGGCGGGATTGATCGGGCAGGCCAAGGCGGGGGTGACCGGGCTGTCGCCGGATGGGCGGACGCCGGCGCAGCAGTTGGCCGATGTGACGGCGCGGGCCGAGGCGCTGATGGGCGAGCAGCAGCGTGTGTGGACGGAGTTGCGCGGGCTGGTGGGGGAGGCCGGGATTCTGGTGACCGAAGCCGCCGCGTTGTCGACCTCCGACCGGGGCTGGCTGGAAGCGTGGTTCATGGAGCGCGTGTTTCCGGTGCTGACGCCGCTGGCGGTGGACCCCGCACACCCGTTTCCGTTCATTCCGAACATGGGCCTGGTGATGGCGTTGCGGCTGTTGCGCGACGAGGATGGCCATGCGATGCGCGGGTTGATCCCGCTGCCGGCGCTGGTGGAGCGGTTCGTGCGGCTGCCGGCCGACGATACCGGGGTGATCCGCTACGTGATGCTGGAGGATGTGGCCAGCCTGTTCATGTCGCGCATCTTTCCGGGGTTTCGCGTGCTGGGCCAGGGCATGTTCCGCCTGATCCGCGACACCGATGTGGAGTTCGAGGATGAGGCCGAGGATCTCGTGCGGTCTTACGAGACGGCGTTGAAGCGCCGGCGCCGGGGGGTGGCGATCCATCTGGCGGTGACGTCCACCACGCCGGACGGGCTGCGCGACTTCGTGGCCGACGAGATGGATGTGCCGCCCGAGGAGGTGTTCGTGCAGCCCGGCATCCTGGGCATCGTGGACGTGAAGCAGATCATCGGCGACGACCGGCCGGATCTGCTGTTCCCGCCCTACACGCCGCGCTTTCCCGAGCGGATCCGCGATTTCGGCGGTGACTGCTTTGCCGCCATCCGTGCCAAGGACATTGTGGTGCATCACCCGTTCGAGAGTTTCGACGTGGTGGTGCAGTTCCTGCGCCAGGCCGCGGCGGACCCCTCGGTGGTGGCGATCAAGCAGACGCTGTACCGCACGAGCCGCGACAGCCCGATCGTGAACGCGCTGATCGAGGCGGCCGAGGCCGGCAAGTCCGTCACCGCCATGGTGGAGCTGAAGGCGCGGTTCGACGAGGCGGCCAACATCACGCTGGCGCGCCGGCTGGAGGCGGCGGGCGTGCAGGTGGTGTTCGGTTTCACCGAGCTCAAAACCCACGCCAAGATCTCGTTGATCGTGCGGCGCGAGGGGGCGGTGATGCGCAGCTACGCGCATTTCGGCACCGGCAACTATCACCCGATCACGGCGCGGATCTACACCGATCTCAGTTTCTTCACCTGCGACCCCGACCTCACGCGGGACGCCGCCCGGCTGTTCAACTTCATGACCGGCTATGCCAGGCCGGAGAAGATGGACGCGCTGTCGTTCAGCCCGCTGACCACGCGCAGCGCCATCATGGGGCTGATCGATCATGAGATCGCCCTCGCCCACAAGGGCAAGCCGGCCACCATCTGGCTGAAGCTGAATTCGCTGGTCGATACCGACCTGATCGACAAGCTGTACGAGGCGTCCAAGGCCGGGGTGAAGATCACCGCCGTGGTGCGCGGCATCTGCTGCCTGCGGCCCGGTGTGCCCGGGCTGTCGGAGAATATCCGCGTGAAGTCGATCATCGGGCGCTTTTTGGAGCACGCGCGGATCTGCGTGTTCGGCAACGGCCACAAGCTGCCCGGCCGGCATGCCCGCGTGTTCATCAGCTCGGCCGACTGGATGGCGCGCAACATGGACTGGCGGGTGGAGACGTTCGTGCCGATCCACAATGCCACGGTGCATGCGCAGATTCTCGATCAGATCATGATGGTCAATCTGCAGGACAACATGCAGTCGTGGGATCTGGGCGCCGACGGCGGCTGGCGGCGCGAAAAGCTGGGCGAGAACGTGACGCCGGTTTCCGCGCATCAATATTTCATGATCAACCCGTCGCTGTCCGGCCGGGGCTCCGCCTTGCATGGCCATGCCGCGCCGCCGGTTCTGGCGCATGGCCGAAAGCAGGATCGGGTGTTGCAGGACTAGCGCGCGCCATGCCCTATCAAAACATATCGGGGCTGCCGCGCGCGGCGGTGGTCGATCTCGGTTCGAACTCGGTGCGGCTGGTGGTGTTCGAAGGCCAGTGCCGCAACCCCACGCCCATCTTCAACGAGAAGGCGGTGCTGAAGCTCGGCCGCGGCCTCAACGCGTCGGGCCGGTTGAACGAGGAGGGGCTCGACCAGGCGCTGATGGTGATGGAGCGCTACAACGCCATCGCCTCGGCCATGGGGGCCAACCCGTTCGAGGTGCTGTGCACGGCGGCGGTGCGCGATGCGGCGAACGGGCCGGAGTTCGTGGCAACCTTGCGCGGCCGCATGCCGGGCGTGCCCATCCACACGCTGCCCGGCGAGATGGAGGCGGACTATGCCGCCGCCGGGCTGCTGTGCGGGATACCCACCGCCGACGGCATTCTGGCCGATATCGGCGGTGGCTCGCTGGAGCTGGTGCGGCTCGAGGCGGGAAAACGCGGCCGGGCGCAGACTTTGAAGCTGGGCGTGATCCGCCTGTCCGAACGCGCCGGGCTCGACCCCGTTCGCGCACGCGCCATCGCCGAGGCGGATCTGGCGGAGTTGTCGTGGCTGGCCGAGGGGGCTGGGCGGGACCTGTATCTGGTGGGCGGCGCCTGGCGCGCGCTGGCCCGCATCCATCTGGCGCAGACCGGCTATCCGCTGAACATGGTGCACCACTACACGATCGAGCGCGAGGAGGCGCGCGACCTGACCGGGGTGATCGCGGCGGCGTCGAAACGGGCGCTGGAACGCATGCCGGGCGTGGCGCGGCGCCGGGTGGAAGATCTGCCGTTCGCCGCCGTGGTGCTGCGCAGGCTGCTGCGTGCGACATCGGCGCGGCGGGTGATCTTCAGCGCCAACGGGTTGCGAGAGGGCTGGTATATGAGCCAGGTGCCCGAGGCGATCCGGCGGCAGGACCCGATGGTGGCCGCGGGGCATGAACTGGCGCAGCGGTTCGGTCGGGATCCCGCCTTGCCGCCGGCCCTGGTGGAATGGACCAGCCCGCTGTTCCCAAACGAGGCCGGCGAGGTGCTGCGGCTGCGGAAGACGGCGTGCTGGATGAGCGATATCGGCAGCCACGACCACCCCGAGTATCGCGCCGAGCAAAGCTTCATGCGCGTGCTGCGTCAGCCCGGCATCGGGTTGGATCACCACGCCCGCGCCTTTCTGGCGATGACGCTGGCGGTGCGCTACGAGGCCGATCCGGATGCCGCGTTTCTTACCACCGCGCGCATGCTGCTGGGGTTCGAGGCCACGCGACGGGCAACGGTGCTCGGCCTGGCCCTGCGCCTCGCTTACACGCTGTCCGCCGGCACGCCGGACCTGCTGGCCGGCACGCGGCTGATCCCCAACCATGTGCTGACCTTGCAGCTGACCGCGGGAACCGGCGTGTTCGCGGGCGAGTCTGTCACACGGCGGCTGGACCGGCTGGCGCAGTCGGTGGGTCTCGAAGCCAAGACGGCGGTGACCTGAGATGCCACCCACGATCGTGCGCGCCGCAGGGCTTGCGATCTCGCCGTGGCCGAACAAGGCCGGCCGCAAGGCGGATATCGCCAGCGGACCCGGCTGGCTGGTGGCGTTCGCCTGGCTGGACCAGGACGCCCGCTTCTCCGACTACGCCGGGCATGACCGCACCATCACGCTGATCGAGGGCGCCGGGTTCGTGCTGCGCTTCGACGACGGGCACAACGTGGCGGTGGCGCCGGCCACGCCCACCCTTTTCGATGGCGGTCTGCCGTTGACCTGCCACCTGCCGCACGGCCCGTGCCGCGTGCTGAACGTGATGACGGTGCGTGGCAAGGCACGCCATCGGGCACGCCATCGGGCGCAAGTGGCGCGAGACGGCACATTCCCGCCCCATCGCGGCCCCGCCGTGCTGGTGGCCCTCGCGGCCGGCGCCACTTTGTGCCATGACGGCGTCATATATACGCTGGGTCTGTGGGATAGCGCGGTGTTCGAAAATACAACCGAGATCCGCACCACCGGCAGCTTCGCGTTTCTGGAGGTCACGCCCGTCGAGGGTCCATGCTAACACGCGGCATGCAGCTCTCCCCTCACCTTCCCCGCGCCGCGCTCGTCACCGGCGGCGCCCGGCGCATTGGTCGTGCCATCGCCATGGCCCTGGCCGAGAGCGGGTTCGACGTCGCCGTTCATTGCCACACCAGCCGGGAAGAGGCCGAACAGACGGCAGCCGAGATCCGCACCCTGGGCCGCAAGGCGGTGGTGCTGCAGGCCGCGCTGGGCGATGAGCCCGCGGTCCACGGCTTGATCGAAAGCGCCACCCACGCCTTGGGTCCGATCGGCGTTCTCGTCAACAACGCGTCCACCTTCGAGCGTGACGAATGGCTTGATTCCAGCCGAACCAGCTGGGACGCGCATATGGAGCCGAACCTGCGCGCGCCGTTCGTGCTGATGCAGGATTTCGCAAAGGCGTTGCCGGCGGATGCCGAGGGGCTGATCGTAAATCTGCTCGATGAACGCGTGTGGTCGCTCACCCCGCATTTCGTGTCCTACACCGTCTCCAAGGCGGCGTTGTGGACGTTGACGCAAACGATGGCGCTGGCCTTGGCGCCGCGCATCCGGGTGAACGCCATCGGCCCCGGCCCCACCGTGCCGAGCCCGCGCCAAACCCCCGAGCAGTTCGCCGCGCAATGCGCCTCCGTGCCGCTTCGGCATGGCAGCTCTCCGCAAGAGATCGGCCACGCGGTGCTGGCCATGCTAAAGCTGCCGTCGTTGACCGGGCAGATGCTGGCGCTCGACGGCGGGCAGCACCTGCAATGGAGCCCAGCGGGCATGATGCCCCCGGTGGAGGAGTGACCCGCGGGCATGATGCCCCCGGTGGAGGAGTGACCCGCAGGCATGATGCTCGCGGTGGAGGAGTGACCCGCATGGATGCCACGCGCATCGCCGACGCCGCCCGTGGCATCCGTCACGTGTTCATTCGCGATCTGGTGCTGAACGCCTCGATCGGGGTCTATCCCAGCGAGCACGAGGCCCCCCAGCGCATCCGCATCAACCTCGATCTCGCGGTGATCGACGAAGGAGCCACCGCGATGTCGCAGGCGGCGATCGGCCGGGACGACCTGGCGCGGGTGGTCGATTACGAGGCGGTCGCCAACGCCGCGCGCGGCATCGTGGCCAGCGGGCACGTGCAGCTGGTCGAAACGTTGGCCGAACGAATTGCAGCGTCAATTGTGACGGACGCACGCGTGCTATCGGTGCGAGTACGTGTCGAAAAACTCGACGTTTTCCCCGATGCGGACAGTGCCGGCGTGGAGATCGAGCGGCGCCGCGTGGAAACTGTCCACCAGCGCCCCGCGCACTGAGCAATTTCAGTAAGATGGCGCTATGCTTTGCAACTCATAGAGCGCCAAAATAAATCTTGGCGTGTTTTCAATGCGTTAGCGATGATGCCCTGTTTGCGGGCAATGCGGCGCGCGGCGCGGATTTCCGCGGGACTCCACGGCTGCGGGGAAGTTTCCCCACATACTTATCCACAGCTCTGGTGGATCGAATTGCGACGGCACGGGCCGGATATCAGCAGGTGCAATATGTTGCTAATATTTCATCAAATTGACGTAAACGCTCAACCGCCTCTTGCAAGCCACGGGGCCAATTAGACATGTCCACCGACCATCCCGTCCCGCTGCGCGGCGTGCAGGTCATCGAAACGGCCTTGCAGACCATGCCGCTATCGCCCGGCGTGTATCGGATGCTCGATGCCAAGGGCGATGCGCTTTACGTGGGCAAGGCCCGCCAGCTCGCGCGGCGCGTGGTGGCCTACACCAAGATCGCGGCCCTGCCCGAGCGGCTGCGGCGCATGGTGTCGGAAACGGTGTCGATGGAGATCGTCACCACCCATACCGAGGCCGAGGCGCTGCTGCTGGAGGCCAACCTCATCAAGCGCCTCAAGCCGCGATTCAACATCGTGCTGCGCGACGACAAATCTTACCCGTGGCTGATGCTGACGGAGGATCACGCCTTCCCGCAGATCACCCGCAACCGCGGCGCGCGCACCCGCAAAAGCAGCCTTTACGGACCGTTCGCCTCGGCCTGGGCGGTGAACCAGACGATCACGGCCATGCAGCGTGTGTTCCTGCTGCGGTCGTGCAACGACAGCGTCTATTCGAACCGCGCCCGGCCCTGCCTGCTGCACCAGATCAAACGCTGCTCGGCGCCCTGCGTGGACCGCATCAGCGCCGACGACTACGCGGGCCTGGTGGCGCAGGCCAAGGCTTTCCTGGGCGGCAAGGCCGGCACGGTGCAACAGAAATTGGCCGCCGAAATGGAGGAGGCGGCTGAGAAGCTGGAATTCGAACGCGCCGCCGCGTTGCGCGACCGTATTCGCGGGCTGACCTACGTGCAGGGCAGCGGCACGATGAACCCGGCCAGCATCACCGACGCCGATATCATCGCCGGCCACCAGCTGGCGGGCCAGACCTGCATCCAGGTGTTCTTCATCCGTGGCGGCCGCAACAACGGCAACCGCGCCTTCTTCCCGGCCCACGCCAAGGCCGAGGAAACCGCCGAGGTGATGGCCGCCTTCATCGCGCAGTTCTACGACGACAAGCCGCCGCCTCCCTGCGTGTTCCTCAGCCATGCTCTGCCCGAGCAGGAGCTGATCGAGGAGGCGCTGAGCCTGAAGGCGCAAACCTTCGGCACCGGCCGGCGCGTCATTTTGTCGGTGCCGAAGCGCGGCGAGAAGGCCACCGTGGTCGAACACGCCACCACCAACGCGCGCGAGGCGCTGGAACGACGGCTGGCCGAGACCGCCGGCCAGGGCAAGCTGCTCGACGCGCTCGCCACGCTGTTTGAGTTGCCGGCGCCGCCCACCCGCATCGAGGTGTATGACAACAGCCACATCATGGGCACCAACGCCTATGGCGTGATGATCGTGGGCGGGCCCGAGGGGTTCGACAAATCCGCCTACCGGAAATATTCGATCAAAGGCCCGATCACGCCGGGCGACGATTTCGCGATGATGCGCGAGGTGCTGGAACGACGGTTCGGCCGGGCCTTGCGCGAAGGCGCCACCGAGGGTCCGGGCTGGCCCGATGTCGTGGTGATCGACGGCGGCGCCGGGCAGCTGTCGGCGGTGGCCGGCGTGCTCGCCGATCTCGGGGTGGACAACGTGAAGCTGGTGGCGATGGCCAAGGGACCCGACCGCGATGCCGGCCGCGAGTGGTTCCACACCCAGGACAAGCCGGCGTTTCAGCTGCCGCCGCGCGACCCCGTGCTGTATTTCCTGCAACGCATGCGCGACGAGGCGCATCGCTTCGCCATCACCACCCACAGGGCCGGCCGCAGCAAGGCGCTGGTGACCAGCGAGCTCGACGAAATCGCCGGCATCGGGCCAGGCCGCAAGCGCGCGCTGCTCAATCATTTCGGCTCCGCCCGCGGCGTGAAACGGGCCGGTCTCGTCGATCTCGAAGCAGCCCCCGGCATTTCGAGGGAGACGGCGCGGCGGGTCTATGCGCATTTCCACCCGGGGTCGCGCACGGCGCCACGGATGGACGCTGCGGGATAGAATGATATGAACGCCGTATGCTGACCGATCTGCCAAACCTGCTCACCCTCAGCCGGATCGCCGCCATCCCGGTGCTGGTGGCGCTCGTGGCCTGGCACACGCCGCTGGGCGACATTCTGGCCTGCGCGCTGTTCGCAGCCGCCGGGATCACCGATTATTTCGACGGCAAGCTGGCGCGGGACAGGGCGCAGACCTCCGATCTCGGCCGCATGCTCGACCCGATCGCCGACAAGCTGCTGGTGGGCGCCACCTTGATGATGCTGGCCGGCGACGGGCGGTTCACGCCGTGGGGCCTCTACCCCGCCATCGTGATCATGCTGCGCGAGATCCTGGTCAGCGGCCTGCGCGAATATCTGGCCGACCTGCGCATCCGCCTGCCCGTGACCGAGCTGGCCAAATGGAAGACCGGCTTTCAGATGGGCGCGCTCGGCACGCTGCTGGCCGGCGACACCGGGGCCGCCGTGCTGCACCTGGGTTTCCTACCCGTCACGCTCATCGGCGAGATGCTGCTCTGGGCGGCGGCCCTGCTCACGCTCGTCACGGGCTGGGACTATCTGCGCGCGGGGCTGCGCCACGCCGGCGTGCGAAACTCCGTTTGAGCCGCCGGGACCGCGCCGCATGATGCTGCTGGGTCTCATCGGCTGGTCGGGCAGCGGCAAGACGCATCTGCTCACCCGGATGCTGCCGCTCTACAGGGCGCGCGGGCTGCGCGTGTCCACCATCAAGCACGCCCATCACGGCTTCGACCTCGACCGGCCCGGCAAGGACAGTTTCGAGCATCGCGCCGCCGGGGCGCATGAGGTGCTGATCGCCAGCGCCGCGCGCTGGGCGCTGCTCCACGAACTCGAAGGCCCCGAGCCCAGCCTGGATGACCTTCTCAGCCGACTGTCGCCGGTCGATCTCGTGCTGGTCGAGGGCTTCAAGGCCTCGGCGCATCCCAAGATCGAGGTCTACCGCGACGTGCTGGGCCGCCCGCCCTTTTGGCCGGGTCGGCAGGATGTGGTGGCGGTGGCCAGCGACAAAGCCATACAAGGCTGCGCCGTGCCGGTGCTGCCTCTCGACCGACCGGACGAGATCGTGGCCTGGAGCCTGGATTTTCTGGAGCCTGGATTTTCTGACGCCTCGGTTTTCTGGAGCTGAATGATGCAGTGCAACCACGCCCTTGAGCCTTTGCCGCGGGACGGGCACATTGGGCCTCGCATCGCCGGATCTGCTGCCGGCGCCACCCGAACGCGCGACAAGGATTCATCTGCAATGCGCCTTATCGCTCCGCTCGGCCTGCTGCTGGCCCTGTCCGGCTGCGGCACGATCGCCGACAGCCCCTTCGAAGGTTTCGGCGGCTTCCTGGCCGATACCCACACGCCCGTGCGCGGCCCTAACGGCCCCGTGGGCGACAGCGACAACATGCGTCGCGTCAGAGGCGAGGCCACCACCTCCGAACCCCTGGAGCCCGAGCCCGGCAATGTGTGGCCCGGCCCGCTGCCGCCGGAGATGACGCTCGGCGACATCCAGCGCGCCAACGATGCCGAGACGCTGCGCCCGGGCGAGGAGCTGCGCTACGGCAGCCCGCGCGGCAGCTCCGCGCCACCAGGGTTGCAGCAGGCATCGCCCCAGGGATTGTCCCAGGGACAGATGCCGGCCCAGCCCGTGCAGAACGGCCAGCGGATCCAGCCCTCGCCGTCCAACACCCCCATCGCCCAGCCGGCACCGCGGGACCCCACGATTTCCACGCCGAGCGGCCCCGCGGTGCTGCGCAACGGCGGCGGCTCCAACGTGCAAACCTACACCGACCCGCGCGGCAACACCGGCGTGGTGATCCCGAACGGCAACGGCACAAGCACCCTGGTGGCGCCCGACGGTTCGGTGCAGACCGTGCCGAGCCCGCGATAGGGCGCCCCCCGCGTGAAAATCCTCTACTTCGCCTGGCTGCGCGAGCGTGTGGGCACCGGCGAGGAAGACGTCACCTTGCCGGACGGGATCAGTACGCTGGCCGGGCTGATCGCCTGGCTGCGCACCCGCAGCCCCGGCCACGAAGCCGCGTTCGCGGCGGGCAAGCTGGTGCGCGCCGCGGTGAACCAGGATTTTGCCACGCCAGACGCCCATGTGGCGAATGGGGACGAAGTGGCGTTCTTCCCCCCCGTCACCGGCGGCTGACATGGCGTGCATCCGCGTGCAGACGCGCGATATCGACGTGGGCGCGGAGTTGGCAGCCGTCTCGGCCGGGCGCACCGATATCGGCGGGGTGGCAAGCTTCGTGGGCCTGGTGCGCGGCACCGCAGCCGGACGGCCGATCCTGTCGATGACGCTGGAACACTACCCCGGCATGACCGAACGGGCGATGACGGGGATCGCCGACGCGGCGACCAGGCGTTTCCAGCTGCAGGCCTGCACGCTGATCCATCGGGTGGGCGAACTGCACCCCGGCGAGACCATCGTGCTGGTGCTGGCGGCGGCCCCGCATCGTCAGGCGGCGCTCGATGGCTGCGCCTTTTTGATCGACTGGTTGAAGACAAGCGCGCCATTTTGGAAGAAAGAGGCGTTCCTGGACGGAACATCCGCCTGGGTGGACGCCCGCGAGACCGACGACCTCGCCGCTTCGAAATGGAGCAGCATCGAGATCGCCTGACGTCGTTGCAATGATCAGACGGCGCGCACGATGAAGAACCCCGCCGTGGCCGCCACCGCCGTCACGAACGTGCCCCACGCCATGTCCACCACCGAGACGAGCGGCGACCAGCCCGCCGTGGTGGCCAGATTGGTCATGTCGTAGGTGCCATACGCCACCAGGCCCAACAGCGCGCCGCCCCAGACCGCCCGCGTCCAGTCACCCTGCGCCAGCGCCGGCATCACGGCGAAGGCCAGCACGCCCACCACGTAAAGAAGATAGAATCCCGCCGCCACCGGCATGTTCGGCTTGTCCAACAGCAGCCCGCCGAGATTGGGCTTGTAGATGCTGTTCAGCGCAACCGACAGCCACGCGAAATCCATGGCGAAGAAGATAACGGCGGTGGCGGCATAGGCGATGACGATGGTGCGCATGGGATGTTCCGATAATGGGTCAGGCCGAGACATGGGGGGGGTGCGGCGCAGTTGCACTGAAATGCACACGGCCGGCCGGAGTTTCCCCCGCCCGGCCGCCGATGTCGCATTGTCGATCGCCGGGATCAGGCGGCGGTCAGCAACTCCACCTCGGATGGCTGCTTGCGCACCAGGGTTTCGAAATCGGCCAGCAGCGCCGCGGTCACGGCACCGGGCGTGTAGTGATGCGGCCCGATCTGGCGCACCGGCGTGACCTCGGCGGCGGTGCCGACCAGGAACACCTCGCTGGCCTTTGCCATCTCGTCGGGCATGATCACGCGCTCCACCACCTTGTACTGGTGCCGTCGGGCGATGCTCATCACCACCCGGCGCGTGATGCCGTCGAGGAAGCAATCGGGGATGGGCGTGTGGATCTCGCCGTTGAACACGAAGAACACGTTGGCCCCGGTGCCCTCCGCCACCTGGCCGCGCCAGTCCAGCATCAGCGCGTCGTTGAAGCCCTTCGCCTCTGCCTCGTGCTTGGCCAGCGTGCCGATCATGTAAAGCCCCGCCGCCTTGCTCGCCGTGGGCGCCGTCTCCGGATGCGGACGCTTCCAGGTGGCGATATCCAGCGTCACCCCCTTCATGCGGTCGTTGCCGAACAGGTTCGGCCAGGCCCAGGTGGCGATCATCAGGTGGATTTTGGTCTGCTGCGCCGAGACGGACAGCTGCTCGGTGCCGCGCCAGGCGAGCGGGCGGATATAGGCGTCGGTGAGATCGTTGGCCTTCACCACCTCGATGCACGCGGCGTCGATCGCATCGGCGCTGTAGGGAATGTCGAAGCCCAGGATCTTGCCCGATTTGATCAGGCGCTCGGTATGGGCCCGTAATTTGAAAATGTTGCCGGAATACGCGCGTTCACCCTCGAACACACCGGATGCATAGTGCAAACCATGCGTGAGCACATGGATCTTGGCATCCCGCCAGGGCACCATAACGCCGTCGAACCAGATAAAGCCGTCACGGTCATCGAAAGGAACGAGCGCCATCGTGAAACTCTCCGCAAGATTGTTGCTCTAAGCTGCCCAACGCTATAATGAACGGATTGATTGCGTCAATGAACCTGCCCCAATTCACAGGTATGCCAGATATGCCACACCCGCAGGCGCGGCCGCAGTGAGCGACACCAAGACCCATCCGCTGAAAGCTGCCGTCGCGGCCAAAGCCACCGCGTTGCCGCCGATGCCCTCCCCGGGGGCCGGCACCAACCTGCTGTTCCTGCGCGAGGAGGAGATCCGCACCGCGCAGGACCTGCTGTTCTTCGCCTACCGCGACTTCACCAACGCCGCCGACGTGATCCTCGACGAGATCGGGCTCGGCCGCGCGCATCACCGCGCCCTGCATTTCATCGGCCGCAACCCGCAGATCGCGGTGTCGGACCTGCTGGGCCTGTTGCGCATCACCAAGCAAAGCCTGGCCCGCGTGCTCGGCGACCTGGTGGCGAAAGACTACGTGGCCCAAACCCCCGGCCGCGCCGACCGCCGCCAGCGGCTGCTGGTTCTCACACCGCAGGGCCAGGCGCTGGAACGCCGGCTGTTCGAACAGCAGCGCGAACGCCTCGCCATCGCCTATCGCGAGTCCGGCAGCGGTGCCGTGGAAGGCTTCCGGCGTGTGATGCGCGGCATCATGGACGACGCCGCCCGCCGCTACATCGACGGCGCGGACAGCGCCGCGCGCGTACGAAGCGGCGCCGACAGCGCCGCGCGCAGCCGAAGCGGTGCCGACGCCGCCCCTGCGCGAAAGGTCTGATCGAATGGCCGACGAGTCGCTCATTCTGGTGGTGGACGACGATGCCCGTCTGCGAAACCTGTTGCAGCGCTTCCTGTCCGAAGCCGGGTTTCGCGTCACCACCGCCGACACCGCGGAGGCGGCGCGCGACCAGCTGCGGTTTTTGCAGCCGGACCTGATGGTGCTGGACGTGATGATGCCCGGCGAAAGCGGCCTGTCGCTCACCCAATCCCTCAAGCTCGACCAGACCCCGTTGCCCATCATCCTGCTCACCGCCGCCGGCTCGCCCGAGGACAGGATCGCGGGGTTCGAGGCGGGGGCCGACGATTACCTGCCCAAGCCGTTCGACCCACGCGAGCTGGTGCTGCGCATCCGCGCCATGCTGCGCCGCGCCGTGGCGCCGGCGCCCGTCGTGGCGGAACCGCCCTCCGGCCCCGTCCAGCTCGGCCTGATGAGCTTCGACCCCGCGCGCGGCGAACTGCGTGGCCCCCACGGCCCGGTGCGGCTGACCGGCGGCGAGGCGGCGCTGCTCACCGCCATGGCCGCCCGCGCGCATGAGGTGCTGTCACGCGAGGAGATCGCGGCGGCCCTGGGCACCGACGAATCGAGCGAACGCGCCATCGACGTGCAGATGACGCGGCTGCGGCGCAAGATCGAGATCGACCCGCGCGAGCCGCGTTTCGTCCACACCGTGCGCGGCCGGGGCTACGTGCTCAAACCCGGACCCTGATCGTGGATCGACCCTGATCCATGAAACTGCCGCTGCACAACCAGATCCAGTCGGTCAAGCGCATGCTGCCGCGCTCGCTGCTCGGCCGGTCGCTGCTGATCATGCTGATCCCGCTGCTGGTGGTTCAAGGCGTGGCGTTGCAGATCTTCTACGGCAGCCATCTGGAGATCGTCTCGCGCCGCTTCTCCGGTGCCATCGCCGGCGAGATCGCCACCACCGTGGAAACGTTGCAGCGCTTCCCCGGCACCGCCGACCGCGCCTGGGCGCTGGACAGCGCGTGGGACAGGCTGGAACTGTCGATGGTGTTCTCCCCCGGCGCCACCCTGCCCGGCCCCGATCGTGGCCAGGAAACCCAGGGCGGGCTGGAAGCGGCGCTGGCCGAGCGCCTGCGCAAGCCGTTCCAGCTCGACTGGCAGTCCGACCCGCGCTCCGTGCTGATCCGCGTGCAGATGCCGGATGGCGTGCTGGACGTGCAGGCGCCGCGCAAACGGCTTTACGCCGGCACCATCTACCTGTTCGTCATCTGGCTGGTCGGCTCGTCCATGCTGCTGTTCGCCATCTCGGCGCTGTTCATGCGCAACCAGGTGCGCGCGCTGCGCAGGCTGGGGGCCGCGGCGGAAGCCTTCGGCATCGGCCGCGATCTCGGCGCCATCAAGCCCGAGGGCGCCGCCGAGATCCGCCAGGCCGCCACGGCCTTCAACCGCATGCAGGAGCGCATCCGCCGCTTCCTCGCACAGCGCACCGAGTTGCTGGCCGGTGTGTCGCACGATTTGCGCACCCCCCTCACCCGCCTGCGCCTCAACGTGGCGCTGCTCGAATCGCACCCGGATCTCGCGCTCGACGCCCAGGACATGGAGGGCGACATCGCCGAGATGGACCGCATGATCGAGGGCTACCTGGCCTTCGCGCGCGGCGAGGGCTCCGAGCAATCCAAGTTGACCGATCTCGGCGCGGTGCTCGAGGACGTCGCCAACAACGCCCGCCGCACCGGGTCGGACGTGGCGCTCGATTCGCCGCGCGGCCTCGTGCTGTCGCTCCGGCCGGACGCCATCAAGCGCGCCATCACCAATCTGGTCGACAATGCCCGCAGGCACGCGCGCCATGTGAGCCTGGTGGCGCGCCAGACCACGGCGCGCTCGGTGGAGATCGTGGTGGACGATGACGGGCCGGGCATTCCGCATGATCAGCGCGAGCACGTGTTTCGCCCGTTCTCCAGCGGGGCCGCCGGTGGCACCGGCCTGGGCCTGACCATCGCGCGCGACATCGTGCGCGCGCATGGCGGCGAGATCACGCTGGAGGACAGCCCCAGCGGCGGCCTGCGCGCGCGCGTGGTGCTGCCGGTTTAATTGAAGTTACTCTCCCAGCACAGAAAGCAAAATATGAGGGCAAGGATTCTTCTTTTTCTATAGAAAAAGAAGCAAAAAGATTTTTATTCATTGTTGGTGACGCAATCGAAAGACGTTTTTTGGTTCTTTTGTTCACAAAAGAACGCTTTACTTACGCTGCCGAAGCCGCCTCCAACGCCTCCTCCGCCGCCAGCCAATCCGCCTCGGCCGACTTGGTTTCGCGCTTGAGGTCCGACAACCGCGTTTTCGCGCTGATCATGTCGGCCATCCGGTGCGGCTGGTAGATGGTGGGATTGGCCAGGATCGCCTCCACCTTCTTGTATTCATCGGACAGTCGGGCGAGCTTCTCCTCGCAGGCCTTGGCCTGCTTCTTCAGCGGCGCCAGGGCGGATTTCGCCTCGCCGCCCTTTTTCTTCTTGTCCCATTTGTTGCCGTGCTCGCCCTTCATGCCGGTGGCATCGCCACGCCCGGCCGGCCGGCCCGTGATCCGCGCGCGCTCGGCGAGGAATACGCGGTATTCGTCCATGTCCCCGTCATACGGCTTCACCGCGCCATCGGCCACGAGCCAGAGCTGGTCGGCCACCATCTCCACCAGGTTGGGGTCATGGGTGATCAGCAGCACGGCCCCGGTGAACGCATCGAGCGCGCGGACCATCGCGTCCTTCGCATCGATATCCAGATGGTTGGTCGGCTCGTCCAGAATGAGAAGCTGCGGCGCGTCCCGGGTGGCGAGCGCCAGCAGCAAACGCGCCTTCTCGCCGCCGGAACAACCTGAGATGCGGTTGGAGGCGCGATCGGCATCCAGACCGAAACGCGCCAGCTGCGAGCGCACCTGCTGCAACGTGGCGTTCGGCAGCGCCCGCTGCATGTGGTCGATCGGCGTTTCATGCTCCACCAGCTCGTCTTCCTGGTGTTGCGCGAAGTAGCCGACCTTCAGGCGATTGTTGCGGAACTGCTTGCCGCCCATGATGTCCATTCTGCCGGCCAGCAATTTGGCGAGCGTGGACTTGCCGTTGCCGTTCGCCCCCAGCAGCGCCACCCGATCGCCCATGTCGATACGCAGGCCGATATTCTTCAGGATCGCGCGGTCGTCGTAGCCGCACGACACGCTCTCCATCGCCAGGATCGGCGGCGACAGCTCCACCGGCTCGGGGAAATTGAACTTGCTCACGCTGTCCTCGATCACGCTTTCGATCTGCGGCAGCTTGGCGATGGCCTTGATGCGGGACTGCGCCTGCTTGGCCTTGGCGGCCGAGGCCCGGAAGCGGTCGACAAATTGCTGCAGATGCGCCTTCTGGTCGGCCACCTTCTCGTTCTGCGCCCGCTGCTGGTTGGCGCGCTCGGTGCGAATGCGCACGAACTCGTCGTAGCCGCCGGGGGTGAGCGAGATCTTCTGCTGATCGAGATGCGCGATGCTGTCCACGCAACGATCGAGCAGGCCGCGGTCATGCGAGATCAGCAGGCAGGCGCCGGGGAACTTGGCGAGCCAGGTTTCGAGCCACAGCGTTGCTTCGAGGTCCAGATGGTTGGTGGGCTCGTCGAGCAGCAGCAGGTCGGGGTTGGCGAACAGGGCGGTGGCCAACGCCACGCGCATGCGCCAGCCGCCGGAGAACTCGTCGACGGGGCGAGCCTGTGTGGTGGCATCGAAGCCCAGGCCGGCCAGAATGGTGGCGGCCCGCGCGGGGGCCGCGTCGGCGCCGATCGTGTGCAGCCGGTCGTGCACCTCGGCGATGCGCAGCGGCTCGGTGGTGGGGTCCTCCGCCTCGGCCATCAGCGCCGCGCGTTCCTCGTCGCCTTCCAGCACGGTCTCGAGCAGCGATTGCTGGCCGGACGGCGCCTCCTGCTTCACCTGGGCCATGCGGGCACGCGACGAAAAGCGGATATCGCCGCCGTCGAGCGGCAGCGTGCCGGTGATGGCCTTAAACAGCGTGGACTTGCCCGCGCCGTTGCGGCCCACAAGCCCGATGCGCCGCCCCGGGTCCACCGTGAGGTCAGCGTTGTTGAGAAGCGTGCGACCCGCCATGCGGATGGTGACGCCGGAGATCATAAGAAGGCTCATACGCCAGCGTTTAGCCGCTCCGCCCCATGCGGGGGAAGGGGTTGCCGCGATGGGTGCCCTGCTCTAAAGCCCCGGCCACAGGCAAATAACACGAAAAGAGACCGATCATGGCCATCGAGCGCACCTTCTCCATCCTGAAGCCGGACGCCACGCGCCGCAACCTGACCGGCGCGATCAACGCGAAGTTTGAATCCCAGGGCCTGCGCATCGTGGCGCAGAAGCGCATCCACATGACCACGGCACAGGCCGAGGCGTTCTACGGCGCCCACAGCGCACGCGGCTTCTTCCGCGATCTCGTTACCTTCATGACATCCGGCCCCGTGGTGGTGCAGGTGCTCGAAGGCGAGGGCGCCATCCTGAAAAACCGCGAGATCATGGGCGCCACCAACCCGGCCAATGCCGATGCCGGCACCATCCGCAAGGAGTTTGCCGAGAGCATCGAAGCCAACTCCGTGCATGGCTCCGACTCGCCGGAAGCCGCTGCCGCCGAGATCGCCTATTTCTTCGCCGGCACCGAACTCGTCGGCTGATGTCATCCGGTATCGCGCGCGAACGTTGCGCGCGATACCGTTGACCGGTTCCAAGTCTGGGGCGGCATCACGCCACACCAGGCAAGCGCAATGACGTCAGCGCGCTCATCAGCGTCTCCATCGTGAACGGCTTCGGCAGCATCCTCACATAGAGATCGACCATCAGCCGGGCCGGCGGACGATCCAGCGCCAGCCCGCTGATCAGCACGATGGGAAGGCGCGGCTGAAAGCTGCGCGCCCAGTCCGCCAGCGCGAACCCGTCGATGTCTCCGGGCAGCGACACATCTGTTAAGAGAAAATCGATCCTGTCCGCCGCGAACACGGCCTTTGCCTGCTCGGCCAGGGCCACGGCGGTCACATCGTAGCGATGCAGCCGCAACGCCCGCTCGAGCGTGATACGCAGCGACGCCACATCCTCGACGAGCAGAACGTGGCCTGCCGCCTCCATCATCCGATCACTCCGCACCGCCCTTGTCTCAATATTCCGCATCACGATGACGTGGCATGAGAATCGTAATATCCCGCATCACGATGACGTGGCTTAAGAGTTGTAGAAAATAATGGTTTCCTCATCACCAAGCGATAAGAATGGGGGCGCAGCTGCCGGCAGGGTGCATAGGTCAAAAAAATTGCAGGATTGTGAGAGTGCCTTTTGCCGGAGAGCAAGCTGTGTCCGAAGCGACCGCCCATACGAACACGCGTGCCATCGCAAAAGCGGCGCCTGACAGGCAGGACGGCAATCGGCTGGAAATCATCCTGCTGCGCGAGATCCATGCCGCGCTGACGGACGATCTGTCCTTCGACGACACGCTGAATGTCATCATGTCCCGCATTCTGGGCGCGCTCGGTGGCTACGCCTGCCGCGTGTGGGAGCGGCGGGGCGCGTCCACCTATGTCAGCCGGGTGGCGCGCGTCTGCATCGATCCGATCGATCCCACCCACCCCGAATCCGGCGCCGACGAGCGCGTGCCTCTGTCGGAACTGGTCTGTGCTGCGATGTTCGACTGTGAAAACGGCACGATGTGGCGCATCACCAGCCCCGCCGATCTCGCACATCCCCGGCTGGGCCCGGCGGTGGCCGCGGGCATCACCAGCCTGATCGGGTGCGCGCTGACGGTGGGAGACCGGCGCTTCGCCGTCGTCATGACACTGAAAGGGTCGCAGAACGACCTTCCGGCGAAGGCCACCTTGCTCGGCTGCGTGGGCGACGCGATACGGCCTTTGCTGCAACGCAAGCTGACACGCGAGCGCACCGCCCTGCTCAGCGCGGCGCTCAGCGCGGCGCTCGGCGCCACGCATGACGGCGTGATCATCGCCGAAATCACCCATCGCGACGATCAGGTTGACCGCATCATCTACATCAACGCGGCGATCACCGATCTCACAGGCCACCAGCCGGCCGATCTGCTGGGGCAGGCTTTCGCCGTGCTCGACGTGCCGGGTGCCGACGACCATGCGGAAATCGCCCGGATCGAGGACGCGATGCGACGCGCCGAGCCGGTGCGCGCCGTGCTGCGCCGGCGTCGCAAGGACGGAACCGATTTCTGGGCGGAAACGTCGCTTGTGCCCCTTTGCGATGCCAGCGGGGTTGCCACGCACCGCGTGGGCATCCTACGCGACATCACCCGGCGACGCGCCGAGGCCGAGGATCTGCGCGCGCGTGAGGCAAGGCTGCTGGCCACCACGAAAAAGCTGGAAACGCTCACCCGGCAGTTGATGCGCACCCAGGCCATCGCAAAGCTCGGCACATGGCGCTTCGAAACCGGCTCGGACATCCTGGAGTGGTCGGATAGCGTCTATCCGATGTTCGGCGTGCGCAAGGAGACATTCGGGGCCACGATCGGGGCGGTCATGGCCCGGATACACCCCCAGGACCGGGATGCGGTGCGCGCCCGCCTCGCGAGGAGCGATCAAGGCTACGCGGTGCCGCCTTTGGAATACCGCACCATCGGCGCCGATGGAATCGTGCGAACCGTTTCAAGCGACAGCAGCCTCGAACGCGCGGAAGACGGCAGGGTGATCGCGATCGGCGGCATCCTGCAGGACGTGACCGACCAGAAACACGCCCAGGCCATGTTGCTGCAGGCTGAGAAAATGCGCTCGATCGGCCAGCTCAGCGGTGGAATCGCGCATGACTTCAACAATCTTCTCACCGTGGTGTCGGTCAACCTGGAAATGCTCGGCGACATGATCGGCACCGATCACCCGGCCGAGGAATTGCGCGCCATGGCGATGCAGGCGGCGGAGAACGGGGCGAAGCTCACGGCCAACCTGATCGCCTTCGCGCGCCGGCAGTCGCTTCGGCCGGAGCCTTGCGACGTGAATGCGCTGGTGCGTGGGCTCCGGTTGATCGCGGCCGACGACATCGGCGAACGCCATGACATCGCCCTGGCGCTGGGCGCGGATCTGCCGGATTGCCGGCTGGACCGCAGCGGCTTCGAAAGCGCCCTGCTGCATCTGATCGTGAACAGCCGCGATGCGATGGCCGATGGCGGCACCATCACCATCGCCACCTCCCGCCGCAGCTTTTCTCCCAGTGGGAGCTTGGGTGGCAGCGGCGCCGTCGGCCACCTGGCCAACCGCGATCTGCGCGAGGGCGAGTATCTCTGCGTCTCGGTGTCCGACACCGGTGCCGGCATCGCGCCGCATCTTCTCGAACGCGTGTTCGAGCCCTTTTTCACCACCAAGCCGGTGGGCAAGGGCACCGGCCTGGGTCTGAGCAGCGTGATCGGTTTCGTGCGTCAATCCGGCGGCGACGTGGCGCTGGAAAGCACACCGCAGGTCGGCACGCGCGTGACGCTCTATCTGCCGTTTCAGGTCACGGCTGACGTTTCAGCGCCAGCGGACCGGATGCCTGGCAGGTGGGCATCATCTCCAGGCGGTTGATGTTCACATGCGCGGGCAGGCCGATCACCCAGGACACCGCCTCGGCGATGTCGAGCGGGTTGAGCGGCGTGAGATTGGCGTAGACCGCCGCCGCCTTGTCACCGTCGCCGTGAAACCGCGTGGTGCTGAAATCGGTGCCGCCCACCAGGCCGGGCTCCAGATCCGTCACCCGCACGCCGGTGCCGACGAGATCGGCCCTGAGGTTGAGGCTGAACTGCGTCACGAACGCCTTGGACGCGCCATACACATGCCCGCCCGGATACGGATAAAGTGCCGCGGTGCTGGACAGGTTGATCACATGGCCGGTGTTGCGCGCCACCATCCCGGGCAGCAGCGCCCGCGTCATGTGCATCAGCCCCGTCACGTTGGTGGCCACCATCGTGTCCCAGTCCGAAAGACTGGCGCGATATGACGGGTCCATGCCCAAGGCGAGGCCGGCATTGTTCACCAGCACATCCACCGCGCGCCAGGCTTCAGGCAACGTGTCCGGCAAGGCCGCCACCGACGCGGCGTCCGTCACGTCGAGCGTGTGTGCCAGCACGGCGGGGCCGAGGTCGGCGGCCAGCGCGTCCAGACGCTCCCGCCTTCGGCCGGCGGCGATGACGCGATGGCCATCGGCCACGAGGCGTTGCGTGATCGCGCGGCCAAAGCCCGCGGAGGCGCCGGTGACAAAGACGGTAAGGCTCATGAGCAGGCTCCTGGTTCAGTCCGGTATCTGAAAGCGCACCGAGACCGGGCAATGGTCGGACAACCGCTCCTTCATCTCGGCGGTGCTTTCCCGATAGACCAGAACGCGCAGGCTGTCAGGCCGCATCCACGCGCGCGCGGTGCCGCCGGCGATGATGTGGTCGAGAAACCCGGCGCCGCCCCAGCAGGGGGAATGCCGGCCCGCTTCCGCCCGCAGCAACGGGCCCGGCCGCTGCAGGCTGGCGAAGAAGCCGTCGCGCCCTTCCATCCAGCGGTTGAAATCGCCCATCAGCACGAAGGGCACACCGTCTGCCGCGCGGTGCGCGACCCAGTCAGTGAGATGCGACAGCTGCAGGGCCAGTGTGGGGCAGGCGGGGTTGGCCCGCGTGTCCAGCGCCTCCTCCCGGCAGCCGGACTTCAGATGCACCGCCAACAGCCGCAGATCGCCGGACGGCAGGTTCAACGTGACGTCGGCGCCGCTGCGCAGGTGGTATTTCGCGTTCTTGTAGACATCCAGCGCCGCAAGGTCGGGGTTGGCCGTGAAATCAAGGCCCCGCCGGATGGCGAACCCGGTGCGCTGCACCACCGCATCGCCCGTGATATGAAGCCGGTAGCGATCGGGCGGAAAAACCCGCGCCGCCAGCTCCGGGCCATCCACCTCGCTGAACGCCACCACGTCGGCGTCCAGCAAAAGCGCATACCGGCGCAGCGTGTCGATATCCTCGTCACGCTTGGGCTGCACGTCCTCCGGCAGATCCGGCCCGCCGGCCGGGCGCAGCGTGAGCCACGACAGATTCCAGGTGGAGAATTTCAGCTCCCCCGCACACGCCTGCCCCGCCAGCAGCAGCCAGATCAGAAAGATGCGCATGCGACATGCTGCACGCACGGCCAGGTCCCTCCCAGCGCAAACAGAAGGCGTCACGCGGAACTCACGGGGGAATCGGTTTCGCCGCCGGTCGTCAGCGCGTAGAAGACAGGCATGACCGTCGCCATCGATATGGGCCGCACCGAACAGGGCGCCACCGCCCAGCTCGACCTCGAGGAGCTGCTCGCCACACGGCTTCTGGTGCAGGGCAATTCCGGCTCCGGAAAGTCGCACCTGCTGCGCCGTCTGCTGGAACAGAGTGCCGCCTGGGTGCAGCAGGTGGTGATCGACCCGGAAGGCGATTTCGTGAGCCTGGCCGACCATCACCCGCATCTGGTGATCGACGCCGGCGCGCATACTGAGGCCGCCTTGGGCCATGCCGCCGAACGGGTGCGCCAGCATCGCGTCTCGGTGGTGCTGAACCTTGAGAACCTGGATGCCGAAGGCCAGATGCGCGCCGCCGCCGCCTTCCTCCACGGCCTGTTCGACGCCGACAGGTCGTGCTGGACGCCGGTGCTGGTGGTGGTTGACGAGGCGCAGCTTTTCGCACCCGCCGTGGGCGGCGAGGTGCCGGACGAGGCGCGGAAAATCTCGCTCGCCGCCATGACGAACCTCATGTGCCGCGGCCGCAAGCGCGGTCTGGCCGGCGTGATCGCCACCCAGCGCCTGGCCAAACTCGCCAAGAACGTGGCGGCCGAGGCCTCCAACTTCCTGATGGGCCGCACCTTCCTGGATATCGACATGGCGCGCGCCGCCGATCTGCTGGGCATGGAACGGCGCCAGGCCGACATGTTCCGTGATCTCGCGCGCGGCCAGTTCATCGCCCTCGGCCCTGCTCTGTCCCGCCGGCCGCTGACGCTGCGCATCGGCACCGTCGCCACCGCCTCGCGCTCGGCGGCGCCTTGCCTGATGCCGATGCCACAGACCGATTCTCACAGCGCCCGCGATCTCGTGCTGTCCGATATTCCCCAGGCCCCGCGCCCGCCGCCGCGCCGCCTGGCCACGCCCGGGCCGGATCTTCTGAGCCAGCTGTCGCAGGCCCGGCCCGCCGTGCCGCAGGGCGAGACGGAGGCGGCGCCGGACATGTTCGTGGTGGCCGAACGCCAGCGCCGCATGGAGGCCATTCTACGCGCCATGATGGCCGAGGCGGAGGCGGCGTTCCGCCCGGTGGCGGCCTTGTATCAGGATTTTCTGGTGCGCCTGCGGATCGAGGCGCTGGAGGGCAGGCCGCCCGACCTCACCCAATTTCGCCCGCTGCTCGCCAGCGCCCGCGCCGGGGTGGAGGATGCGTCGCTGGCCGATGCGGCGTGGCCGCGCGTGCAGGCCATGGCGGCATCCCTGCCGGACGACGCGCAAAGCGTTTTTCTTCTCGTGGCGCACATGGCGCGGATGGCGGCGCCATGCCCCTCCGATGCGACCATCGCCCGCGTCTACGGAACGCATTCCACGGGCCGGGCGCGTCGCCTGCTGGGCTTCCTGGAGGAACAGCAGGCGATCGTCTGCTGCCCGGAGCCGGGCGGGCGACGAAGCGTGGCCATCGTGGGGATCGGCTGGCGCACCGCGCCGGGCGAGCCGGGGGCCGTCGCGGCTTAGAGCCTGATGATTTTGGGTAGCGCCACTCCTCATGCTTCAAGTCTTTGTTCGATCAGGTTTACGCATCTGGGTGAAGCAACCCCAACGCCTCACGATCTAATAACGCTGGAACTCGCCGAATCATGTGGCATGTCGCCAGGTGGTATGGTGTTTACTGGCGGGTGAATTCTTTGCCCTCCCCCTCTCCTTATACTGATCTCTCGGTTGTGTTGCGCGGTGTGCGCGACGCGATGGGCGGATGGTGCGCGCGCGGGGCGCTGGCGCATGGGTTGGCCTTGATCCTGTGGTCCCGGCTGTCGATGCTTTGCACGCGGATGGAGGGCCTTGCGGGCCGGTTTCTGGCGGGCGGAGTTCGGCGGCGTGTGGCGGTGGCGCGCGCGGGATCGGCTGCGGCGGGCGATGGCCTCGGAGATGGCGTCAGGCGTGGTGCCGGGGGTGGCGCCCGGGCTTGGCCGGGGCACTTCGCGTGGCTGGTGCGACGAGTGGGGTGGCAGGCGGCGGGGTTTGGATGCCAGCTTCGCGCGGTTTTGCAGACGCCTGAAATGGTGGCCCTGCTGGAGGCAAGCCCGCAGGCGGGGCGGATGTTGCGGCCGATCTGCCGGATGCTGGCGGTGGAGACGGCGTTGCTGCGGCTGCCGCCACGCCTTCGCGTGGCGCGTGTTGCGGTGGTGGGAGACGTCGTTGCTGGGGCGATTTCCACGCCGCGCAAGGCGCACGGAAGGGCTGTCGTGGAACCTTGGCGGATCAAGCTGCCGCGTGGGGTGCTGGCCGCGGCGCGGCGGCAGGGGTTTGGACGGATTCCGTCTGACAAAGGCTGATTGGGGCTTTGGGAAAGCTGCGATCTATTTGTTTCGTATTGTTAACAATAAAGGGGGTTTCGAGCGGTTTGCGATGCGGGTCAGCCGGGTCGGGTCTTGCTTCCGAACGGCGAGCAGTATTCGGTGCGGTGGCGCAGGGCATGGATGGCCGGGTTGGCCGAATGTTGACCCACCCGTTCTATGGGGTTGGGCTGCCAAATTTGACGTGTATTGATCAGGCATGCATCACTACAGACATCTTGAAAAGAGTTGGAGAATAGAAGATGATTCGCACAAAACTGGCAGCATATCAGATGGTGCTGGCTGCTTTTTTTCTGTCCGCCACTTGTGTCCCCTCGGATGCAGCAGAGACAAAAGTTGACCTGCAGACCCGCCCGGGCAATGTCCAGCCGGTCGTGTTCATCCCGGCGACCCAACCTGTCGGTGGCGTGATCCTGTTTCCAGGTGGCAATGGCGTTATCAGCCGGGTTCAGGGAAATTTCCTGCTGCGCGTTGCGGATCGCTTCGCGGCGGGGGGCTATAACGTCGCCATCCTCGATTCGCCCAGTGATCATCCGAACGGCATGGGCACGCCGTTTCGTATCGGCGAAGCGCATGCCCGCGATATTTCGGCGGTTGCAACGTTTCTGCGTGGCAAGACGCCTGGTCCGGTTTGGGCAATCGGCACGAGCCGCGGAAGCATCTCGGCCGCCAATGCTGGGGCACGGCTTGGGCCCGCGACAATTTCCGGGATTGTTCTGACCTCGTCGGTCTGGGGGTCAGGTATGGAGGGCGTGCCGCTGGGGCAGATTGCCGTGCCGACGCTGGTGATACACAACCGCGACGATGGCTGCAGTGAAGCACCGTTTGCCGGTACCACCGGGGCGATGGCGCAGCTGACGAAGGCGCCTGCGAAGGAATTGATCGCGGTTGAGGGCGGTAACGGTCCCGGGCGCGGCGATCCGTGTGGTGCAGGCGCGGCTCATGGTTTTCAAGGGCTCGAATCCAGTGTGGTGAAGCAGACCCTTGCGTGGATGGCCGCACATGACCGGAAATGATCGCGGCATGATCGACAAGACAACTGCCTGGTCGCATCTTCGCCGGTCAGGCGACGACTTCGCCGCGTGCTCGGTCATGTGCATCGGTTAGCTACGGCGCTGGTAGCGCTTCCAAACTGGACGGGGCGGAAAATTGGCGGAGGGGATGGGATTCGAACCCACGATACGGTTTAACCCGTATGACGATTTAGCAAACCGTTGCCTTCAGCCGCTCGGCCACCCCTCCGCCGAGAGAGACGCACGCGATTGCGACCTTGTTCAAACACACAACGTTTGCCCAGGTGTTTTAGGCAGAGACGGGGGCGGCGTCAAATGGTGACATCTTGAAGTCTACCCCCCGGCTCGGGCTCAGACAGGCGTTCTAGCTGAGGGCGATGTCGAAACCGCGTTTGGTGGCGGGGCGGGCCATCATCGTGTCGTACCAGCGTTTGACGTGGGGGAATTCGGCGAGGTCGATGAGGTGGCGTTCGTGGCGCCACGCCCAGCCGAGGATGGCGAAGTCGGCGATGGAGATGTTGCCGGCGAAGAACTCGACCTCGGCCAGCCTGCGGTCGGCCACGCCGTAAAGGCGTTTGGTTTCCTTGCTGTAGCGCTCCAGGCCGTATGTCCTGTCGGCTTCATTTTCCACCTGCAGAAAGTGGTGGACCTGTCCTGGCATGGGGCCGAAGCCGCCCATCTGCCACATCAGCCATTCCAACACGGGGATTTTGCCACGTGGGTCGGCCGGCATGAACGTGCCGGTTTTCTCGGCGAGGTAGAGCAGGATGGCGCCTGATTCGAACACACCGATCTCGGTGCCGCCGGGGCCGTTGGAGTCCTTGATGGCGGGGATGCGGTTGTTGGGGCTGAACGCCAGAAATTCGGGGTTGAACTGCTCGCCCTTGCCGATGTTGACGGGATGGACGCTGTAGGGGAGGCCCATCTCTTCCAAGGCCACCGAGATCTTGCGCCCGTTGGGGGTGTTCCAGGTCCAGAGTTCGATCATGAGGATGCCTTTTTTGGGTGCTGGCGGGGGTTGCCGGCGACGAGCCAGGCGAAGCGGGCCTGATTGTCGGTTTCATAGACCTGGTAGCGCGGCAGGGCGAAATCGGGGCTGCCGGGCATGATCGCGCTGGAGCCGAGAGCGTAGGCGGCGATGCAGCCGGCTTTCTGGGCGGCAGCTTCCAGCTGGGCGTCGTGGATGCCGAAGGGCCAGGCGAGCAGGTCGGCGGGAAGGCCGAGACGGGACGTGATGGCGCCGCGGCTGCCGGCGATCTCCTGGTCGAGATAAGCCTGGAACGCGGCGGGGGTGAGCCGGGCGCGTTCGGTGTTGAAGTTGGGATGGGTCTGGGTGTGGGGCTGCACATCCACCAGGCCGGATTTCAGCATCTCGGTGATCATCGGCCAGGTGAGGTAGGCGTTGCCCTGGCCGATGGCGGGGGGATTGATGAACAGGGTGGCGTGGAAATTGTGCTGGCGCAGGATGGGGAACATCTCGGTGTAGACCGAGCGCCAGCCGTCATCGGCGGTGATGGCGACTGTGGTCGAAACGCCTGCTGTGCCGTGGGCAAGGGCGAGAGAGCTGCGCAACGGGGCGACGGTGACGTGGTTGCTTGCCAGCCAGGCCATCTGGGTGGCAAACACGGGGGTGCTGACGGTGGTGGCCGACGTCGACACGCCTGGATGGAAGCGGTGGTAGGTCAGCACCGCCATCCCGCCCGTTGTTTGCGCGTTTGCGCGCCGGGCGACGGCGAGGCCACCCGCCGCAAGTCCTCCTAGGAGCGTGCGGCGGTTCATGCCCGTTTCGTCCTCATGCCAGTTTCTTCCTCATGCCAGTTTCTGCTTCAATGCTTCGTTGACGAGCGCCGGATTGCCCTTGCCGGCCATGGCCTTCATCACCTGGCCCACGAAGAAGCCGAACAGCTTTTCCTGGCCGGCCTTGTAGGCGGCGATCTTGTCGGTGTTGGCCGCCAGCACGGCGTCGACGGCGGCATCGATGGCACCGGTGTCGGTGACTTGGCGGAGGCCCTTTTCTGCAACGATGGCCGCGGGCGCCTGGCCAGTTTCGACCATCGCCTCGAACACCTCCTTGGCGATGCGGCCGTTGATGGTTTTGTCCGTGATGAGATCGATGAGTTCGCCGAGGAAGGCCGCGCTGACGGGGGTGGTTTCGATGGTGGTGCCGGTGCGGTTCAGGGCCGCGAAGAAGTCGCCCATCATCCAGTTGGCGGCGAGTTTCGGGTCCCTCCCCTTCGCCACGGCTTCGAAGAAGTCGGCGGTGGCCTGTTCCATCACCAGGATGCGGGCGTCGTAGGCGGACAGCCCGTAATCGGACACGAAGCGGGCGGTTTTGGCGTCCGGCAGCTCGGGCAGGTGCGCTTTCAGGCTCTGCACCCAATCGGCATCGAGCACCAGCGGCAGAAGGTCCGGATCGGGGAAGTAGCGGTAGTCGTGCGCGTCTTCTTTCGAGCGCATCGAGCGGGTTTCGTTCTTCGTCGGGTCGAACAGGCGGGTTTCCTGCACAACCTCGCCGCCATCCTCCCACACGCCGATCTGGCGCTTGGCTTCGGCCTCGACGGCGAGCATGACGAAGCGGATGGAATTGACGTTCTTGACCTCGCAGCGCGTGCGGAAAGCCTCGCCATGCTTGCGAACGGAGACGTTGACGTCGGCGCGCATGGAGCCTTCGTCCATGTTGCCGTCGCAGGTGCCGAGGTAGCGCAGGATCTGGCGCAGTTTGGTGAGATAGGCGCCGGCTTCCTCGGGCGAGCGGATGTCTGGCTCGGAGACGATCTCCATCAGCGCCACGCCGGAGCGGTTGAGGTCGATGAAACTGCGCTGCGGGTCCTGGTCGTGCAGGCTTTTGCCGGCATCCTGTTCGAGATGCAGACGGGTGACGCCGATGGACTTCGTGGATCCGTCGCTGAGTGTGACGTCAACGATGCCTTCGCCCACGATGGGATGGGCGAACTGGCTGATCTGGTAGCCCTGCGGGAGGTCGGCGTAGAAATAGTTCTTGCGGTCGAAACGCGACCACAGATTGATCTTGGCATCAAGGCCCAGGCCGGTGCGGACGGCTTGCGCCACACATTCGCGGTTGATGACGGGGAGCATGCCGGGCATGGCGGCGTCCACGAAACTCACCTGGGTGTTGGGCTCGGCGCCGTATTCGGCGGACGCGCCGGAGAACAGTTTGGATTTGCTGATGACCTGGGCATGGACTTCCAGGCCGCAGACGATCTCCCAGGTGCCGGTGCTGCCTTCGAGGGTGTAGCTCATGCGGCGGCTCCCGCGCGCAAGGTGGGCAAGGCGGTGAAACCGGCGGCGCGTTCGAGGGCGGCGCCGACGGCAAAGACGGTTTCCTCGTCGAAGGGTTTGCCGATCACCTGCAAGCCCAGGGGAAGGCCTGTGGCGTCAAGCCCCGCGGGCAGCGCGAGGCCGGGGAGGCCCGCCATGTTGACCGGCACGGTAAACACGTCGTTGAGATACATCGTGATGGGGTCATCCATCCTGTCGCCTTGGCCGAAGGCGGCGGTGGGGGTGGCGGGGGTGACGAGCGCATCCACATCGCGGAACACGTCGGTGAAATCCTTCAGGATGAGCGCCCTCACCTTCTGGGCCTTGAGGTAATAGGCGTCGTAATAGCCGGCCGAGAGAACATAGGTGCCGATCATGATGCGGCGCTTCACCTCGGCGCCGAAACCGTCGGCGCGGGTGTTTTCGTAGAGCGCGGTGAGGTCGTGGCCGTCGCTGCGCGCGCCGTAGCGCACGCCGTCGTAGCGGGCGAGGTTCGACGAGGCTTCGGCGGGGGCCACGATGTAGTAGGTGGCCAGGCCGTATTTGGTGTGCGGCAGCGAGACGTCCACGATGGTGGCGCCGGCGTCGCGCAGCCAGGCGAGGCCTTGCTGCCAGAGCGCCTCGATCTCGGGGGCCATGCCGTCCATGCGGTATTCGCGGGGAACGCCGATGCGCAGGCCGCGCACACCACGTTTGCAGGCGGCGGCGAAGTCCGGCACCGCGATGTCGGCGGATGTGCTGTCTTTCGCATCGAAACCCGCCATCGAGCCGAGCAGGATGGCGGCGTCTTCCACCGTGCGGGCGACGGGGCCGGCCTGGTCGAGCGAGGAGGCGAAGGCGACCACGCCCCAGCGTGAGCAGCGGCCGTAGGTGGGTTTGATGCCGACGATGCCGCAGAACGCGGCGGGCTGGCGGATGGAGCCGCCGGTGTCTGTGGCGGTGGCGCCCAGGGCCATGCGGGCGGCGACGGCGGCGGCCGACCCGCCGGAGGAGCCGCCGGGTACGAGGGGCCGGTTGTCGCCATGGCGTGTCCAGGGATTGGTGACGGGTCCGTAGGCGGAGGTGAGGTTGGACGAGCCCATGGCGAACTCGTCCAGATTGGCCTTGCCGAGAAAGACCGCGCCGTCACGCAGCAGGTTGGCGGTGACGGTGCTTTCATAGGGCGGGATGAAGGGGGACAGGATCTTGCTGCCGGCGGTGGTGCGCACGCCCTTGGTGCAGAACAGGTCTTTGATGGCCAGGGGAATGCCGGTGAGCGGGCCGGCGTGGCCGCGGGCGAGGGCTTCGTCCGCCGCATCGGCTGCCTGCAGGGCAAGCTCCGGCGTGGGCGTGATGTAGGCGTTGATCTCAGGGTTCAGCGCCTCGATGGCGCCGACATACGCGGCGGTGAGCTCGCGGGCGGAGATCTTGCGCGCGCGCAGCGCGTCGCGCGCCTGGGCGAGGGAGAGTTCGAACATCACTCGACAACCTTGGGCACGGTGTAGAAGGGGCCGTCGCGATCCGGGGCGTTGGCGAGCACGGCCTCGGCCTGGTCGCCGTCCGTCACCACGTCGTCGCGCAGGCGCATCGCCATCAGCGCGCCGCCGGTCAGCGGCTCCACACCTTCGACGTCGACTTCGTTCAACTGGTCGATCCAGCCGAGGATGCCGTTCAGCTCGCCTTGGATCTGGGCCACCTGGCCGTCGTCGACGCGCAGGCGGGCGAGGCGGGCAATGCGGCGGACGGCCTCGGGGTCGAGCGACATGTTTTTCCTTATTGGCGACGAAGGCCGCGAGCGGACTATGCTGGCGGCATCGAGCGGACCATAAACGCGCCCATGCCCCTGTTCAACATGACCACCCTGCGGGCCCGGATTGCGCCGGGCCAACGTCTTCTCGGCCTCGACCCCGGCAGCCGCACCATCGGTGTGGCGTTGACCGACGTCACGCTCATGCTGGCCAGCCCGCATGGCCGCATCCCGCGCGGCAAGATGGCGGCCAACGCGGCGGAGATCGCGCGCATTTCCAAGAAGCTCGGCGTGGGCGGGCTGGTGATCGGGCTGCCGCTGTCGCTGGATGGCACGGCGGGACCGGCGGCGCAGGCGGCGCGGGACTGGGCGCACGCGATCTCGGGTGCCACGGGATTGCCGGCGGCGTTGTATGACGAGCGTCTGTCGTCCGCCGCCGTGAACCGGTTTCTGACGGACGAGGCGGACATGACGCGCAAGCGGCGCGCCGAGGTGGTGGACCAGATGGCGGCCGCCTACATGCTGCAGGCGGCGTTGGACGCGAGCGTGCCGGGTGCCGATGACGACGACGGCGATGCGGATGAGCATGGGGATGCCTGACCTGCGGCGCGCCGTTGTCATCACCGGGCTGGTGCGTGATGCGGCGGGCTTCGGGACCTATCTCGACGGCATCGCCCGGCTGGGGCGGCGGGATCTGCGGGTGATCCTGTCCACCTGGGAGGGCGAGATGGAACGCTATCCCGCCATCGCCGCGAAACTGGCGGCCATGGGTGGCGAGGTGATCGCGCAGCCGCAGCCGAACCTGCGGCTTCCCGGCCACATGCTGCACCAGGTGGTGGCGCTGGAGCGGGGCCTGGCGTGCCTGGACGACGATGTGCTGGTGCTGAAGACCCGCCCGGACATCTGCGGCATCATGGATGTGGTGGAATTCTGCGATCTGGTGCCGGAGCCGGCATCGGGCGGCCCGTTCCGCCATCTCGTGCATGTGGTGGGCATGTTCGGCGCGCATCCGCTCTACATCAACGACATCATTTATGCCGGGATGGCCGCCGATCTTCGCCGCCTGTGCGCGCTGTCGTTCCTGCCGGGCGTCCGCTATCCCAGGCTGGCGCCGGAGCAATGGTTCTGGGCCACGGCGTTCGCCGATGCGGACCCTGCGATCGACGCGTATCTCACGGTCAATCCCGGCCTGCGCTTCAACGACGCCGCCGGTCATACAGCCTTGCGCGCGGGGCTTGCGCAGGCGCCGTTGTTCGCCCGGGCGATTGCCGCGATGGCAGGGCTGGTGGGGCGGAGCCTTTCGTATCTGCATCCCGACCCGGCGCGGGCGGACACGCGGCGCGGCTGTGCGTCCTTCACGCTCGACGCGTTGCTGTGGGACAGGGTGGCACTGGCCGGCATCGACCATCATCCCACGGCGCAGGTGAACACCTGGGTGTCGCAAGGGATCTGGGATGCGGTGGCGGCGGGCGACTACGCGCCGAGCCCGCTGGGGGATCAGGTACGGGCGGCGATGCCTGGCACGTCCGCTCCCCTCGGCCGTGACGAAGGGCGGGGCCTCGAAGACGCGGCGGCGGGGCTGCGGGCGGCGTTGGGCCTTGCGCCCGGCCCGCCGCCCTGGACGCTGATCCAGACCGGTGATCCCTACACGACCCGCCTGGAATCGGAGGTGAACCTCCTGCGCCGCGAGGTGGATCGGCTGCAGCGTCGCCTGGGGGCCTGATCCAACCGTCCTGCGCCGGATTGTTATTTCCCGGGCAGGTGTTATCTCGGTACCACACACGCGGAGCAACGCCATGACGCCACGCCGGACGATCCGCGTGTTTTGCAGGGCTTTCATTTTCGGGCTGGTGGCGTTGCTGCCCCTTTCGCGCATACAGGCCCACGCCCAGACACCGGCGGCCGACGTGGCGAAGCGTGATGGCATCTGGGCGCAGAGCTATGTTGATCGCCCCGCCGACCCCGATGTGCGGTTCGGCACGCTGCCAAACGGCCTGCGTTTTGCCATCCAGCACAACGCCACGCCCGCCACCCACACCTCGCTCCGCCTGCTGATCCGCTCCGGCTCGCTCGCCGAGCACGAGGACCAGCGCGGGCTGGCGCATTTCCTGGAGCACATGGCGTTCCGCGGCTCGAAGCACGTGCCGGCCGGCGACATGGTGCGTATCCTGCAGCGGCTGGGCCTGTCGTTCGGTGCCGACACCAACGCGCACACCTCGCTCGATGAGACCGTCTATCAGTTCGACCTGCCGCAGAGCGACGCGGAGACGACGGGCACCGGGTTGATGTTGCTGCGCGAGATCGCCGGCGAGCTGACCCTGGCGCAAAGCGAGATGGACCCGGAGCGTGGCGTGGTGCTGTCCGAGGAGCGGGTGCGCGACGGACCCGGCTATCGCAGCGGCGTGGCCGGGTTCGCCTTCCAGTTGGAGGGCCAGCTGCCGCCCCGGCGCTTGCCGATCGGGCAGACAGACATCCTGCGCCAGGCCCCGGTGTCGCTGATCCGCGATTTCTACGAGGCGGAGTATCGCCCGGACAACGCGACGGTGGTCGCCGTGGGTGATTTCGACGTCGATGCCATGGAGGCCGCCATACGCGCCCGCTTCACGGATTGGGCGCGTAAGGCCGCGCCGCCGCAGCCGGACCTCGGCGCCGTGTTGCCGCGCGGCCCATCCGTGCGCGTGCTGACCGCGCCGGGTACGCCGCAGGGCCTGTCGCTGTCCTGGGCCGCGCCTTACGACAACGCCGCCGACACCACGGCCCGCGAACGTCGTGACCTTTCCGACAGCCTGGCGAGCGGGGTGCTGCGGCATCGTCTCGAGGCGCTGGCGCAAAGCGACGACGCGCCTTTCCTCGGCGCCTCCGCCTCCCGGTCCGGCGCCTATCGCGCGGCGACGATTGCCGCGATCAACGTGCAGCCGAAGCCGGGCGGCTGGGCCCGCGCGCTGGATGCCGCGATCGCCACCCAGCGAAGCCTCGTGAGCGGCACCATCTCGCCGGACGAGCTGGCCCGTGTGACGACCGAGTTTCTGACCGGCATCCGCGTGTCCGCGGAGGGGGCGCAGACCCGGCTTTCAAGCCGGATCGCCGATGAGATCGTGCGCGCGGCGAGCAGCGACGACGTTTATACCAGCCCCGCCCAGGACCTCGCCGAAGCCACCGCCATGCTGGCGCGGGTGGACCAGGTGGCGATGGCGGCGGCGGCGAAGCGCCTGTTCGCGGGCTCCGGCCCCCTGGTGTTCCTGGCCGGCACGGAGCCGGTTCAAGGCGGCGAGGCGGCCGTCGCCAGCGCGCTCTCGGAGGCGATGACGCGGCCCATCCAGGGCATCCAGGCCACGGCCACCGCCGCATGGCCCTACGCCACCCTACCGCCCGGCGCGATCGCGACACGCCGCACCATCGAGGATCTCGACGTAACCTCGGTGCAGTTCGCCAACAACGTGCGGCTGTTCGTCAAACACACTGATTTCGCGCGCGACGAGGTGCTCGTGCTCGTGCGTGTGGGCAGCGGCCGGCTCGGCATCGCGCCCGAACAGGCCCGCGCCGCCTGGATGGTCAGCGGCACCGTGCCGCTGCTGACGGCGGGCGGCACCAAGGATCTGACGCGTGAGGAGATCCAGCGCCTGACAGCGGCGAACCGCCTGGATGTGCGGCAATCGCTCGAGGATGACGCCTATGTTCTGTCGGGCACCACCCGCCCGGCGGATCTGGACCGGCAGATGCAGCTGCTGCAGGCCACCATCACGCGGCCCGGCCTGCGTGCGGGGCCCTTCGCGCGCGTCACGCAGGCGTTGGCCAATCAGCTGCCGCAGCTGGAATCATCGGCCTCGGGCATTTTCGGCCGCGTGGCGCAGCCCACGCTGCATGGCGGCGATCTTCGCTGGCGGCGCATTCCGGATGCCGCATCGCTCGCCACCGCCTCGCTCGACGATCTCACCGGCCTGATCGGGCCTGATTTCGCGAACGGCCCGATCGAGGTGACCATCGTGGGCGACGTGGACGTGGAACGCGCCATCGATGCGGTGGCGCGCAGCTTCGCGGCATTGCCCACACGGCCCTTGCGGCAAGCGGCGGGGGACCGCGCGCTTTCCGTGCATTTCCCGCAGGCGACGTCGGATGCCATGGTTTTCACCCATCGCGGTCGCGCCGACCAGGCGATGGCGATGGCGGCGTGGCCGACGGACGATTTCTTCACAGACCTTCAATCCCAGCGCGTGCTGGGAATGCTCGCCGCCATCATGCAGTCCCGCCTCACCGACCAGCTGCGGGTTCAGGACGGCGTCACCTACTCGCCGTCCGCCTTCACCGACGCGTCCGACACCTACAAGGGATTTGGCTACCTGCAGGCGATGGTCGAGACGCCGGTGGACAAGGTGGGGCGGTTCTACAGCGAGCTCGATTCGATCGTGACCGCGCTCAGAACCGCGCCGCCCACGGCCGACGAGCTCGATCGGGCGAAGCGGCCACGTGTGGACCGCAGGGTGCGTCTGCTGCGGGAGAACCAGTACTGGGCCGCCGCGCTGTCCGGCGCCTACCGGGACACGCGGGCGTTCGATGCCGTGCGCGATCTGGTGGCGGGCACGGAAAAGGTGAGTGCCGCCGATGTGCAGGCGGCGGCGGTGCGGTATCTCCGCCCCGATACCAGCCTCCACGTCACCGTGCGCCCCGCGACACCGTAGTTTTACGCGCGAGAATTGCGCGTCAAACCTCAGGCGAAAGCGGGCTGCACGCGGCAGCGGTGGCGCGGGCCAGCACGATCATCCGGCGGGCCGCCACGCCGGCGCCCGCCACGTCCCCCGCCAGAATTTGCAGATGGGGGTTGGAGATGGCCGCCTTCACAAGCGTGTCCACCGCCAGATTGGTGCCGGTGACATACACGCCCGACAGCAGCACGCGGCGCAGCAGGGCGATGGTGCCGAGCGTTCCGGGCCGGAATCCGTAAAGCGCAGCCACCTGGCGCACCAGCCTGATGCCGCGCAATGCCACGATCACGCCGTCCAGCGCCGGCGAAGGAATGGCCGCCGTCACCGCAAGCATCTGAAGCGCGGCATTTCGGCCGAGCGCCTGGGCTTCGGCGTCGAGCACACGGCCCGGCCCGGCGCGCAGCAAGGCCATGATGGCGGCGGGATCGTTTGTGGCCTCCAAGGCCGCTGCGATCGGCTGCGACGCGGGCAGCCCCGAAAGCCAGGCCTGCGCGGCGCCCCTGGCCCGGCCGGGATCGGCGAGGTCGCCCCGCAGCCGGTCCACCGCGTCCAGCCGATGCAGAAACGAAACCTCGCGCAGCGCGGCCGCCGCGATCAGCGCCACGCCGCTTGCCGCCACGCCCAACGTGACCCAGCCGAGCCAGGCCGCCCGCGAGAACTGGTCGGCCACGAAATTGCCGACAGACAAGCCGGACAGACCGACCACGAGCACGCCGAGCCCCCAGCCCGCCATGGCCAGCGTTCCGCGATCCGTGGCCTTGGTGGGCAGAACCATCGGCAGATTTTCCGGCTCCAACCGTCCGGCCAGCGGATTCTCCACCTCGATCCGGGGCGCCACGCGCGTCTCGCTCACAGCATGTCCTCCAGAAGAAACACCAGCATCCGGTCCAGCTCCATCTGAGGAATGGCGACTCGGCCGCCGCGATCAAGGCGCTTGGGGGTGAAATCGGGCAAAGACAGGAAAGGATGCGCCCAATCCGACGCATCCGGCGTGCGGTCCGGCACCTCGCCGGGATAGGAGCGCACCAGTCCGTTTCCGGCCACGTGGCCACGCACCGCCGAGACGGGCCGGCCATCCAGCGTCCAGACGAAATCCTCGGTGCAGGCGATGGACGCCACGGAAAAGGCGCGCCACGCGGCGTGGGACGGCGCGTCGATCAATGTGGCCATCAACGCCGCAAGGTTGGCGCGCTGGCGGCTGGCGACGTGGTCGGACTTACTGGCAACGAAGGCGATACGACCGATGCCCCAGGGCTGCAGCCAGGCCGGCAGCAACGGCCACGGCTTGCGTTGGGACAATGCGGCGGCGACCTGCGAAAGCGCCGATGCCGCGTCGTCGAACGCCGCGCGCCCGGCGTGAAGGGCGGTAAGGAGATCGGCGATCACGATCAGCCGGTCCACATCGGCAAAGCCGGGGGATGCGAGTTCGGCTTTGACGGCCCCCACATAGGCGTCGAACCGGTCCTGCATCAGCCGGGCGAGACGCCCCTCGCCGGTGATGGGAAAGAACGCGGCCCAGGGCGCGGACGGCCCCGGCGCGGGCATGAGGAAGCGGCCGGGCTGCAACAGCGAAAGCCCGTTCGCCTGCAAGGCCCGCAGGCAGGCGACGTAAAGACGGTGGCCGGTTTCCACCAGCGCCTCATCGGCGGCCACCCCCACGGGCAGGCCATGGACGAAGGCCAGGAAATCACGCGCCTCGGAAAATGGCTGCAGGCGCCGCAACATCGCCTGCGACCATTCGCCGAACCCGGTGCCGAGCAAAGGCAGGTCGAGCAGCCATTCGCCGGGATAGTCGAAAAACTCCAACCGCAGCTTCTGGGCCGGCAAGGCCGAGAGAAGGCCCGGCTGGTCGATGTCGATATCGAGCGCCAGCAGGCTGACGGCATCGGTGGGCGCTGGCCAGCCCGGCGGGTCCGCCGCCAGCGACGCGGATTTCGCCACGGCATCGAAGCGCGGCATCGACTCGGCCCCGGAGGGGGACAGTACCACCCGCATCCGCCGCCCCGCCAGTCGCTCGGACAAAGCGGGCAAGGCCGGCACGCCGCGCCCCGCATCTCGCCCCATGGCCAGAAGGTTGACCGCCAGGGATGTGAGCAGCGAGGTTTTGCCGGCGCGCCGCAGCCCCGTCACGCCCACGCGCACGCGGCGGCGCACAGGGATAAACCCGCGCGCCGCCTCGAACAGGTCCATCGGCGCCTAGCTGCGCTGGATCAGCTCGATCTTGTAGCCGTCCGGATCTTCCACGAAGGCGATAATGGTGGTGCCGAACTTCACCGGCCCCGCCTCACGCGTCACCTTGCCGCCCGCCGCCTTGATGGACGCGCAGGTGGCGGCGACATCGGGCACGCCGAGCGCGAGATGGCCGAAGGCGGTGCCGATCTCGTAGCTGGTGGTGCCGTAGTTGTAGGTCAGCTCGATCTCAGCCTGCTCGGGGTTGCTGGCATAGCCCATGAACACCAGCGTGTATTTGCCGTCCGGCACGTCGTTGCGCCGCAGTTCCTTCATGCCGAGCATCTTGGTGTAGAAGCCCACGCTGGCCTCGAGGTCGCCGACACGGAGCATGGTGTGGAGAAAGCGCATGGTGATGGTCCTTCGTTTCAGGGTGTAATCGCCACGCCGCACAAAAAGATCCCCGCGGCGTCGGCATCGGCGATGGTGGCGGCGCGATCCGTCAACATCGTGCCAAAGGCTTCGAACGCAATCCCGCGCAGCCCGGCGGCGGCGGCGGCGGCGATGGTGCCGGGGCCGATGGTGGGCAGGTCCGCCCGGCGATCCTGGCCGGGTTTGACCAGTTTCACCATCACGCCGCCCGGGCCGGGCCGGGCCAGCCCGCGCGCGCGCGCCAGCATCGCATCCGTGCCCTCGATCGCCTCCACCGCCAGCACGATGCCCATCTGCACCACGCACCCCTGGCCCACATCCACGGCGCCGAGCGCGCGGGCCACGGCGATGCCGCGGTCGATATCGGTCTGCGCCTGCGCATCGGGGCCGATTTTGGTCAACACGCCGCGCGGTCCCAGCGATTCGGTGAGGATCTCATGCGCGCCCACGACATTGAAGCCTTCCTCGGCCAGCACCCGCACCACGGCCGCCAGCAACCCGTCATCGCCGCCGAACGCCGCGCGGCCCACGCGCGCCACGATGCGAACGCCCTCGGCATCCGGCCTGAGATCGAACATCGACGGGCGACGCACCGGCCCGATCAGCACGAGATCGCGCACGGCGTGGGCGCGCAGCTGCGCCAGGATCTGGCCCGCCGCTCCCAGCCGGACCATCGCATGCGGGTACGGCGCCAGCACGCGCGCCTCGGCAAATCCCTCGAACCCGATCATAAAAACCTGGCGGCCCGCCGCCACGGCAGCGGCCGCAACCTGGCCCGGCAAGGGCCCGCTGCCGGCAAGAATACCGACGGTGAAGCCAGCCTCACCCAACATGAAGGTTAGGCGGCGTCATCATCTGACTCGTCGAAGGCCGCCGCCCGGATCAGGCCACGACGGCTCGGCGTGTCGATGAACGCGAGCAGTTCGGCCACCAGCACCTCATGGGCGAACGCGGCCCGCGCCTCCTCCACCCGCTCGGAAAACACGCCGTCGCCGCGGAACATCAGGCGGAACGCCGCGCGCACGGCATGGATCTGCGTGCGGTCGTAGCCCCGGCGGCGCAGGCCGATGATGTTGAGCCCGGCCAGATGCGCGCGGTTGCCCATCACCGTGCCGAACGGAATCACATCCGCCTCCACGCCCGCCATGCCGCCGATCATCGCGGCGCGACCGATGCGGGTGAACTGGTGAATGGCCGCCCCGCCGCCGACCACGGCGAAATCGCCGATCGACACATGGCCGCCCATCAGCACGTTGTTCGCGACCACCACGTTGCGACCCACCATGCAGTCATGCGCCACATGAACGCCCGCCATCAGCAGCCCATCATCGCCCACCTCCGTCAGCCCCGCGCCGGTGACGGTGCCGCGATGGATGGTCACATGCTCGCGCACCTGGGTGCGGGCGCCCAGCCTGCAGCGCGTGGGCTCGCCTTTATATTTGAGATCCTGTGGCGCCATGCCCACCGTGCTGAAAGGATACAGCAACGCCTCGGCGCCGATCACGGTATGGCCGTCCACCACCACATGGCTGATCAGGGTGGCGCCATGCTCGATCGTGACATCCGGTCCCACCTGGCACCACGGCCCGATGGTCACGCCTTCTCCGATCGTCGCGGTTGACGCCACGATCGCTCTTGGATGAATGCCGCTCAAGGGATTATCGGTCCATGATCATGGCGGCGTAAGTGGCCTCGGCCACCGAGACCCCATCCACCCGCGCCACGGCCTTGAATTTCCACACGTTCCCACGCCGGCGCTCGCGCACCACATGGATGCGAAGCTGGTCGCCCGGCCCCACCGGGCGGCGGAACTTGGCGTTCTCGATCGTCATGAAATACACCAGCCGGCCCGCCGCGTGCGCCCCCAGCGATTCCACCACCAGCACGGCGGAGGTCTGCGCCATCGCCTCGATGATCAGCACGCCCGGCATCACGGGATGCTCGGGGAAATGACCCTGGAAGAAATGCTCGTTGACGGTGACGTTCTTCACGCCGACAGCCGACTCGTTCAACACGATGTCTTCCATGCGATCGATCATCAGCATGGGATACCGATGCGGGATCGCGTGCATGATGCGCGCGATATCGATCATCGGGATGGTTGTGGCGGCGCCGGTGCCGTCTTCGTTGTTTGGCTCAGTCAGATCCATGGCCACTCAGTCCGAACCCGCCTCATTTGCCGGTCCTGAGGCGGTAGCACCCGGAGCCGGATTGTTCACCTTTGCCGAACGGGCAGCCACCCGTTCCGCCACCATCTGCTTGACGGCGATCATGTGGCGGAAAAGCCCCTTGGCCGGTTCCGCCGGACTGCCGACCCATTCCTCGCCCGCCGGCACATCATGCATCACGCCGGCCTGCGCCCCGATCCGGGCACCACGACCAAGGCGCTTATGCCCGGCCACGCCAACCTGACCGGCCACCACCACGAAATCCTCGAGGATGGCGGAGCCGGATATTCCAGCCAGCGCAATCACCACACAGGCCCGGCCGATCTGCACGTTGTGCCCGATCTGCACCAGGTTGTCGATACGGGTGCCCGCCCCGATCCGGGTGTCGTGCGCCGATCCGCGATCGATGGTGGTGTTGGCGCCGATCTCCACGTCATCCTCGATGATCACTCGGCCGAGCTGCGGCACGGTCAGATGCGAAGGCCCCGCAGGCTGCATCACGGTGGCAAAGCCAAATCCTTCCTGGCCCACGCGCACGCCGGGAAACAGGAACGCCCGGCTGCCGATGATGGCGTGGCTGACCGTGCAGTGCGCGCCGATGCGCGTGGCCGGCCCGATCCGCACGCCGGCGCCGATCGCGGCACCCACCCCGATGGCGCAGCCGGCGCCGATATCCACATCGCGGCCGATCACCGCATACGCATCCACCTGCGCCGATTCATGCACGGTGGCGGTGGGGTGGATGATCGCGGTGGGGTGGATGCCCGGCTCACAGGGCGCGACGGGATGAAACAGCGCCGCCACCCGCGCCCAGCCGGCATACGGCTCGCGCGTCTGCAACGCCACGCAGCCCTGCGGCACATGCGCCCGCATGTCAGGATGCACGATCACGGCCCCGGCGCCGCTGGCGACCAGCGCCGGAATATATTTGCGATTATCGAGGAAACTGACCTGCGCCGCGCCCGCCACCTGCAACGGCGCCACACCCGAAAACATCCGCGGCGCGTCCTCGGCCGTGATCTCGCAGCCCACGGCGGCAGCGATGGCCGACAGCTTTTGGGGGCCGGACTGCAGGAAGAAGCGCGGATCCCCCGCGGTCGAAAGCGCCGTCATGATCTACCGGCGCGGTCCGGGCGACACGGCGGGCGCGGCCGGCGCACCGGCGGCAGGGGCTGCAACCGTGGACACGCCATCGGCCGGGATGGACACGGCGGGCATCACTTTGTTCAGCTGCTCGGCCACCTGGTCGGTGATGTCGAACTCGTTGATGTTCAGCGCCACCTGGGCGCGGTGCAGCACCAGGTTCATGCCGTGGCTTTCCGACACCTGACGGATCACGGCCACCAGCGTGCGCTCGATCTGGCCCACGCCGATCTGGGCGGCTTCCTGGATGACGCGGTTGCGATCGCGGAACACCTTCTGCGCGTTGGTGATGCGGTCCTGCAGCTCGCGCTCCTTGGTGCGGATCTGCTCGGGCGACATCGTGCCGCGCTGGTTGGCAAGCTGCTGCTGCAGGTCACGCCACGCGGCCTGTTCCTTTTGCGCGTCCTCGTTGAGTTTCTCGCGACGCTCGCCGATCACCTTGTCGACCATCTGGGCTGCGGCCGACGCGCGCATCACCTCAGGCACGCCGATCACGCCGATCACGGCCGCAGGCGGCGTGGCGCCGCGCGCCAGGGCCGGCAGCTCGGGCACCGGCGGCAACTGCACCTGCAAGGCGGGCTCGTTGTCCGGCTGGTTCGGCTGTGCGGACACCACAGGCGGCGGTGCCGCCGGGCGCTGCGCCGGCTGCGACGCGGGGCGCTGGGCGGGCGCCGGGCGGCCTTGGGCGGGGGCGGAAGGGGCGGGGGCAGCGGGGCGCGGCGTGCCGGGAATGAAGTAATCCTGCGCCGCCACCTGGTGCACCGAACACGACAGCAAGGCCGCGAAACCGGCGACGACGACAGAGAAGCGATTCATGCTGGTCAGAACCTTGTGCCAAATCCGAAGCGGAAGAACTGGGCCTGATCGTAATGCTTCTTCACCACGAGCGGCGCGATGTCGAGATTGATCAGACCGAACGGCGTGCGCCACGAGACACCCACACCCGCGCCGATACGCGGTGCCGCGGAGTCGGTTACCGCGATCGTGGTCCCGCTGCGCGTCTTGTTGCTGACGCCGGACAGCGAGCCCACGTCCACGAAGGCGCGGCCGGTCAGACCCAGATCGGGCGACAGCGGCAGGGGGAAGCGCAACTCCGTCGACTGCGTCCAGATGAAGCGGCCGCCCAGGCTGTCGCCGCCGTTGATGGCGTGCGGGCCGGCGCCGCCGGACTGGAAGCCGCGCAGATTGTCGCCGCCGAGGAAGAAGCGGTCGATGATCCGCTCGCGTTTGTCGAAGTTGAACAGGTAGCCGGTGCCGGCCGACAGCACAACGCCCCATTCCGGATCGCCGGTGAAGGATTCCAGCGGGATGTAATAGTTGCCGTCCAGCTTGGCACGCACGTAATGCACGTTGCCGCCAAGACCCGCGAAGTCCGTGCCGCCACGCAGGATGAACCCGCTCTTGGGATCCGAACGGCTGTCCCGATAGTCCAGCGACAGGGTCTGTCCCACCTGGGACAGCAGCGATGTGCCCGCCTCGTCCTTCACGTAGATGCTGGCATCGCTCGCCACGTTGTACACGCGGCGTTGCACCAGCGAGTAGGTCCAGGCCTGACGCAGATGCTCGCTGAACTCGTAGCCGAGCGAGAGCGCGAAGCCCACGCGGCGCTCGTTGTACTGCGCGATGTTCTGGTTGTTGTTCTGCACGATGAACGCGTTGGCGCTGCCGACGAGGTTTCGGTTGAGGAAATACGGGTCGGTGACGGACAGGTCGAGCTGCGTGCGCTTTTGCGCCAGCACGCCGGTGATCCCGGCATCCACGCCGGTGCCGATGAAGTTGCGTTCCCGCAGGCCCACGTTCGCCAGCGCGCCGGCATCGGACGAATAACCGCCGCCGATCGTCAGCTCCCCGGTGGCCTTTTCCTCGACCGAGGCATTGATGATCGCCTTGTCCGGCGCCGAGCCCGGTGCGGAGCTGACGGCCACGGACGTGAAATACCCAAGATCGTCAAGCCGTTGACGCGACCGGCGCACCAGGGCGGCATTGAACGCGTCCCCCTCGGCCAGCCGGAATTCGCGACGGATCACGCTGTCCTTGGTGCGTACGTTGCCGGCGATGTCGATCCGCTCGACGTACACGCGCGGGCCCTCGCCCACGTCGAACACCAGATCGACGGTCTTTTTGTCCTTGTTGCGCTGGATCTGCGGCTTCACGTCCACAAACGCGAAACCACGCGTCTGCACCTCGTCGTTCAGCGCGGTCACGGTCTTTTCCACCGCGTCGCCGTCATACCAGTCGCCCTGGCCCTGCAGCACGAACGGCATCAGCGCCTCGCCGTCCAGGTTGCGCAGGCTGCTTTTCACCTTGATGTCGCCCACGCGGTAACGCTCGCCCTCGTTGATCGTGAAGGTGAGGAAGAAGGCCGACCGATCGGGCGACAATTCGGCATTGGCCGTGCTGATCTCGACATCGGCATAGCCGTTGCGCAGGTAGAAGCGGCGCAGCAACTCCTTGTCGAAGCTCACCCGCTCGGGGTCGTAGCTGTCCGACGACGACAGGAAGCGCCAGAACGCCTCCTCGCGGGAGCCCACGATCTCCTTCAGGCGGCCCTCGCTGAACGCCTTGTTGCCGACGAACGCAATACGGCTGACATAGGTGGAGGCGCCGTCGTCGACCTCGAACACGAGATCCACGCGGTTCTGGTCGAGCATGATGATCTTCGGCTCGACGCGGGCGCCGAAGCGGCCCTTCTTGGCATATTCGTCCAGGATCTTCTGCCGGTCGATCTGCGCCAGCGCCGGGGTGAACACCGCGCGCGAACGCAGCTGCACCGCGCTGCGCAGGTTCTCGTCCGTCAACTTCTTGTTGCCCTCGAACACGATGCGATTGACGATCGGGTTCTCCGACACCTTGACAACCAGCGTCGCCCCGTCCCGGCGGATGCTGACATCGCTGAACAATCCGGTGGCATAAAGCGCCTTCAGCGACCGATCGAGCCGCTCGGTATCGAAGCTCTCACCGGGCTGGGCCACCATGTACGACTTGATCGTGCCTTCCTCGATCCGCTGGTTGCCCTCCACCTTGATGTCGGCGATCGGCGCGTTCGGCATCAAGGCCGCCGCCATCAGCCGATTTCCCGACGCGGACGGGCGCGGCAGGCCTTGGGCCAGGCCAGGCTCGGTGGTGCTGGAAATGGTCAGGCCGGACAGGGCCACCAGCAGGGCTGCGCGCATGCGAACCAAAAGCGATACTCCCCGCTGTGGCGCCGCCCCACCAAACGGGACAGCCAACCACGGGCCGCTGTAGAATACCCGGCCCGCCCTGACAACACCACCCGCCGCATGCAATCAGGCAGAGGTCCGCCATATGGCCAGCGGTGCCAGATGTGGAGCGTCATGGAATTTCAGTCTTGGCCTGAGCAGCATGCCGGCTGAGCCCCGCCACACCCAAGTCTCGGTATTGGACCACGCGGCCTGGCGCGATCACCGCCATCACGCTTGTGGATGGCGCCAATGGTGCTGGCCGGCGGCCGCGATCTCACCTTTTCGCTGCCACAAATCCCCCTGCCTTGCCCCTTACCAGGACAAGGTTCGGGACCCGTCGAAGCGTGGGAGACCGCGCCTTTATAGCTTCTTGTTAACTCGCAGCAGGATCTGGTGCTCGTTTTCCCACGCACCCATCACCAGCTCCGGGCTAAGGTGGCCACTGATGATATAAAAATGGATCACCTGGGCCATGTAGTCGGCATGACAATCGTCGAAGAGAATGACAGAGCCCACATTGGCGATCTTGATCATCGACGCCAGGTCGGCATGCGACACCTCCGCCCCATGGCCGCCATCGATATGCAAAAGATCATAGGCGCCAACGGACACCCGCGGAAGAAGATCCCGCGAGTCACCACAATACATATAGATCCGGTTTCCAAAATGACCCTTTAGAAATTTAAAGGCGGCGTGGGTATATGCATACTTACCAATATCAATGGCACTATAAGTCAGTTGCTTATTGGCCGTTAGCGCCAATAATGCGCTATGCCCGCCATTAAATCCGATCTCGAGCAGGTTTCTGCCTGTACAAATATATCGAATGTAGTTCCGGCGCTTGTATCGGTAATACGGATCGGGAACATTCGGAAGTTCCCTCAGCTCGTGTCGATAGAAAAGGCTGCCTTCAATCAGCTCATTGCTGGAAAGAATATGCTTGTTAAGATCCGACAAGAGATCCTTATATTCTTCAAGAAACGGCTCATTATCGACACTCGACGCTTCTTTCAGGAAGTTTGCATATTCAGAATACAGATCCAGCACGATCAGGGCCCTATTTTTACTCTGTTAATGATGTTAGAGCGATGCGAGGCCTAAATCAACATATTCGCCGCGTGCAAAATCTAACGTAGGCTCAGTCAGCCCGCGCAAAAAGTCGCTCTGAGTTTTGCCTCTCGCTCCAATGTCGGCCAGGTTCACGATAGCCGTAATACTCGTATAAATTGAAGCCGGGCTGCTCGCCCTCTTGAAGCGGATAGATAAAAATCGAATCGCAATATTTCGGAAATAATCTGATTGGAAGCTTGCTCCGATCGCATAACGTTGTCGTTATGTCCCATGCTCCGGTCAATACAAATATATTATACGGAACATAGCCGTCCGAGGCATCTTCCTTGATCAAATGTCCGGACAGATTCGCCAGGGCGCTCGTCAGAAGCTCAAGCAGCACCTTCGATCCCCTGCGCGCGCCCATGACGGTGTTCATCAAATGAATATCGCCCTCGGTCTCACACTCCCAGGTCCGATCGTACAAGAGAAGCTCGAAAGCGCTGAGCACATCGAACGTCTTAACCAACATATCCGAGTGTCCGGGCCCTGTATGCGCATCCACATAAAGACCGCCAAATTTATAAAGGAGAAGCAGCCGGGCAATATCGGATTTGCACGCGGGTATGGAGATCCGCTTGAACATGTCCACAAAATCAGGGTGAATATCGGTGAGAATTTCAATAACATCGTTTTCTCGAAACACCCGGTATTCATGAAATCTGGCCCTCCACGCTGCGGTGGAAGGCACACTCATCTCGTTGAAAATACCACTTTCACCTGTCCAATAACTAAAAATCATTGATGTTTGCCTTTTGGAAAGGAAATAAGAGAACCGAAGTCGTCGGCCCTCGTGCTTTGAGAGCAACCTGAATTTTTCACTCGCACAATTCAGACGAGAAAAAACATATATTCTAGAGCAACTTATGTCCGAACGGCGAGCCGCAAAGCGGATCAGTCCGGTCGGATGTTGCTCTAGATCATGATGCGTTTGGGTTACTTCACCCAAACGCATTAACATGATCGATAAAACAACAATTTAGAGCCTGATGATTTCGTCTACTTCAAATCATCAGGCTCTAAATTCACATTGAAACGAAGCTCTCTCGATTTCGTTCGCCCCATGAGATGTCGTGCGATGTCATGCGATCCCTGGCCAGTCGGAGTCGTTATACCTCGTGCTCAATGTCAACCAGCCACTGGTCCAACAACGCAATATCGACATGGATGTTTCGGTCAGCAACCATAGAATCTGGCCGGTCAGGATCCTTAAAATCAGGATCATTATACCAAAGATCGTCAGATACCGCATCGCTGCCCATCAGCGGCCGGTAGTCCAAGCCCAATTGGGTCGCCAAAAGCGCATAGGCCCAGGTGCCATAGCGAGGATGGAAGATTTCCAGCACTTTGGCTCCTTCAGGGCAGAACACGATATTCGACAAACCAGCGCCATGCACGCTCACCACATGCGTTGCGTTTCGAAAATATTCCACCTGCTGAAGAAAGCTCATTTTTGACGCAACGATCGTCGTGAAGCCAGCCTTCTCCAATCGTCCGATCACCGCGCCCTCGTTCGAAATCTTTCGCCAGGTCACGTCCGACCGCGAGATATAAATTTTGTGAGCCGTCGCCCCAGCATAGGCCGGGAAAGCCTGACGTAGGTAACCAGTGGCCCAGTGCGCGCCACCTTGCGCCGGATGGAAAAAGGTGGCCCGACATGTCTTGCTCACAAGCAATCGCCGCGCGTGCATCACCATCACGCCATCCGCTGCGACATAGTCGGTCACACCCAGATGTGAGAGAATCTCCTTCTGAAACGCGGCAGTGTGTGCAGGCCCAATCACTGTGGCTTCGCTGGGATCCGTTCCCAGCCTGGCATAAAGCTGTAAGCGCGTAATCTGATCAAGAAGAAAATGGCATAAATTTGGAGTTGGGAAGCGGTCCAGAATTACTGTAGCAGTATCCACGCTGCGACGTGACACGTCGGCTAAATCTGCCACATGCTGATGGATAATCCGAGGCAATTCGCAGATCGAAAGATCTTCAAAAATAAAGTCGTCCGCAGTGGAGATCACCAAATTATTTTTATAGATGGTGATCGTCGCATCTCTGATCTCCACGACATCGACCGGCGGCAGAGTGACAGGCGCCAGAAAACTCCGCAGGCTCAGCGGCAACGACATTCCGTAATATAATTCCCGCATCGCACCCACAATCGAAGCATCCTCGAGGTGATGCACGGTCGTCGTAGAACAATCAGGCAATTCGCGGACGGCTGCCAAAGGATGGCCAATTTTGCGCAACAACGGAATGACATCGTCAAGCGCCACTATCGGATTTTCAGGCATGACCTTGATATGTAATAAAAACGCCGCAACTGCCTCGCGCTCCAAACCCTTCTGCCGGAAATACTGATAGAGTGCACGGTAGGGGTGGTAATTTGGCGCTCGAGGCTCGAGCTGTATAGCGCGTATCGCACAGTGAAAAGCGCCATCGAGTCGGTTAAGTGCTGTATAGATTTCACACATGCGATAAAGAAGCCAATAATTGTCTGTATCGCCAGCAAAATATAACTGCTCGAAAACAGTCACTGCTTTTTCAAGACTCATCGCCTCATGTAAAGCGATAACCGTCTCCACGGAAGGCGCGCCCTCATCGGATAGCCCTAATGCCCCAAAGGGGGCATTATCGTCGAGAACCAACGACATATCCAATGAACCCTGAAAACTTTGTGCAAGACCGCGCAAGTATTATCGACAAACATCCACCAGCCCGAGTGAATTGTCCAATTCACGCCAGGCCAATAGCCCAGCATCGAAAACGGTGGGTAGTCCGTCGAGGACGAGCAATACGGCCATAACTATCTGAGATCTAACATCAAATCTATGTGGCAGCGCAAGAAAAACCATTTAGCCGGAAAATCCAGGCTCATGTCTTGGTGATTTTCGGCGCCACATCCAGCTTCAACGACAATTCCTTCAGCCGCGCCGCCGGCACTTCGGCCGGGGCGGACATCATGAGGTCCTCGCCTTGCTGGTTCAGCGGGAACAGGATCACCTCGCGGATGTTCGGCTCGTCGGCCAGCATCATCACGATGCGGTCGATCCCGGGGGCCGAGCCGCCATGTGGGGGGGCGCCGAAGCGGAAGGCGTTGAGCATGCCGCCGAAACGGGCCTCAACCTCGCTCGCGGGGTAGCCCGCGATCTCGAAGGCCTTGATCATGATCTCGGGGCGATGGTTGCGGATGGCGCCCGACGACAGCTCGATGCCGTTACAGACGATGTCGTACTGAAACGCCTTGATGGTCAGCGGGTCCTGAGTCTCCAGCGCCTCCATCCCACCTTGCGGCATGCTGAACGGGTTGTGGCTGAAATCGATTTTCCCGCTCTCCTCCTCGATCTCGTACATCGGGAAATCGGTGATCCAGCAGAATTTGAATTCCCCCTGCGGGATCAGACCCAGATCCTGGCCGAGCTTCGTGCGCACCTTGCCGGCGAATTTCGGTGCCTCGTCTTTCTTGCCGGCGGCGAAGAACACGCTGTCGCCGGGGTTGGCGCCCAGCGCCACACGGATGGCCTCGGCGCGGTCCGCCTCCAGGTTCTTTGCGATCGGGCCTTTCGGGCCATCGGCGGCGAACTGGATATAGCCGAGCCCGCCGGCCCCTTCTTCCCGCGCCCAGTCGTTCAATTTGTCGAAAAAGCCGCGTGGCCGGTCGGCCGTCCCCGGCGCCGGAATGGCGCGGATGATGCCGCCCGAGGCCGCGATCCTGGCGAACAGGCCAAAGCCGGAGCCAGCGAACTGCTCCGTCACGTCGGTGATGATCAGGGGGTTGCGCAGATCGGGCTTGTCCGAGCCATACAGCGCCATGGAGGTGTCATACGGGATACGCGGAAACGGCGGCTTGGTGACGGTGCGGCCATCGGCGAACTCCTCGAACACCGCGGCCATCACCGGCTCGATGGTGTTGAACACGTCCTCCTGTGTCACGAAGCTCATCTCGAAATCGAGCTGATAGAACTCGCCCGGCGAGCGGTCGGCGCGGGAGGCCTCGTCGCGAAAGCAGGGCGCGATCTGAAAATAACGGTCAAACCCCGCCACCATCGCCAGCTGCTTGAACTGCTGCGGCGCCTGCGGCAGCGCGTAGAACTTGCCGGGATGGTTGCGCGCCGGCACCAGGAAGTCGCGCGCGCCCTCGGGGCTGGAGGCCGTGAGGATGGGCGTCTGGAACTCGGTGAACCCGGCCTCGATCATCCGCCGGCGAAAGCTCGCGATCACGGCCGCGCGCAGCATGATGTTCTTGTGCACCTTGTCGCGGCGCAGATCGATGAAGCGGTTTGCAAGCCGGATCTCGTCGGGGTAACGCTCGTCGCCGGCCACCTGCATCGGCAGCACGTCGGCGGCGGACTGGACCGACACGTGCTCGGCCACCAGCTCCACCGCACCGGTCAGAAGGCGCGGGTTGACGGTGCCCTCGCGCGCCACAACCTGGCCCGTGACGGTGATCACGCTTTCCACCCGCAACGGATCGACGACGGCGAACGCCGCCGAACCGGCCGGAAACACGCATTGCGTGATGCCGTAATGATCGCGCAGATCGATGAACAACAGGCCGCCGTGGTCGCGCTTGCTGTGCACCCAGCCGGAGATACGGGCCGGCTGTCCGGCGTCGCTGGCGCGCAGGGCGCCGCAGGTATGGGTGCGATAGGCGTGCATCGGGCGACATCCTGCTTGCAAAATCTGCGGCAGGAACACGCCGCCGCCCGCCGCTGTCAAGCCGGACGCATCTTTCGGCATATCGCGCGCCCGTGTATGACCGGCGCATGGCCCGACAGACCCGCGCGGATTTTCCGCTCCCCGATTTCATCACCACCACCGCCGCCCTGGCCGCCCTGTGCGACCGGCTGCGGACCGAAACCTTCGTGACCGTCGACACCGAATTCATGCGCGAACGGACCTACTGGCCCGAGCTGTGCGTGGTGCAGCTGGCGTCCGACACCGAGGTGGCGGTGGTGGACGCCCAGGCGCCCGGCATCGACCTCGCCCCACTTGGCGCCCTTCTGGCCGACACCGCCGTGATGAAGGTGTTCCACGCCGCCCGCCAGGACATCGAGATTTTCGTGCTGCTGTTCGGCGACGTGCCGCGCCCGCTGTTCGACACCCAGATCGCCGCCATGGTGGCGGGCTTCGGCGACCAGGTCGGCTACGATGCGCTGGTGTCCAGCCTCACCGGCGGGCAGATCGACAAGGTGCACCGCTTCAGCGACTGGTCGGCCCGCCCGCTGACGCCGGCCCAGGTCACCTATGCCGCCGCCGACGTCACGCATCTCAGGGGCGCCTACGAAAAACTCTGCGAGCGGCTCGAGAAAGACGGGCGGCTGGAGTGGGTGGGCGAGGAGATGGCCGTGCTGGCCGACGTCAACACCTACCGCGCCAACCCCGAGACGATGTGGGAACGGCTGCGGCCGCGCACCAACAATCGCCGCATGCTGGGCGTGCTGCGCGCGCTTGCGGCGTGGCGGGAGCGCGAGGCGCAGCGCAGCAACATCCCGCGCCAGCGCATGCTGAAGGACGAGGCGTTGCTGGAGATCGCCGCCACCGCGCCCACCAATGCCGACGACCTCGCCCGTGCGCGCGGGATCACCCGCGGGTTCGCCGAAGGCAAAACCGGCATGTCGCTGCTGGCGGCGGTGGCGGAGGCCAAGGCCCTGCCCGAACAGGCGCTGCCCGAGGTGCCGGGCCAACGCGAGGGGCCGAAAGCCTCGCCCGCGCTGGTCTCGCTGCTGAAGGTCTTGCTGGCGGCGAAATGCGAGCAGTTCCACGTGGCCCCCAAGCTGGTGGCCAATGCCGAGGACATCGATCGCCTGGCCACGGAAGAGACGCCCGCTGTCGCCTGCACCACCGGCTGGCGCGCCGACGTCTTCGGGGCCGACGCGATGGCGTTGAAATCCGGCAAGCTGGCGTTGGGTGTGGACGGCAAGCGGGTCAAGCTCATTCGATAGGACGGACGACGTTCGAAACGAGGGGTAAGGTGTTGCAGCACCGGATTCCGCCCGGCCTATGATTGGTTGAGAATGATGATGGCACCGGCCACCACGAAGGCGGCGCCCAAAAGATCCAGGCGGGTGGGCGTTTCACCTTCCATCGCCCACAGCCACAAAAGCGACGTCGCGACATACACCCCGCCATAGGCTGCATACGCGCGGCCGGCGAATTGCTGGCCGGTGCGCGCCAGCAGCCACGCGAACGCGCCGAGCAACGTCGCTGCAACGAGCAGCCAGCCCCAGCCGGCACCGCGCCGCACCACCGCCCACACGGCGTAACAACCACCGATCTCCGCGATGGCGGCGGCAGCATAAAGCAACCCTGTTCGTAACACCCCGGTGCGCTCCATTGACCTGGCTTCACCGACCAGTACTTTGAGATCAGAAATCCGTAAGCAGAAATGTGCGCAACCTCAGCGCCGCCGGAAGATATATGCCCGACACAATCACAAAGCAGTCCACGGTGTTCGATATCGCAACGATCCTGGCGTCTATCTCAGCCGTCGTGGGCCCGCGCGGCATGTTGACCGAGCCATCCGACACGGCCGCCTACACCGAGGATTGGCGCCGTCTCTACCAAGGCCGCACGCCGGCGGTCATCCGGCCGGCCAACACGGCCGAACTGGCCGCCGTGGTGGCGCTGTGCGCCGAAGCCCACGTGGCGCTGGTGCCGCAGGGCGGCAACACGTCGATGGTGGGCGGTGCCACGCCGTCCGCCGATGGCAGCGAGCTGGTGCTCAGCCTCGGCCGCATGAACACCATCCGCGCGGTCGACCCGATCGACATGACCATCACGCTCGAGGCGGGCGTCACCTTGAAGGCGGCGCAGGTGGCGGCGGCCGAGGCCGGGTGCCTGCTGCCGCTGTCGATCAGCTCCGAAGGCACCGCGCAGATCGGCGGCGTTCTGGCCACCAATGCCGGCGGCAACAACACGCTGCGCTACGGCAACGCGCGCGACCTGGTGCTGGGGCTGGAGGTGGTGCTGCCGGACGGCCAGATCTGGCACGGGCTGCGGCGGCTGCGTAAGGACAACACCGGCTATTGTCTGCGCCAGCTTTTCGTGGGCTCCGAGGGCACATTGGGCGTGATCACCGCCGCCGTGCTGAAACTGGCGCCCAAGCCCTGCGAGACCGAGGTGGCCCTGTGCGCGGTGCCCTCGGCGCAGGCGGCGCTGGAGCTCTACACGCGCTTCCAACGTCACGACCCCGCCGCCGTGCAGGCCTTTGAGTACATGTCGGGCGCAGGCATGGAATTCGTGTTGCGCCACATTCCCAACACCAGCCTGCCCTTCCAACCGGCGGCGCATTACGTGCTGATCGAGCTCGCCACCCCGCGCGCCGGCGCCGGACTGCGCGATATGATGGAGGAGGTGCTGGCCGCCGCCATGGAGGCGGAGGTCGTGTCAGACGCCGTGATGGCCGAAAGCGAGGCACAGCGCGCCAATCTGTGGCGGCTGCGCGAGGAGCACGCCGAGGCGCAGAAGCGCGAGGGCGCCAGCGTGAAGAACGATGTGTCGGTCCCGGTGTCCAAGGTGCCGGAGATGCTGGCGCGCGCCGCCGAGGCCTCCGCCCGCCTGATGCCGGGCATCCGCATGGTGCCGTTCGGCCATATGGGCGACGGCAACATCCACCTGAATTTCGAACAGCCACCCGGCATGGACGCGGCGGCCTTCCTGGCCCAGGACCACGCCATCATGGACATGGTGGGCGAGATCGTGCGCGACCTCGACGGCAGCTTCTCGGCCGAGCACGGGGTGGGGCAGCTCAAGCCCTACATGATGCCGGATTGGCGCGGCGGCGCCGAGCTGGACATGATGCGGCGGATCAAAACCGCGCTGGACCCGCTGGGCGTGATGAACCCCGGCAAAGTTTTGCCGAAGCCATAGCCCGCTGCATTTCCCCGGCTCGCCTCCCGCGTCGGAGGCGGCTACAAGGGTAGGGCCACACGTCCGTCGGCCTTAGGAGTCATTCGCGCACGTGCCGATCGCCGTCACCCTTTCCCTGTATATCTCGCGCGCCTTCACCTTCTCCGTGCTGGTCATGCTCGCCGGGCTGACCGGGCTGGTCGGGCTGTTCGATTTCATCGAGATCCTGCGGCGCGGCACCGGAAAGGACAGTGCCACGTATGCGATCATGAGCACCATCGCGGCCCTGCGCCTGCCCTGGGTGGCCATGCAGATCCTGCCCTTCGCGGTGCTGCTGGGCGGTATTCTAGCGTTCTGGCGGCTGACCCGATCGTCGGAGCTGGTGGTGGCGCGCGCCGCCGGGGTGTCCGCCTGGCAGTTCCTGGCCGCGCCCGTGCTGTGCGCCATCGCACTCGGAACCTTCGCCACCGCCGCCATCAGCCCGCTCTCGGCGGTAATGCGCACCCGCGCCGAGGCGATGGACAACATCTATCTGCGCAACGGCGGCGGCCCGCTGGCCTTGGCGGGCGGCCAGCTGTGGCTGCGGCAATCGGATCAGGAGCTTGTGCCGCAGGGCATCGCCATCCTGCATGCCGGCGCCGTCAGCCTGCACGACGGCAAGCTGTCGGCCCAGAATGTCAGCCTGTTCCGCCTCGACGGCCAGGATCGTCTGCTGGAGCGCATCGAAATCCGCAACGCCACGCTGGGCGACTCCGCCTGGACGCTCGACGAGGCGCGCACCGTCAAGCCCGGCGGCCTGCCCAGCCCGCCGGAGCGCCGTATCCTGCCCACCAACCTCACCGTCACGCGGGTGCAGGACAGCTTCTCGCCGCCGGATACGCTGTCGGTCTGGGCGCTGCCGGGCTTTATCGGGCTGTTGGAGAATTCAGGGTTTTCGGCCATCCGCCATCGCCTGCATTTCCAGACGCTGCTCGCCCTTCCGCTGCTGGCCGGCACGATGGCGTTGGTGTCGGCCGGGTTCTCCATGCGCCAAACCCGGCGTGGCGGCGTGGCGCAGATGATCGGCAGCGGCGTGGCGGCCGGGTTCGCCCTGTTCGTGGTGTCCAAGGTGGCGGAGGAATTCGGCCAGAGCGGCGCCATCCCGCCGATGCTGGCGGCCTGGGCGCCCGCGGTGTCCGGGCTGATGCTGTCGATCGCCCTTCTGCTGCATCTCGAAGATGGTTAAAGCGCAAGTGATGCCAAACGTGCCGTCTCTGGTCCGAGCCTTCGCCCTCCCACTCGGCCTGCTGCTGGCGGGCCCTGCGATGGCGCAGGACCGCAATGCCCCCGTGACCTTCACGGCCGACGACGTGCAATACGATCGCGAAGCCGGCGTCGTCACGGCCACCGGCGCCGTCGAGGCCTGGCAGAACGACCGCACCCTGCGCGCCGACAAGATCGTGTTCGATCGCAACACCGGGCTCGCCGCCGCCACCGGCCACGTGGTGCTGCAGGAAGCCGACGGCCAGGTGGTGTTTTCCGACTACGCCGAGCTGACGCAGGACATGAAGGACGGCGTGCTGTCCGGCATGCGCGCCCTGCTGTCGCAGAACGGAAAGCTGGCCGCCAACGGCGCGCGGCGCACCGATGCCAAGATCAACGAATTGACGCGCGCCATCTACACCACCTGCAACCTGTGCGCCCAAGACCCCACCCGCGCCCCGCTCTGGGACATCCGAGCGCGTGAGGCGATCCAGGACACCGAGAACAAGCGCATCGAATACCGCGACGCCGTGGTGGATATCTACGGCATCCCCGTCGTCTACCTGCCGTATCTCGCCCATCCCGATCCCACCCAGAAGCGCGCCAGCGGACTTTTGGTGCCCTCGTTCGGGTTCGGCAGCAAGCATCTCGGCACCTTCGCCATCGTGCCCTACTACGTGGTGATCGATAACAGCTCCGACATCACGATCTCGCCCGAATTCACCAGCCAGGCCGGCGAGGCTCTGCTGCTCGACTATCGCAAGCGCTTCAACAGCGGCATCACCAAGGTGACGGCCTCGATCGCCAACGAGCGGGGCCGGTTCGAAGGCCATGTCTTCGCCAAGGGCCAGTTCGTGTTCAACGACGTGTGGCGCTACGGCTTCGACATCAACCGCGCCACCTCGGCCACCTATGTGCGCGACTACCGCATCGCCCCCTCGGCGTTGTTTCTCAGCAGCTCCGTCTACGTCGAGGGATTCGGCAAAGGCTCGTGGTCGAAGACCAATTTCAGCGACTATCAGAGCCTGTCCGCGGTGAACTACGCCGGCCGCCTGCCCTTCCTGCTGCCGCGCACGCAATACAGCTATTTCAGCGAGCCCGACGCACTGGGCGGCCGGTTCAACGTCGATGCCGGCGCCTTCAACCTGCTGCGCGACAAAGGCACCAACACCAAGCGCGCCAACCTGTCGCTGGGCTGGCAACGCCCGTTCGTGGGCCCGGTCGGCGATCTGTGGAAACTGGGCTTCAATGTCGACAGCGCCACCTACGATTCGCACGGCCTGACGCGCATTCCCACGTATTCGAAAATCTCGGCCGCCACCGCCAGCCAGGCGATGCCCACCGCGTCGCTCGAATGGCGCCTGCCGCTGGTGCGCAGCGCCGGCGAACGCTGGGGCACGCAGACCGTCGAGCCGATCGCGAAGCTGATGGTCAGCCCCCGCGGCTCCAGCTACCGCGACGGACGCATCTCGAACGAAGACAGCCTCGACGTCGACTTCACCGACGCCACCTTGTTCGCGCGCAACCGCTCGCAGGGCGTCGACCGGCTGGAGGGCGGCGTGCGTCTGGTCACGGCCTTGCGCGGCGAATGGAATTTTCCGGCCGGCGCCCGCATCGAGGGCCTGGTGGGCCAATCTCGCCGCGCCCAGAAGGATCCGTATTTCAGCGCGCAATCCGGCCTGCGTGGCACGGTGTCGGACGTGGTGGCGCGCCAGGCCTTCTCGCCCGGCCCGTATCTGGACGTGACCGCGCGCGAGCGGTTCGACAAGAAAAGCCTCAAGCCCCGCTTTGCCGATATCACCATGGCCACGGGCTTTCAGGGCTACAACCTGAACGCCGGCTATCTGTGGTCGTCCACCTCGCCCTACCGCACCTACGACGACGTGCCCGGCAGCCCCACCTATCTCGCCGCCCTGACCACGCCGCGCAACGAGGTCTCGCTCGGGGCGGCCGCGAAATACGATCTGTGGCGCGTGGGCGGCACGGTGCGGCGCGACCTTCGGCTGAACAAGTTCGTGGGCTTCGAGGCCAACGCCACCTATGAAGACGAGTGCTTCATCTTCGACGTGCGGTTCTACAAGCGCTACACCTCGCTGCTGAACGACAACGGCGACACCGGGGTTCAACTCAACATCACGTTAAAGACGGTGGGCGAGTTCGGCTTCAAGGCCTATTGAGGGGCTTGCGCTTCATGCCGACAACGCCTCCAGCTGGGATCGAACCGCTTTCATGTCCGCACGACTAACCCTTCGCCTGCTCGCTCTGTCCGCCGTTTTGCCGGTGGTGCTGTCCACCGCCGCGTGGGCCCAGCAGTCGGGCACGCCGCAAGCAAAGCCGCCAACCCGGCCCGCAGCGCCGACCACGGCAAAACCCGCCGCACCGCCCGATTCCGCCATCGTGGCCGTGGTGAACGGAGACGTGATCAGCCGCGGCGACGTGGAAAACCGGCGCCGCCTGTTCGCCATCTCCACCGGCCTGCCCGTCACCAACGAGGTGCTGGAACGGCTGTCCGGCCAGGTCACGCGCCAGCTTATCGACGAACGGCTGCGTTTGCAGGAAGCGCAGCGCCGCCGCGTGGTGGTGCAGGATCGCGAGATCGCGGCGGCCATCGCCGATGTGGAGGGGCGCAACAACATGGCGCCCGGCACGCTCGCCCGCCAGCTTGGCAGCGCCGGCGTGGAGCTGCGCACGCTGATCGACCAGTTCCGCGTGCAGATCGCCTGGGGCCGCGTGCTGCGACAGCAGGTGGCCCAGCAGGGCGAACCGTCGGATGCCGACATCCAGGATCAGGAAAACCAGATCAAGGCGCAGATCGGCCAGCCGGAATATCGCGTGGGCGAGATCTTCACCCCCGTCGCCAATCCGTCGCAGGACACCGAGGCGCGGCGCTTCGTGGACACCGTGATCAGCCAGCTGCGCGCCGGTGCGCCGTTCACGGTCATCGCCGCCCAGTTCAGCCAGTCGCAAACCGCGCTGCAGGGCGGCGATCTCGGCTGGCTGCAGGCCAACCAGCTGGACCCCGCCGTGCTGCGCGTGGTGCGCGAGATGCCGAACGGCGCCATCAGCAACCCCATCAAGGTGGCAGGCGGCTATTCCATCGTCACCCTGCGCGGCAAGCGCGAGGTGGGACGCGACCCCGCCACCATCCTCAAGATCCGCCAGGTCTGGCTGCCCTTCGCGCAACGGCTCGATCCCGCCGCCCCCACGCCGCAACAGATGGCGCAGCTGGAAGGCGCCAAAAAGATCAGCGCATCGGCCAAAAGCTGCGACGCCATCGAGGCCGCCAATACCGCCGCCGGCAACGTGCGCCCCAGCGATCCCGGCGAGATCCGTCTCGAATCGGTGGCCAACCCGCAGATGCGCGCGCTTCTCACCGGCCTCACATTGGGTCAGGCCACGCCGCCGCTGCCGAACGAGGACGGCATCAGCGTGGTGATGCTGTGCTCGCGCGATCAGAAGAACTTGGGCATCCCGTCCCGCGCCGAGCTGGTGGAGAAGATCCTCGGCGAACGCGTCGAACTCGCGTCGCGCCAGCTGATGCGCGACCTTCAGCGCCGGGCGGTGATCGACCTGCGTGCCTGAGCTCGAACACGAAACACAGAATGCGCCGGGTCGCCTGCCACCCCTGACACCGCTGCGCGAGGTCGTCGGCGCCTACGGGCTGGATGCGCGCAAATCGCTCGGCCAGCATTTCCTGCTCGATGCCAATCTGATCGCCCGCATCGCGCGCCAGGCCGGCGACCTCGCGGGCCGGCACGTGATCGAGGTGGGTCCCGGCCCGGGCGGCCTCACCCGCGCCCTGCTGGACACCGCGGCCACCAGCGTCACCGCCATCGAGGTGGACAGCCGCGCGGTGCGCGCCGTCACCGAATTGCAGGCGCACCATCCCGATCGGCTGCGCATCATCGAGGCCGATGCGCTCGCCGTCGATCTCGCCGCCCTGGTGCCGGCGCCGCGGCAGATCATCGCCAATCTGCCCTACAACATCGGCTCGCCTTTGCTGGTGGGCTGGCTGCGTCAGGCCTCGCAATGGGAAAGGCTCAGCCTGATGTTTCAGGAGGAGGTGGCACAACGCATCTGCGCCGCCCCGGACACCGATGGCTACGGCCGCCTCGGCGTGCTCGCGCAATGGGTGGCGCAGTGCGAATTTCGCCTGCGTGTTCCGCCCCAGGCGTTCAGCCCGCCGCCCAAGGTACACTCCGCCATCGTGGTCATCACCCCCCACGTAAGCCAGCCCCCCCCGGAACTGTTTCGCGCCATGGAGCGCATGACGGCCGCAGCCTTCGGCCAACGCCGCAAGATGCTGCGGGGATCGCTGAAATCGGTGGGGGGCGAAAAGCTGCTGGCCCGCGTCGGCATCGACGGCGCGCGACGCGCGGAGACGCTCACCGTGGCGGAATTCGATCAGCTGGCGCGCGCGTCGCTCGCGTCCCCGTCGAACGACCCCACACCGCCGTGAGGCACGGGCGGTGCGCCTGCTCCGATCAGGCCGCCTCGACCACCGACGGGTCCAGCCGATAGCCGCCGGCTTCGGTGATCAGCAGCCGCACATTGGCAGGGTCCGGCTCGATCTTCTGGCGCAGGCGGTAGATATGCGTCTCGAGCGTGTGCGTGGTGACAGAGGCGTTGTAGCCCCACACCTCATTTAGCAGCACCTGGCGCGCCACCGGCGTGGTGCCGGCGCGATACAGGAATTTCAGAATGGCGGCCTCTTTCTCGGTCAGCCGAATGCGCTTTTTGCGCGCCGGGTCCTGCAACAGCTTCGCCGATGGGCGAAACTGATACGGCCCGATGATGAACACCGCGTCCTCGCTGTTCTCGAATATGCGCATCTGCGCGCGCAGACGGGCCAACAGCTCGGCGAGCCGGAACGGCTTGGCAATATAGTCGTTGGCGCCCGAATCGAGCCCGCGCACAACGTCCGTCTCGTCGTCCGCCCCGGTCAGCATGATGATCGGCAGCTTCACGCCCTGGCGTCGCAGCCGCGCGCACAGATCCCGCCCGTCACCGTCCGGCAACGTCACGTCCAGGATCAAGGCGTCGAACCGCGCATCCGCGGCCGCCAGAAGCTTTTCCGCCGATGCCAGCGTGCTTGCCTCTATAGCGATGAACTCGCCGTCCACCGCAAGCTGCTCCACAAGCATGGCCCGCAGGCTATCATCGTCGTCGACCAGAAGAATCGGGCGCTCGCCAGACATCAGCTCTATCCTTTGTTTCGCTCATTCAGCCCGTCCGGGAGGCGACGCCCTCCCGTGCACTCACTGCGCACCCGGTCGCAGTGCTGGCATGTCAGCACCTTTGAGATTGATATTATTCAGCAAACAGCAAACACCGCAAACCATGTCAATACGAAACGTTTTCCGCGTCTTGTTTTGATACGCAACGATCACAAATCCTGTGTCCTAGTCCTATAGCCTCTCCAGCGGCGCCGACAACCGCCATGAGATGCCCCGCCGCTTCGTCGATTTACCGCCTCCGGGCCCCGGGCATGGCCCCTTGGGATCACATACCATGAGACCAGCATGAACCATCTGCCCCCTAGAGATGCGCCGGACTCACGCGCTGACAGCCCCGTATCCGCAGATATTCGCAACCAGCGAGCCGCCTCCGATCACCGCACGGCCTCGCCCGCCGACGCGGAATCCAGTCTGGATATTCATCGTCTTCGCGCCGTTCATCGTGCCGTGGGGGAGCTACGCCGGGGCACCGCCGTGGTTCTTTTGGGCGATCAAGACTTGGTGATACTGCCGGCCGAGACCGCCGGCGCACGCGGGCTCGCCGATATCGCGCAGATGACTGTCGAGCCGCCGCTGCTTCTGCTGGCGCGCGGGCGCGCCGCAGCCGTGTTCTCGAACCCCGACGCGCAGACATCCTCCACCGCCAGAACGTCAGCCGAGCGAGCGATACGGGCCATCCTGCTCTCGCCCGCCTTGCTGTCCCCGCCAGCGCTGCGCAGCCTGGCCGATCCCACCGCAGCACAGCTGCTGCCCGAAGACCCCACCGAAACCACCCCACCCAAGGGCGCCGCCGAGGCGCTGGCTCTCATCAAGCTGAGCCGCCTGCTGCCGGCCGCCGTGGTGGCATTGGCGGGTGCCGATGCCGCCCGCCGCGCGGCGGCACTGGACGTGTTGTGCGTCTCGGCCGCGGACGTGCGCGCCTACCCGATGATCACCGCCTCCGCCCTTGTCCGCGTGGCCGAGGCCGCGGTGCCGCTGGAAGATGCGTCAGGCGCCCGCGTGGTGGCCTTTCGTGCGCCGGACAGCGGGATCGAACATCTGGCGATCCTGGTCGGCCACCCCGAAACCTCCCCCACCCCGCTTGTGCGGCTGCATTCGGAATGCTTCACCGGCGACCTGCTGGGCAGCCTGCGCTGCGATTGCGGCCCCCAGCTGCGCGGCGCCATCCGCCGCATGGGCGAGGAAGGCTCCGGGGTGCTGCTGTATCTGTCGCAGGAAGGCCGGGGCATCGGCCTCGTGAACAAGCTGCGCGCCTACGCGCTGCAAGATCGGGGCATGGACACGATCGACGCCAACCGCGCGCTGGGCTGGGGGGCGGATGAGCGCAACTTCCTCGTCGCCGCCACCATGCTCGAACAGCTCGGGATCTCCCGTGTCAGGCTGCTCACGAACAACCCGGACAAAGTGTCCGCCCTGGTCGCCTGCGGTGTGGAGGTGGTGTCGCGTGAGCGCCATGTCTTCGCGCCCAACGGGGTGAACGACGCCTATCTCGCCACCAAGACAGAGCGCTTCGGTCACCTGCTGTGACCACCGCCATCGTCCATCCCGATGGCCGCGTGGAATTCGGCGACCGCCAGTTCCGTGCGGCCCTTGGGCGCGCCGGCATTCGCGTCCACAAGCAGGAAGGCGACGAGGCCACGCCCGCCGGCCTGTTGCCGGTGCGCCGCATCCTGTATCGCGCCGACCGCGTGCGCATGCCCCGACATGCCCCTGCCCGCCTTGCCGCTCGAAGCCCCATCATTCCGCGCGAGCCGATCGCCGAGACCGACGGCTGGTGCGACGACCGGTATGACAAGGCCTACAACACCATGGTGCGCCTGCCCCACCCGGGCCGCCACGAACGGCTGTGGCGAGACGACGATATCTACGACATCGTGGCCGTGCTGGGCTGGAATGACGCCCCCGTGGTGCCGGGCGCCGGCTCGGCCATATTCCTGCATGTGGCCCGCAAGGACCTGGCACCCACCGAGGGCTGCGTGGCGCTGGCGCAGGCCGATCTCGTCGCGCTGCTGGAATCCGGCCTCACGGCGCTCCACGTTCTGTAATGGCGCGGCCCAGAGCAATATCGCTTTAGATCATGATGCGTTTGGGTTGCTTCACCCAAACGCATTAACATGATCGATAAAACAACAAGTTAGAGCTTGATGATTTTGTCTACTTTAAATCATCAGGCTCTAAGTTGAATCGCGCAGCGATCAACAAAGCTATGAAATTGCTCGAAAAAATAAGCTTATAGCGGGATCGGCTTCAGCCGATCCCGCTATAAGGCTCGCGGGACATCCGTTTTTCCACGAGCGCCGCTTCATACGCCGCCCAACGCGTGGCGTGTTCGCGGCCGAGCTGGTGCAGGAATTCCCACGAATAGATGCCGGTGTCGTGCAGGTCGTCGAACACCAGGCGGATGGCGTAATGGCCCACCGGCTCCACCGCCATGATACCCACGTGCCTGCGTCCCGCCACCGTCTTGCGCTGGCCGGGGCCATGGCCCTGCACCTCGGCGCTGGGGCTTTCCACCCGCAGATATTCGGCTGGCAGTTCGAACCGCGTGCCATCGTCGAACACCACGTCCAGACGCTTCTCGGCGCGGTGCAGGTGGATCTCGGTGGCGGTCGTCACGCGGTGAAATGGGCGGGGTCACCCAGCGTGCGCGCCTCGTCCGGCAACATGATCGGAATGCCGTCGCGTATCGGATAGGCCAGGCCCGCCGCCCGGCTGATCAGCTCGCTGGCGGCGCGATCGTATTCGAGCGCGGTGCGGGTCACCGGGCAGACCAGGATCTCGAGCAGGCGCGGATCGACGGCCACGCCATGTGTGTCAGCTTCGGTCATGAAGGCTCCTCGTGTCAGCTCGCCATGCGCCGCGGCGGGGCGTCGTCCGGGTCGTGCGGCGCGGTATGAGTGCCGATGCGCAGCAGGGTGCGCAAGGTCTCGGCGCGTTCGGCCAGCGGAATCGCCTCGAGCAGCGCCTGCTTCTCCAACGGATCGAACGGGCAGACCATCGCGAGGCTGGTGACCAGATGGTGATCGTCCATCTCCTCGATCGCGTCCCAGTTGGCATCGAAGCCGCGATTGTCGAAATAGGCGCGCAACGCGGCGAGCAGCCCGGCGCGGTCTGGCAACGCGGGTGGCGCCGCTTCATCGAGGTCGGCCGCGAACCGGCTGAAATCGGCACGCACACGGCGATAGCCGCGCAGCATCTCCACCTCCGCCACCACGTCGAACCGGATCAGACCGTTCAGCGTGATCAGATAGCGCCCGTCATCGGTTTCGCTGAAGCTGGAGAGCCGGCCGAGGCAGCCGACCTTGTAGAGCATCGGCCCCTGTGCCACCGCGTCCTGGTCGGCGTTCGGCTGAATCATCGCGAACATCCGCCCCGCCGCCAGCGCATCCTCGGTCATCGCCAGATAGCGCGGCTCGAAAATGTTCAGCGGCAGGCGTCCGCCCGGCAACAGCAGGGCCCCGGTGAGAGGAAACACCGGACAGATCTCGGGGAGGTCCCCAAGGCGCGGCTGCATATCCTTCATGTCACGGTCGGTCCGGGCCAGGGTACAAGGGAGTGGGTGCGATCAGCGCCGGCCGGTCTAGCTGAACAGCAAGGCGGACAGCTTGCGGCGTGCCGTCATGGTGGTGGGATCGTCCATCCCCCAGGCTTCGAAGAACTTCAGCAGCTGCATCCGCGCCGCCCCTTCGTTCCAGCCGCGATTGACCTTCAGCACGGCGAGCAACGCGTCCGCCGCGTCCTCGCGCCGGTCCATGGCGTTGTAGGCGGTGGCCAGATCGACCCGGGCCTGATGATCCGCCGGGTCTGCCGCGAGCCGCGCCTCCAGGCTGGCCAGCTGGCCCTGAGCCGCGCGGCCTTCCACGGCCAGATCGAGCGCGCTGCGGGCGCCGGTGATCTCGGCATGCTCCGCGATCTTTTCCGGCACCTGGCCCAGAGCCTCCGTGGCCTGCGCCTCCTCGCCCAGCGCCAACATGGTACGGATCAGGCCGCCCCAGGCCTCCGGGCTCTCGGGGTCCTGGTCGAGCACGGCGCTGTACAGCTCGGCCGCCTGCTCGGGCTGGCCGGCTTCGATGGCGAGCTTCGCCTCGGCGATGAGATCGGCCGCCGGCATGGCGCCGCCCGCGAGTTTCAACAGCGCCTCGGTGAACCGCTTCACCTCCGACTCGGTCTGCGCGCCTTGAAACATGTCTGCGATCTGGCCCTGCCAGAACCCCACCACGGTGGGGATGGACTGCAGGGGAAGGCCCATGCGGCTGAGCTGGGCCACGAGATTCGGGGCCTTGTCCACATCCACCTTCACCAGCTTCACCCGCCCGCCGGCGGCACGCACCACCTTTTCCAGCGTGGGCGTCAGCTGGCGGCACGGGCCACACCAGGTGGCCCAGAAATCGACCATCACGGGAATGCTGCGCGACGCCTCTATCACGTCGGCCATGAAGCTGGCCTCGGTGGCATCGACGATGGACACGTCAGATGCCGCGGGATGCGCGCCTGCTGCGGGTGCAGGCGGATTCTGACCGATGATGTAGTCCATGCCGATGCTCGCTTCGCTGCTTGCCGCTGTCTGTTAGATGTCGCGCGGATGGCATCGCACAAGCCACGAAAAATGGTGGCGGGCAAGGCAGAGTTGCATAACGGTGCGCAGCGCCTCTTGCATCGTTCGGAAATCACGCCTAGAAACCGCGCCTCGCCACTCGCGCACGCCCCAGGGGCTGCATCGAGACCGGCGGCCGAGACTGGAATGCGGGCGTAGCTCAGCGGTAGAGCACAACCTTGCCAAGGTTGGGGTCAGGGGTTCGATCCCCCTCGCCCGCTCCAGACTCTCTAAACAAAATCAGTCAGTTACGGTAATTTTTGTTATCTAAGCCGCACGGCTCGCATTTTGTGCGGGACCAGGGCGGAACCAGTTGGGCTTGACGCCGCAAGCGGCAAGTTTGCCGCTTGATGCAGATCCAGCATGAAAGAGGGTCGGCAAATTTGCCTACCCTGCCAATTCAGCCGGAGCCAACGGGGACGTGGGTCGCGGCGAAGATAGAGAATATGACGGCTGGCTAGAACCGATACACGAAAAATGGTCCGGCAAATTTGCCATACCTCCTCGCGCGGCCGAGCGCCGCCATACCCGGTCACCCCGTCCGCCCACGGATGGACGATATCGCCACCAGCCAAGCGAGCACAAAGGCCGCTGAGAGGATTTGTTGCAGTAGATGCGGCGGACCGCGAGGCACATTGGCGCCGAGGTGCCCTGGCATGCCGCTGCTGATGGCAAGGTGAAG
>JANYFG010000028.1 GCA_025362815.1 Rhodospirillales bacterium
CGGGTGACGTTGAACTGCTGGCCGACCTCCTCCAGCGTGTGGTCGGTGTTCATGCCGATGCCGAAGCGCATGCGCAGGACACGTTCTTCGCGCGGCGTGAGGCTGGACAGCACGCGGGTGGTGGCTTCGCGCAGATTGGCCTGGATGGCGGCGTCGAGCGGAATGACGGCGGCCTTGTCCTCGATGAAGTCACCGAGATGACTGTCCTCCTCGTCGCCGATCGGCGTTTCGAGCGAGATCGGCTCCTTGGCGATCTTGAGAACCTTGCGGACCTTCTCGAGCGGCATGCCGAGTTTCTCGGCGAGCTCCTCCGGCGCCGGTTCCCGGCCGATCTCGTGCAGCATTTGGCGCGAGGTGCGCACCAGCTTGTTGATCGTCTCGATCATGTGCACGGGAATGCGGATGGTGCGGGCCTGATCGGCGATCGAGCGGGTGATCGCCTGGCGGATCCACCAGGTGGCGTAGGTGCTGAACTTGTAGCCACGACGGTATTCGAACTTATCGACGGCCTTCATCAGGCCGATATTGCCTTCCTGGATCAGGTCGAGGAATTGCAGGCCGCGATTGGTGTATTTCTTGGCGATCGAAATCACGAGGCGCAAATTGGCCTCGATCATCTCCTTCTTGGCGCGCGCGCTGTCACGCTCGCCGCGGCTGACGGTCATGTAGACGCGGCGGAATTCGCTGATGGGCAGGCCGGCATCGGTGGCCACGCCTGAGATCTGGCCGCGCAGCTGGGGAATTTCCACGGTGTTCTTGGCAACGAAGGCGGGCCACGCCTTGCCCTTCAGCTTGCCAATCCGCTCCATCCAGTTGGGGTCGAGCTCATGGCCGCGATAGTGGTGGAGGAAGTCGTCGCGCGGCACCTTGGTGCCTTCGGCCATGCGCATCAGTTGGCCTTCCAGCGTGGTGAGGCGCTGGTTGAGCTGCTTGAGCTGGGTGACGAGCTCTTCGATGCGGTTGTTGTGCAGGCGGACCTGCTCGACCTTGGCGACAAGCTCCTCACGCAGCTTCTCGTAGGATTTCTCGTTGCGGAGATTGACCTCCTCGCCCGACACGATGCTGTCCAGGCGCCTGGACTGCATCTTGTGCAGCTTCTTGTAGAGGGTCTCGATCTCCTCGAAATTGGCCAGAACCTCCGGCTTCAGCTTTTCCTCGAGCGCCGAGAGCGACAGGCCGCTGCCTTCGCCCTCGCCGTCCTCGTCGTCATCGTTGGGCGGCGGCGGCGGCGGGGCATCGAAGGCCGCGACCTCGACGCCTTCCTCGGCCTCGGTCCCTTCGGCCACGGCGGCCGGTGGGGGGCCGCCCTGGGTGGCCTCGAGGTCGATGATGTCGCGCAGCAGCATGCGGCCGGCCTTGAGCGCCTCATGCCAGGCGATGATGGCGCGGAAGGTGAGCGGGCTTTCGCAGAGCCCGCCGATCATCATGTCACGGCCGGCCTCGATGCGCTTGGCGATGGCGATCTCGCCCTCGCGCGAGAGCAGTTCCACGCTGCCCATCTCGCGCAGATACATGCGCACGGGGTCGTCGGTGCGGCCGAGGCTTTCCTCGTCGACGTTGCCGCTTTTCTCCTCGTCGTCGTCCTCGGATTTCTCCGGTTTGACGACGGCGGAATCACCGTCCTCGCTTTCCTCGCCCTCGACGACCTGGATGCCCATCTCGGACAGGTTGGCCATCACGTCTTCGATCTGCTCGGACGAGTTCTGCTCCGGCGGCAGAACCGCGTTCAGCTCGTCGAAGGTGATGTGGCCGCGCTCCTTGCCCTTTGCGATCAGTCGCTTCACCGCGGCGGATTGCACATCGAGCAGGTTGGTATCGGTATCCTGGTCGGTGGCTGCGGTGTCTGCGGCGGCGGTGGGCTTGGTTGCCATCGTTCAGCGGTCTCCGAAAATAGATTCAGTCAGCGTGCTGCCTGGAAGCAGCCTGCGGATCGTCAGCGTCTCAAGGTGGCCTCAGCCGTCGTCGGCACCCGTCTCGTCCCACCCAATTCGTCCGCCACGCAACGCGTCGCGCGCCGTGCAGAGCGCCACCAGCCGGCGTTGGCTTGCGGCATCGGCACGTTGCGCGAACGCAAGGCTTGCGTTGGCCACTTCATTTTCCAGCCGGCCGGGGTCCATGAGACCGAAGAAATGCCACCATCCCGCAGCCGCCTCCGCTGGCATCGCGGCTTCGGATGCGCACACGGGAAGTGGCACGGGCGAAGCTGAAAGGGTATGCGCCGCTTGCGCGGCCATCCCCACTTCGTGGAGGTGGGTGATCAAGGCCTTCGAGTCAAGCACCTGCGCCGCAGCGCTCCAATGCAATATGGCCGAACGCAGGGTGGCGAGCGCGTCTGGCAGGTCCAGCCCGCCGAACGCCTCCTCGATCTCGGGAAGCAGGAACGGGTGGCGCAGCAGAATGGCGACCAGCGCGCGGGCGCGTTCGGAGGATGCCGCCTCGGCGCCGGGGATGGGGCGGGTGAAGGCGGGCGGTGGCTTCAGCGGCGTGCCGAAGCGGTCGCGCCGCGCGAAGGATGTCTGCACCCGCGCGGGTTTTTGGCGGGCGGCGAAGAACTGGTCGAGCAGCGCGCTGCGTATTTCGCTGGAAAGCGCCTTGTCGGCGACGCGGGACGCGGCGGCTTCGAGGCGTGTGCGCAGGCCGGCGCGGCCTTCGGGGGTGTTGGGCACCCCTTCCTGCATCAGGCCGAACAGGGCGCTGGAGAGGGGCGATGAAAGGTCCAGATAGTCCTGGAACTTGGCGGGGCCGTGCTTGCGCACCACCGTGTCCGGGTCCTCGCCGGCGGGCAGGCGCACCAGGCGCAGGCTGCGTTCGGGGGTCAGCGCCGGAAGGGCGACGTCGGCCACGCGCAAGGCGGCGCGCTGGCCCGCGGCGTCGCCATCGAAGGACAGGATGGGGACGGGGGAGAGTTTCCACATTTCGGCCAGCTGCTCTTCGGTGAGCGCGGTGCCGAGGGGGGCGAGGGCGCCGTGGAAGCCGGCCTGGTGCAGGGCGATGACGTCCATATAGCCTTCGACGGCGACGATGGCGGCCCCTTTGCGGGCGGCTTCGCGGGCGAGGTCGAGGCCGTAGAGCGTGCGGCGCTTGGAGAACAGCGGGGTCTCGGGGCCGTTCACGTATTTCGGCTGGCCATCTCCCAAAATACGGCCGCCAAAGCTGATGACGCGGCCGCGACGGTCGCGAATGGGGAACATGACGCGGTTGAAGAACAGCTCGTAAGGCGCGCGGCCATCGTCGCTTTCGCGCATGAGCCCGGCTTCCACGAGCATGGGGACATCGATGTCCGACGCGGCCAAAGCGGGGGCGAGCCCCCCCCTGCCCTCGCCGGACCAGCCGAGGCCGAAGCGGGCAATGGTGTCGTCGGTAAGGCCGCGGTCGTGGAGGTAGGACAGCGCGCGGGCGCCTTCCCGGGCGTGAAGGCGGCGCTGGTAGAGGGCGGCGGCGGCTTCGAGGACGGCGTGCAGGTCGAGCCGGCGTTGCTCGACTTCGGCGGCCTCGGCGGTGGGCTTCGGCACATCCATGCCCGCCTCGGCCGCCAGAAGGTCGACGGCGTCACGAAATTGCAGGCCCTGGGATTTCATCAGGAAACCCACGGCGTCGCCGTGTTCGCCGCAGCCGAAGCAGTGATAGCCGTCCTCATACACATAAAAGGAAGGCGATTTTTCGTTGTGGAAGGGGCAGCAGCCTTTCCAATGGCGACCGGAGCGGGCGAGCTTGACGCGCCGGCCGACGATGGCGGACAGCGGCGTGCGGGCGCGAAGCTCGTCGAGGAAACCGTCCGGCAGGCGCATCAGCCGCCCAGCAGCCGTTTCACGATCGGATTGACCTTCGACATGTCGAGCGCGGCGGCGTGTTTGGCTTTCAGGATGGCCATCACCTTGCCCATGTCCTTCGTGGACACCGAATTGCTCTCCGCGATGGCGGCCACGATGGCGGCCTCTGTGGCGGCGTCGTCCATCTGGGCGGGCAGGAAGTGCTCGATGACGGCGATTTCGGCAAGTTCCTTGTCGGCCAGGTCCTGGCGGTGGCCTTGGACATAGAGATCGACGCTTTCGCGGCGGGATTTCACCATGGTCTTCAGCATGGCGATGATCTCGTCGTCCGGGATCGCGGTGATGCCCTTGGGACGGGCGGCGATGTCGGAATCCTTGAGTTTGGCGGTGACCATGCGCAGGGCGCCGACACGGGGGGCGTCTTTCGCGAGCATGGCGGTTTTCAGCGCGGCGGTGAATTGGTCACGCAGATTCATGGTGGGCTCCGTGGAGATTTGACAGGGTATACAAGATCGGCCCGCGAACGTCGCCTGTTCTGCGACGCGGTGGTGCCAGGGAGGTTTCTTCCCAGCCTGGATCGGGACGGTTGTCTTGGGAAATAAGTTCCCATATAGGTTCGCCATGAGCATCACCGTCGAAATCATCATCGAACGGCTGGGCGGGCCGGAGCCTGCCGCCAGGCTTTTGGGCGTGGGCACCGAGGCGTTGCGCAAATGGCGCCAGGCGCGTGCCATCCCGCCGCGCCATTACGCCGCGGTGATTGCCGCCACCGGCCTGGCCCTGGATCAGCTCCCCGGCTCAACCCCTGTCGCGAGTGCGCCCATGACCGATCAGACGATACCGCCCACCGGTGCCACCGCCGTGCTGGTGCTGGCCGATGGCAGCGTTTTTTGGGGCCGTGGTTTCGGAGCGCACACGCAGTCCGACGCAGCCATTGGCGAGGTATGCTTCAACACGGGCATGACCGGCTACCAGGAGACGCTGACCGACCCGTCCTTCGCGGGGCAGATCATCACCTTCACCTTCCCGCATATCGGCAATGTGGGGACCAACCTTGCGGATCTCGAGGCGGCCGGGATCGCGGCCAGCGGGCTGGTGGTGAAGCAGGATATCACGGAGCCGAGCAACTGGCGCAGCACGCAGACGCTCGATGCCTGGCTGCGGGCGCAGAACGTGCCGGGGATCGCCGGTGTGGACACGCGGGCGCTGACGCTGCGTATTCGCGATGAAGGCGCGCCGACCGGTGTGATCAGCTTTCCCTCCGATGGCCGGTTCGACGTGGCGGCGCTGATCGCACAGGCCAAGGGCTGGCCGGGGCTGGAGGGCATGGATCTGGCAAAGCGGGTCAGTTGCACGCAGAGCTACCGGTGGGACGAGACCACCTGGGCGTGGGGCGTGGGCACCGGCGTTCAGTCTCATCCTGCGCGCCGTGTGGTGGCCGTGGATTACGGGGCCAAGCGCAACATTCTGCGCTGTCTCGCGGCCGCGGGGTGCGAGGTTGTGGTGGTGCCCGCGACGTCCACCGCCGAGGACATTCTGGCCCATGCGCCGGACGGGGTTTTCCTGTCGAACGGGCCGGGCGACCCGGCCGCGACGGCCATCTACGCGGTGCCGGCCATCCACGGCGTGATGGCGGCGGGCAAGCCGATCTTCGGAATCTGCCTGGGCCACCAGCTTTTGGGCATCGCGCTCGGCGGGCGGACGTTCAAGCTGGACCGCGGGCATCGCGGCGCCAACCAGCCGGTGCAGGAACTGGCGACGGGCAAGGTGGAGATCACCAGCCAGAACCATGGTTTCGCCGTCGATGCGGCGTCGCTGCCCCCGGGTGTGGTGGTCACGCATGTGAGCCTGTTCGACGGGTCCAACGAGGGATTGGCCTGCGCAGAGAAGCGCTGCTTCAGCGTGCAGTATCATCCAGAGGCGAGCCCCGGGCCGTCTGACAGCCATCATCTGTTCACGCGATTTGTCGCGGCGATGGGCGTTTGAGGGAGATTATGGGCGTATAGAGAAAAATTGGCATAAAAGGGCAAGGTGTTTCAAATCCACTCCAGCCTTGGGCCGTCGCGCAGCGGCCTGATCGGCAAGGCCATGATCGGCAAGGCATGATCCACAGCCCCACCCCCGGCGACACCACGGCCACCGTACCGCTTTTCAACGCCTCTCTGCGGCGGATCATGCCCACATTCCACGCGCCCGCGCGCGCCCAATCCTGAAGGTCCATCATGCCAAAGCGGACAGACATCAAATCCATCATGATCATCGGCGCCGGCCCCATCGTGATCGGCCAGGCCTGCGAGTTCGACTATTCCGGCGCGCAGGCGTGCAAGGCGCTGCGGGAGGAAGGCTTTCGGGTGATCCTGGTGAACTCCAACCCCGCCACGATCATGACCGACCCGGACATGGCAGACGCCACCTATATCGAGCCGATCACGCCCGAGATGGTGGAGAAGATCATCATCCGTGAGAGGCCGGATGCGCTGCTGCCCACGATGGGCGGGCAGACGGCATTGAACACGGCGATGGCGCTGGATGCCTCCGGCGCCCTGGTGCGCCACGGCGTGGAGCTGATCGGCGCCAAGGCCGACGTGATCGACCGCGCCGAGGACCGGCTGAAGTTTCGCGATGCGATGACCGAGATCGGCATCGAAAGCCCGCGCTCCGGCATTGCGCACACGCTGGACGAGGCGCGCGCGGTGCTGGCCGAGGTGGGGCTGCCCGCGGTGATCAGGCCGTCTTTCACGATGGGCGGCACCGGCGGCGGCATTGCATATAACCGCGAGGAATTCGAGCGCATCGTGACGTCCGGCCTCGACGCGTCGCCCACCACCGAGGTGCTGGTGGAGGAGAGCGTGCTCGGCTGGAAGGAATACGAGATGGAGGTGGTGCGCGACGCCGCGGACAACTGCATCATCATCTGCGCCATCGAGAACGTCGATCCGATGGGGATCCACACAGGGGATTCCGTGACGGTGGCCCCTGCCCTCACGCTGACCGACAAAGAATATCAGATCATGCGCGACGCCTCGATCGCGTGCCTGCGCAAGATCGGCGTGGACACCGGCGGGTCCAACGTGCAGTTCGCGCTCAATCCGGCGGATGGGCGGCTGCTGGTGATCGAGATGAACCCCCGCGTGTCGCGCAGTTCCGCGCTGGCATCCAAGGCCACCGGATTCCCGATCGCGAAGATCGCGGCGAAGCTTGCCGTGGGCTACACGCTGGACGAGCTCAAAAACGACATCACGATGACCACGCCTGCGAGTTTCGAGCCGACGCTGGATTACGTGGTGATCAAGATCCCGCGTTTCACGTTCGAGAAATTCCCGGGCACGCCGGCCTTGCTGGGCACGGCGATGAAGTCCGTGGGCGAGGCGATGGCGATCGGGCGGAACTTCGCGGAGGCGCTGCAGAAAGGGCTTCGCAGCATGGAGACGGGGTTCTCCGGGCTGGACCCGGTGGAGCCGCCGGGCGACGGCACGCTCGATGCGTATCGCGCGGCGCTCAGCCGGCCCGCGCCGGACCGGATCCTGATGGCGGCACAGGCGTTGCGTGCCGGCCTGTCGGTGGAGGATATCCACGACACCTGCAAGTTCGATCCGTGGTTCCTGCGGCAGCTGGAGACGATCATCGCCGCCGAGCGCGAGGTGGCCCAGGCGTTGCCGCGCGATGCGTACGGCATGCGCCGCGTGAAGGCCCTGGGGTTTTCCGATGCGCGGCTGGCGGTGCTGTCCGGCGTGGCGGAGACCGAGATCGCGGCCTTGCGCCTGAGGCTGGGCGTGGTGCCTGTATACAAGCGCATCGACACCTGCGCCGGCGAATTCGCCTCCGCCACGCCCTACATGTATTCGACATACGAGGGCGGTTTCGGCACGCCGCAATGCGAGGCAAACCCCACGTCCCGCGACAAGGTGATCATCCTGGGCGGCGGGCCGAACCGCATCGGCCAGGGCATCGAGTTCGACTATTGCTGCGTGCACGCCGCCTACGCGCTGCGCGAGGCCGGGTTCGAAACCATCATGGTCAACTGCAATCCGGAAACCGTCAGCACCGATTACGACACGTCGGACCGGCTGTATTTCGAGCCGCTGACGGCGGAGGACGTGATCGCGCTGGCGCGGCGGGAGCAGTCCAACGGCCGCGTTCTGGGCTGCATCGTGCAATATGGCGGACAGACTCCGTTGAAGCTGAGCCTGGCGTTGACCAAGGCGGGGATCCCCATTCTCGGCACGTCGGCCGATGCGATCGATCTGGCGGAGGATCGGGAACGGTTCCAGGGCCTGCTGCACCGGCTGGGGCTGCGCCAGCCGGAGAACGGCATCGCGCGATCGGCCGAGGAGGCCGAGGCGATCACCGACCGGATCGGCTATCCCGTGGTAATACGCCCCAGCTACGTGCTGGGCGGGCGGGCGATGGAGATCGTGTACGACAATCGCGGCCTGCATCGTTACATGCGTGAGGCGGTCGTGGTGTCGGGCAGCAATCCGGTGCTGATCGATCGCTACCTCAACGACGCCATCGAGGTTGATGTGGACTGCATCTCCGACGGGCACACGGTGTATGTGGCGGGGGTGATGGAGCATATCGAGGAGGCCGGGATCCATTCGGGCGACTCGGCGTGCGCGCTGCCGCCCTACACGCTGAGCCCGGCCACGGTGACCGAACTGAAGGCCGAGACCGAGGCGATGGCCAAGGCGATCGGCGTGGTGGGCCTGATGAACGTGCAATACGCCATCAAGGACGACGAGGTTTTCGTCCTCGAGGTGAACCCCCGCGCGTCGCGCACGGTGCCGTTCGTGGCCAAGGCCACGGGGGTGGCCGTGGCCAAGATTGGCGCGCTGGTGATGGCCGGCCGGAAACTGTCGGAATTCAAGCTGGATGACGACGTGGTGGCGCGGCACGTGGCGGTGAAGGAGGCGGTGTTTCCGTTCAACCGGTTCCCCGAGGTGGACACCATCCTCGGGCCTGAAATGAAATCGACGGGCGAGGTGATGGGGCTGGATGCCAGCTTCGAGCGCGCCTTCGCCAAGGCGCAGCTGGGGGCCGGCGTCAAGCTGCCGCTGGCCGGAACCGCGTTCCTGTCGGTGCGCGAAACCGACAAGGCGGCCTGCATCGGGGTGGCGCGCCGGCTGATCGAAATCGGCTTTGCCATCGTGGCCACCCGCGGCACCGCCCAGCGGCTGCGCGATGCCGGGATGGAGGTCAAGGTGGTGAACAAGGTGCTGGAGGGGCGGCCGCATTGCGTGGACGCCATCCTGTCCGGCACCATCCAGCTGGTGATCAACACGGCCTCCGGCGCGCAGTCCGTGACGGACAGTTTCGACATCCGCCGCAGCGCGCTCACCCACGGCGTGCCGCATTACACCACCATCGCGGGCGCCAGGGCGGCGGCGCACGCGATTGCGGCGCTGAAATCAGGGACCCTTGAAGTTGCGCCGTTGCAGTCGTATTTTCCTGCTTCGTTCTGACGCGGCGCGTCTGGACTTCGGACGTGGCAGCCAGCACGAGCTGACTGTGGTCTTATCGTGGCCGGGGCAACCTTCGCTGCGATAGAGGCGTTCGAGGTATCTGGATTGGGTCCAGATGAACGGGCACCCGCAAATGCGGGTGTTAACACCTCCCACCTTGCCGAGGCCTCGAAGTGCAGAAATTTCCGATGACCGCGCCTGGCCTTCAGCGTCTTGAGGACGAGCTCCGCAACCTGCGCAGCGTCGAGCGGCCGGCCGTGATCGTGGCGATCGCGGAAGCGCGCAGCCATGGCGATCTCAGCGAAAACGCCGAGTATCATGCCGCCCGCGAGCGCCAGAGCTTCATCGAGGGGCGTGTGCAGGAGCTGGAGGAGGTGATTTCGGCGGTCGAGGTGATCGATCCGTCGACGTTGTCAGGCGACATGGTGAAGTTCGGCGCGCATGTGCAGCTGCTGGACGAGGAGACCGACAAGGAGATCACCTATCAGCTCGTGGGTCAGCACGAGGCCGATATCAAGCAGGCGCGTTTGTCCATCTCCAGCCCGCTGGCCAAGACGCTGATCGGCAAGAAGGTGGGCGACACCATTTCGGTGCCCGCGCCGGGTGGCGACCGGACGTAGGAGATCCTGTCCGTAAAATTTGTCTAAGGCGATGATCAGTCTGGCCGATGTGCGCGATGCCGCCGCGCGCATCGAGGGGCGCGTGCTGCGCTCGCCGTTTTTGCATTCCGACAGCGTGTCGCGGGCCACCGGGGCGCAGGTGTTCCTGAAGCTGGAGAACCTACAGGCCACCGGCGCCTTCAAGGAGCGCGGTGCGGCGAACCGGCTGGCGCTGATGACCGAGGCGGAGCGCCGGCGGGGCGTGGTGGCGATGTCGGCCGGAAACCATGCCCAGGCGGTGGCGCGTCATGCGCAGCTGCTCGGCGTGGCGGCCGTGATCGTGATGCCGAAGCACACGCCTGTGACGAAGGTGACGCGCACGGCCGGCTGGGGCGCCCGTGTGGTGCTGCACGGCGAGACCCTGGCCGAGGCAGCCGAGCACGCGCAGGCGCTGGCCGCCGCCGAGGGCCTGGTGTTCGTGCATCCCTACGATGATGACGGCGTGATGGCCGGACAGGGCACCATGGCGCTGGAAATGCTGCAGGATGTGCCGGATCTGGACATGCTGGTGTTGCCCGTGGGTGGCGGCGGGTTGATCGCCGGCTGCGCCACGGTGGCAGCCGCATTGCGCCCCGGCATGGAGGTGATCGGCGTGGAGGTGGCGGCCTACGCGGCTTTGGCCCAGCGGCTTGCGGGCCAGCCGGTCTCGGTCGGTGGCGCCACCATCGCCGAGGGCATCGCCGTTCGCGACATCGGCGTGGCGCCGCTTGCGGTCATCCGCGCGCATGTGCACGACGTGCTGGTGGTGCCGGAGCGGGCGGTGGAGGAGGCGATCGCGCTGCTCGCCGAGGGATCGAAAATCGTGGCCGAGGGCGCGGGCGCCACGGGGATCGCGGCGTTGCTGGCGTTTCCGGAGCGGTTTGCCAAGAAGCGCGTGGGCACCACGGTGTGCGGCGGCAACATCGACGCGCGGATACTGGCCAACGTGCTGCTGCGCAATCTGCTGCGCGACGGCCGGCTGCTCCGTCTCATTCTGGAAATTCCCGACCGACCCGGCGTGCTCGCGGATATCGCGGGGCATATCGGGCGCGCCGGGGGCAACATCATCGAGGTGTCGCATCACCGGATGTTCGCCTCGCCCAGCGTGCAGACGGCGGAGCTGGAGGTGATGTTCGAGGCGCGCGACGCGGTCCACAGCAGCGAGATCGTGCGGGTTCTGGAGCAGCTTTATACCGTCCGCCGCATCTGACGGCGCGATGGCGACGCGGCGGATCTGGCTGGATGCAACGGGGGTCCGGCCCGGAAGCGAAGCGGCGATCTTTGCCGAGCATTTGATCGCGGGGTTCGGGCGGCTGTCGGTCGATGCCGTGCTGTGCCGCCGGGATCCCGGGCTTGGCCTGTATCGGTGGCCCGCGCTGGTTCTTTGTGACCGGCTTCCGGAGGCGTCGGCGCCGTCCGCGTCCCGGCTGCGGCGGGTTTGGGATGCGCTGCCGGAGCGGACGCGCGCGGCGATCAGGCAATTCGTGCGGTTGCAACGTGCCGCGCTGGCGGGGCGCGAGGGCGGCCGTGTGACGCGTGACGCCGTGACCCCGGCCGCTGTGATGGCGGACACCGCCCGTCCCGGCAGCGGTGACGTGGTGCTGATGATGGGCGCGTCCGGCGATGCGTCGCGGTTTGCCGCGGACGGCGTTCGGCTCGCGTTGTTGCTGGTGGATGCGACGCCTTTTCTACGGCGCGACTGGCTGACACCGCGAGAACGCATCGAGGCCGATCTTTGGTTCCGCGCGACGCAGCCGCACGTGGGCGTGGTGATATCGGCGACGGGCGCGCCTGCGGGCTGGGACACGGAGGTGACCGGGATCGCGGGCGCATCGGTGGCGGGCAGCCCCTCCCCCGCCGCGCCGATGCCGCATCGTCGTTTCGTGCTGGCGGCCGGGCCCATCGGGGCGGCGGGCCAGACGCGGCATCTTCTGCTGGCCTGGCGGCGGCTGATGGAGACGGTGTCCGGGCTTCCCGATCTGGTGATCGCGGGCGCGGCCGGGGCGCTGGCGGACGACGTTCTGGCGCAGATCCGCAACAGCGACGGTCTCGGCGGCAAAATCGTTCTCGTCCAATCCCCTTCGCCCGCGTTCGAGGCTGCGCTGTTGCGGGATTGCGTTTTCTGCATCGCGATGGCTGCGCCGGGCGGATGGGGGCGCATCGCGCTGAACGCGGCCGTGGCGGGAAAAGCGTGCCTGTCAGCCACTCCGCACCCGGAGAACGCGGCCCGCCTGGCGGCGGATATCGCGGCGTATCTGGCCTCGCCGCCGCCCCCAGCCGTGCCCGTTATGCGTGATTGGGACGATGTGGCGCGGGATGTGCTGCGGGCGATATCCGCATGACATTGTGGGTGGATGTCGGCGATCTCGTGGGGTATGCGAGCGTGTTTCGCAGGCCAAGCGGCGTGCAGCGCGTGGTGTTCGAACTCAGCCGGGCCTTGGTGCAGGACGACGCCGATGTGGGGTTCGTGCGACACGGCGATCACGGGTTTGAGGCGGTGGCCTGGGCGGAGATCGCGGCCTTGTTCGATGCGCTGGCAGAGGATGCGCCGCCACCCGACCAGCCCTCTGGCGCGAGCCTTCAACTCCAGGCGTGGCGGGCCCTATGGGCCGTGCCTGCGAGCTTGCTCCCCCGCTTCTCAAGGCCGAAGTCCGCGATGCGGCCGGGCGACGTGTTGCTGGTGGCCGGCGCCGGATGGTCGGATCCCGATCATGCGGCGCAGGTGGCCCGCGCCCGGGCGCGCCACGGCGTGACGGTGGCGCTGCTGGTTTATGACATCATTCCGGTTCTGCGCCCGGAATGGTTCGATCCGCTGCAAGCCACCCGGTTTCGGCGTTGGCTGGACGGCATGCTGGCCGTCTCGGACCGGCTGCTGGCCATCTCCCACGCCACGGCGCGGGATCTTGCGGCCTATCGCGCGGCGGCGGGCATGGCGGAGCGGGGCGTGCACGTGGTGCGGCTGGGCGACGGATTGCCGGCGGCGGCCCAGGCGGAAAAAGCCGGCATCGGTCGCCCCTATGCCCTGTTCGTCTCCACCATCGAGGTTCGGAAGAACCATGCGCTGCTGGTGGATGTGTGGCGGATTCTGTTGGCCGAGCTTGGGCCGGGCGCGGTGCCGGCGCTCGTGTTCGCGGGGCGGCCGGGCGGGCTTTCTGGCGATCTCGTGCGGCTGTTGGAGGCGTCCGACTACCTGGATGGTCATGTGATCCTGCGTCATGGCGCCAGCGACGGCGACATGGCGGCGCTGTATCGGGGCTGCGACTTCACGCTGTTTCCCTCGCTGTATGAAGGCTGGGGGCTGCCGGTGGCGGAGAGCCTGGCGTTCGGGCGGCCTTGCCTCGCGTCATGCGCGAGCTCGGTGCCGGAGGTGGGCGGCGATCTGGTGCGGTATTTCGATCCGCTCGATCCCGAGGATTGCGCGCGGGCGGTGGCCGATGTGCTGGCAGACCCGGCGGGGCTTCAGGCCTGGGCCGCGCGCGTGGCCGCCGATTATCGGCCAGTGCCGTGGGCGCAAACCGCCGCGATGGTGCGCCGCGGGGTTGCGTGAGCGTGATGGGGCACCGACACTTGCGCCGAAACCGATCGGGCCCGCCATGACCGCAACCATCCCCGCCAATATCGCCGTCAACAGCGACCGCCTGTGGGCCAGCGTGCAGGAGACCGCTGAGATCGGCGCCACCGCCAAAGGCGGGATCTGCCGGCTGGCGTTGAGCGAGGAGGACCGGCGGGTTCGCGACTGGTTCCGTGCGGCCTGCGAGGCGGCGGGCTGCACGGTGTCGGTCGATGGCCTCGGCAACATGTTCGCCCGCCGCGCCGGACGCGACGCGACCCTCGCGCCGATCGCGATCGGCAGCCATCTCGACACGCAGCCCACCGGCGGCAAATACGATGGGATCATCGGGGTGATGGCCGGGCTGGAGGTTCTGCGAAGCCTCGACGATGCCGGGCTGCAGACCCATGCGCCGCTGGAACTGATCAACTGGACGAACGAGGAAGGGGCCCGCTTCGCCCCGGCCATGCTGGCATCCGGCGCCTTCGCCGGCGCGTTCACGGCGGACTACGCGCTCAGCCGGGCGGACCGGCAGGGGGTGCGGTTCGGCGCGGCGCTGGACGCGATCGGGTATCGCGGAGACGCCGCCTTGGGCCATCCGCTGTCCGCGCATTTCGAGCTGCATATCGAGCAGGGGCCGATCCTGGAGGCGGAGGCGTGCACGATCGGCGTGGTGACGGGGGTGCAAAGCATTCGCTGGTATGAGGCGCGCCTGGTGGGCTCGGACGGGCATGCCGGCGCCACGCCGATGCGTCTGCGACGCGACGCCCTGCTGGGCGCGGCACGTATGATCGAGACGGCGCATCGCGTGGCAAAGGCCCACGCGCCGGATGCGGTGGGCACCGTGGGCATGGTGGAATGCAAGCCGAACAGCCGCAACGTGATCCCGGGCGAGGTGTTCCTGACGGTGGATCTGCGCCATCCCGACGATGCCGTGCTGGCCCGGATGGACGCCGAATTCCGCGATGCCGTGGCGGAGATCGCGGAGATGGATGGGCTGGAACTCACCCTGGAGCAGACCTGGGAGTCGCCCGCGGTGCATTTCGACGCCGACTGCATCGCGGCCGTGCGCGAAGCGGCCGCGCAATGCGGTTTTGCAAGCCGGGACCTGGTGTCCGGTGCCGGGCACGACAGCGCCTACATCGCGCGCGTGGCGCCGACCACGATGATCTTCGTGCCATGTGCCGGCGGGCTCAGCCACAACGAGGCGGAAAGCGCCACACAGGACGACGTGGCGGCTGGGGCGAATGTGCTGTTGCGGGCGGTAATCGAGACGGATCGACGGCTCTCGGGCCAATAATCGGCTAAACCGCGAAATCCCAGGCCGCGTATTTCGAACTGTCGATCCTGGCGGTGAAGGCCTGTATCTTTTTGACGATCAGGGCTGTCGCCTCCTGGTTTCCAGAACGATGCGCCATGACGAGAGCGGCCTTGTGGATCGGCACGTAGTCGTCTGCCGTGAGATTTGGCGGCGGCGGCATGGTAAGGGGATCGAACGGTCGCTTCGGGTCGCATGACATCTCAACCCACATCGGCGCCGTGATCGTCACCGGCGGGCCGTTCGGCGTCAGGGACAGGCGAGCGCTGTCACCATTGACCTGGACCAGATAATACGGCGTTCCGGCCTTCAGGTCCGGCGAGGTTTTGACCGGGTCACCATTAATGTTGACCTCTTCCATGTAGAACACGTCGCCGTCGGACAGTTTGACGGTGGGTTTGATCGAGAGCCTGCCGGTCTTGTCATCGAGATTGCCGGCATAGGTCGTGTTGTCCTCGGCGGTGCGGATGCGGCCCTCCGTGCGCGGCAGATAGCGGTTGGTTTGTGCATCGTAGACCGCGCCGCGCTGCTTGGTGTTGCTCCGATACGCGAGTGTTTTGAAGATCTGACTTTCCACCATGCCGATCGAGACCCTGGCGGTGAAATCCCCCCAGGCCCGCGCCTCGGGGAGTTCCGAGACGTTCCAATTATGGTAGGCGCCCTGGGTGTTGAAGGCCGTCATCCAGGGGTTACCGAGCCCGAGTTCATCGGTGAACGGCGGCTCGCCGCTGGCTTTGGCGTCGGCCGGAAGATAAGCCAGGATATCACGCATATAGATGCCTTGCTGCTGATTCAGGCGTCGGAAGAACCGGTTGGCGACGTGCCGATCCGGGATGACGGCGTTGGCGCTGCCCACGATGATGAGCGCCCAGCCGGCGGAGCGGACCTGCCCGTTGAGGCCGGCGATGGCGTCGTAGATCGTGTCCGGGGCCTTGGTGGCACGGCCGAACCCACCTTTCGCCACGGGGCTTTTGGGGCGGTTCGAATATTCATTGTCGATGCCCTGATGCACCAGGTTGGTGGCGAGATCGAGCGTGGCTTCCAGGTGGTAGCGCTCGCCTTCCATCAGATACATGAAATAGCTGTAGTTCACCGCGTGCGACGCATCGCCGGTGGTGGTGCTCCACACACCCTCCCCACCCACCGGAAAGACGTAGCCATCCTTGCCCTGCGGCGTCGTACGGAAGTCCGCGTAGGCGTGGACCGGCTGCGGCATGCCGTCGGACGTGAAGTCGTAGGCCGGCGCGGTACCGCGGCTGAGGCCCATGATCATGCTGATGGGGGTGTTGGCGATGTCGGGCGCGCTGTCGCCGGGGCGCTGGCGGGTTCGGTTGGAGCGGTAGTGCAGAAAGACGTGCAGGCCCACATGGGCGTTGATGCGGGCGCTGGCGACATCTTCCGGGGTTTGGCGCAGGAACGCCACGCAATCGGGATTGGGCAGCACGCCGCGGCCTTCATAGCCGCCGGTGCCGTCGATGTTGTTGCGATGGCTCTGGTTGGTGCAGGGCACGTAGGTGGCGGAGCCGCCGCTGATGGCGGAGTAGGGGGCCGGTTTGGCGGCGAGGTTGAGCGGGGGCACGAGGCCGCTGGCGATCCAATAGGCCCTGTTCGGCAGATAGGTCAGCGTGGGGCAGGCGCCGCCCACCCAGTGCCTGCGGCCGCGATTGTTGCCGCCGGCGTTCTGGCAGGTGATCCAGCGCGATTTGTAGGGATGGGTCACGGCCTTGTAGGCGCCGATCACGCTGGAAGCACCGGTCAGCAGCGAGTCGACCAGAAGGGCGTCGTAGGTGCGCAGCGTCTTGTCCGGCACCGACCACCAGTCCATCGCGGGTTCGGCGCCGATTTCGATGGCGTAGAGGCTGCCATCGGGATTTTTCCAGATATCGGCGTGCCAGTTCACCTTCAGATGCGCGTCCGCCACCTGGCTGCCCACGTCGCCGGCCATGCCCCAGCCGGTCCAGCCGTCGCAGACCACGCCGGCATGGTGGATCTCCACGCGGGTGGGGATGGACATATGCACCGCGAAATCCGCCGCGGACACGCCGGAGCCCACGGTGGTGAAGGTTTTGCCGTCCGTGGTCTGCTTGTGGTTGGGAAAGCCGATGGCGAAGCGGTGGCGGCTGGTGATGTCCGACAGGGCGGATGTGAGGGTGTTGCTGAACGTGCCGCCATCGACGCGCACCAGATCGTAGATCCGTGCCTCCGATGCGGCGAAAGCGGTGTCGCGCAGGTGCATGACGGCGAATTTCAGCGAGCCATCCAGCCAGGTGGTGCGCTGGTCGAACTGGGCGGCGATCGGGGCGCCCTTGCGCCGCACCTCCACACTGCTGCCGGCGGGAATGTCGCCCTTCTTGAACAACACGCCCTGGCGCGCGAAGCCGGCGCTGGGGCCGTTTGATTTCCAGTTCGTCAACCCGAAGCTGTGCACGGCCGAGAGAGATGACGGGCCGGCTGCCGGGCTTGGGGTCGGAGGCGGTGCCGCCGATACCGCGCCGGCCGCCAGCAGCCCGGAGGCGGCCGATCCGGCCAGAATGGCGCGGCGCCCTGGCCGGGGGATGGCGGAAGACGGATGCGATGACATGGAGATCTCCGAACCCCGCGTTCGCGGGGGTGCTATCAGCTTACAACGCCGCGGGCGGCGTGATGGTTCAGTGCAGCTTGACCGCCGGTTCCGCCCGGCTGGACAGCGCGCCCACCAGCGTGCGCCAGAAAGTAGGGCCGTGGCCGTGCAGCGCGGACTGGTGCATCTTATACAGCGAGCGATACATCAGGCGGGCGAAATATCCTTCGATGAACATGCTCTTGCCCACCAGGAAGCCCATCAGATTGCCGACGGTGCTGTATTCGCCCAGCGAGACGAGCGAGCCGAAATCGCGATAGACGAAATCCGTGAGCGGCCGCCCGGCAAGACGCGCCTCGATCTGACGGATCATGTGGGAGGCCTGCTGATGCGCCGCCTGCGCCCGGGGGGGCACGGGTGCCGCAAAGCCCGGCCTGGGGCATGAGCAACAATCGCCGATGGCGAAGATATCGGGGTCCCCCGTGGTTTGCAGGGTTGGCAGCACGGCGAGCTGGTTGATGCGGTTGGTATCGAGCCCGCCGATGCCGGCGAGAAAATCCGGCGCCTTCACGCCCGCCGACCACACGACGAGCTCGGACGGGATGAGCTCGCCATTGGCCAGGCACACGCCATCCGCGCGCACCTCGCTGACGCGGATTCCGGTGCGCACCTGCACGCCCATCTCGGCCAGCAAGGCGGCGGTGGCATCCGAGATACGCTCGGGCAACGCGGGCAGGATGCGCTCGGCGGCTTCCACCAGCACGATGCGGATATCGGTTTCGGGCTTGATGCGGTCGAGCCCGTGGGACACCACGGAGCGGACGGTGCGATGCAGTTCGGCGGCGAGCTCGGTGCCGGTGGCGCCGGCGCCGATGATGGCGACGTGGAGCTGGCCGGGGCGGATGGGCCCCTCCTGGCTGTTGGCGCGCAGGCAGGCGTTGATCAGGCGGCGGTTGAAGCGCGACGCCTGGTCGGGGGTTTCGAGCGGCACGGCGAAGGTGGCGGCGCCCGGGGTGCCGAAATCGTTGGTCACGCTGCCGACCGCGATCACCAGCGTGTCGTAGCCCACGTTCGTGGCGGGCGTGATTTCGCGGCCCTCGTCATCGATGGTGGCGGCGAGGTGGATCTGCTTCGCCACACGATCCAGCCCCACCATCTCGCCGAGGCGGTAGATGAAATGGTGCCAGTGCGCCTGGGCGAGGTAATTCAGCTCGTGCTGTGCGCGGTCGAGGCTGCCGGCGGCCACCGCGTGCAGCAGCGGCTTCCACAAATGCGTGCGGGCGCGCTCCACCAGCGTGATCTGCACCTTGCCGTTCTTGCCGAGCCGATTGCCGAGCTGGGTGACGAGTTCGAGACCCGACGCGCCGCCGCCCACCACAACCACGCGATGCACCCCGCCAGGCGGCGTGGTGGCGGGTGGCGCGGAATCGATGACGGCCTGGGTCACGGGCGGACCTCCATGCGGGATGCCCGGCAGTTTAGGGGAGATGCCGGCCGGTGGCGAGACGGATCGGCAAGTTGCGTTCCGGTCCAGGGCAGGTTGCCGTGGCAGATCAGAGCGCGCGAAAGCAGACCACGTCGATCTCGACCAGGGCGGACCGTGCCAGCGCGGTCACGCCGATGCAGGTGCGGGCCGGCAGGCGGCCAGGGGGGAAGCTTGCGCGCCACACATCGTTCATCGCGGCGTAGTCGCGCTCGAATTCGGTGAGGTAGATGCGCGCCTGCACCACGTGTGACCAGTCCATGCCGGCACCGCCGAGCACGATCCGGAGATTGTCGATGACGCGCGATGTCTGCGCGGCAACGCCTTCGGGCAGGGCGGCGGCGACGCCTTCGGGCAGGGCGGCTTCGTCATCATGGGGCCAGGTGGGCATCTGGCCGGTGACGAGCAGCCACGGGCCGATCCGAACGGCGTGGCTGAACGGCGCCACCGGGGTCGGGGCGCCCTCGATCATCAAAAACTCGGGGATCATGCGCAGGCCTCCGGGGCCGGCACGCGGGCGGCCTGGCGGTGATCGATGGCCAGCCACACCGTCTGGCCGGCGGAGAGCGACGTGGCGGGCGGGGCGGTGACGCGCAGCATCTGGCCGGATAGCACGGGCGTGATGCCGTAATCCCAGTATTCCCCGAGATACGCGCGCTCGGCCACCACCGCCTGCACCCACCAGGCGTCGCCGTGCCGACCTTCGTCTGCGCTCCGAGCCGCGTGAATGGAGATGCTCTGGGGGCGGACGGAGAAGCTGGCCGGGCCCGCCTTCACGCCATCGGCGGGCACGGAGAAGCCGTCGAACCTGATATGGGTGCCGTCGCTGAGTCCGTCGAGGAAGTTGGTGCGGCCGATGAAGCCCGCGACGAAGCGGGTTTGGGGTTTCGTGTAGAGGCTGACGGGGTCCGCGACCTGTTCGATGCGGCCCTGGTTCATCACAACGATCCGGTCCGAGGTCACCATCGCCTCGGACTGGTCGTGCGTGACATAGACGGTGGTGATCTTGAATTCGTCGTGCAGCCTGCGGATCTCGCTGCGCATTTCCTCGCGCAGGTTGGCGTCCAGATTGGAGAGCGGTTCGTCGAGCAGGAGCACGGCGGGCTCGATGACAATGGCGCGGGCCAGGGCCACGCGTTGCTGCTGGCCGCCGCTGAGCTCGCTGGGATAGCGGTCCTTGAGATGCGCGAGACGGACGACGGACAGCATCTTCTCGGTGCGGGCGCGTACCTCGGATGACGGCATCTTGCGCAAGGTGAGACCGAAGGCGACGTTCTCGGCGACCGTCATGTTGGGCCAGATCGCGTAGCTCTGGAAGATCATCGACATGCCGCGATGCTCGGGGGCCACCATGCGCTCGGGCGAGGAGATGGTGGTGCCGCTCACGCTGATGGTGCCGCTGGACGGCTTGATGAAGCCCGCGATCATGCGCAGCGTGGTGGTCTTGCCGCAGCCGGAGGGGCCGAGGAGCGACACGAATTCGCCGTCCGTGAGGGTGAGGGAGACGTTGTCCACGGCGGGAACGACGCCGAACATGCGGCCGAGATTGTGGAGCTGCAGGCGGCTCATGCGAGAGTCCTTATGTCCGGCGCTGCATGAAGTCGCGGCCGACGAAGCGAAAGCCGATCGCCACGATCACCATCGTGGCGATGAGAAGCATGAAGCCCAGCGCCGCCAGGCGTTCGAAATTCCCTTCCTCGCTGAGGTCGAGCAGCATGACCGACATCGTGCGGGTTTTGGGGCCGTAGAGGAACAGCGCCGTGCTGAGCTCGCGCGAGGCGGGGATGAACACGAGAAGCCAGGCGCCGATCATGCCGCGGCGCATGAGAGGGGCGAGGACGCGGCGGATGGCCACGATGCGGCCGCCGCCGAGGATGCGAACGGCCTCCTCCATCTCCGGATTGATGCCGCGAATGGCCGCGCTGGCCTGGGCGTAGCCCACGGGCAGGAACCGTGTGGTGAACGCCAGGATCAGCAGCGTCGCCGTTCCATACAGCGCGAAGGGCGGCGGGGCGTAGGCGGCGTAGAAGCCCACGGCGAGCACGATGCCGGGAACCACGATCGGCGCCATGCACAAAAAGCCCAGCACGTTGGCGCCGGGGAGCAGCCGGCGGCTGACGATGTAGGCGATCGACAAAGTGAGCACGATGCCGATGCACGCGGCCGCACCGGCGTAATAGAAGCTGTTGAGCACAGACTGCCCGGCGGTTTCATGGCGGAACAACAGATACGCGAAATTGTCGAGCGTGAGATTGTCGAGGTGCCAGCCCCTGCCCCAGGCTTTCGCGAGCGCCGCCTGCGAGAGTGCTGCGTAGGGCAACAGCACGCAGAGCGAGAGGACGAACGCCGAATATCCCAGGAGCACCCAGCGCCAGGGGCCGAGCTCGATGATGCGGCGTTCACCGCCCTTGCCCGTCATGGAGACGAAACCGCGCCGGCGCAGGATGCGGCGTTGCAGGCCGAACAGGCACAGGGTGATCAGCAGCAGCGGCACGGCATAGGCGGCGGCGACCTCGGCGCGCACCGGCGGGCTGAAGAACTGCAGCAGCTGCGTGGTGACGACGTTGAAGCGCGCGGGGATGGCGATCAGCGCGGGGGAGCCGAACAGGGCGATGGCTTCGAGGAAGGTGATGATGGCGCCGCCGAGGATGGCGGGCAGCACGAGGGGCAGCGTGATGCGGACCATGGTGCGCAACGTGCCGCAGCCGAGCACGTTGGCAGCGTCTTCCATCTCCGACGACACCGTGTCGAGTGCGGAGCTGATGAAGATGAACAGATAGGGAAACGAGTAGAGCGCGATGATGAAGGTGAGGCCCGCGAAGGAATAGATGTTGAAGAGGCCCTCGCCGCTGCCGGTCAGCCCCATCCAGGCCTGGTTGAGCCAGCCGGCATTGGGGCCGGCCAGCAGGATCCAGCCGATGGCGCCGAGATAGGGCGGGGTGACGAAGGCCGCGAGCGTCAACAGCTTGATGGCACCCTTGGCCGGCATGTCCGTTCGGCTGACGGCCCAGGCCATCGGCACCGCAAGGACGAGGCAGAGTGCGGTGACGCACACGCCGAGCATCAGGGTGTTCCACAGCGCCTGGATGTAGCGGGGGCGGCCGTAGGCGATGGCGTAATTCGCCAGCGTCCAGTCCCCGGTATCGACCGCCTGAAGCGAGCTCAGCACCAGGCGCAGCATGGGGTTGATGACGAGGAAGGCGAGGATGGCCGCCAGCAGCACCCAGACGATGGTCAAAGGGTCGAAGCGGCGCATGTCAGTTGCCGAACAGATCGCGCCATTGCTCGATCACCTCGGGGATGCCCTTGACGATCTGCTGCGTGGTGGGACGCAGGATCTTGCCCTCGGGCAGGCCACTCCCTTGAGCCGTGGGCCGGATCGGCGCGCGGCCGGCGTCTGCCATGACCTGGGCGTGCACGGGGCCGCAGAGGAATTCCATGAACAGCCTGGCGGCGTTCGGGTGCGGCGCGTTGGTCATGATGGCCGAGGGCGAGACGACGATGACCGCGCCATCCGTGGGGTAGGTGACGCGGATGGGATTGCCGCGCGCGGCGGAGACCTTGGCCAGCCCCACCGGCCCCATCGCCACCTGGCGTTCGCCGGAGTTCAGCGTGGTGACGCTGTCGTTCACGGAGCGGCCGATCTGGGGCTTGCCGCGTTCCAGATCCTCGAAGAATTTCCATCCATAGGTGTCGCGCATCACAACCACCCAGGTGCCGACGGTGCCGCTGAAACCGGGATGGCCCACGGTGACCTGGCCTTTCCAGCGCGGGGTGAGAAGGTCTTTCCACAGCTTCGGGGTTTCGGCGTCTGTCACGCGCCTTGTGTTGGCGAGCAGCACGCAAAGCTCCGCCACGGTGGCGTGATAGTATCCGTCCTTGTCCAGGCCGAGATAGTCGGGCGAGACGCCGGCGAGGTTGAGGGGGGCGTATTTGAGGAAGTTGCCGCGCGCCTTCAGGGTTTCGTCGTGACCGAGATCGGTGGAGCTGAACACGTCGCAGTTGGCGGAGTTGTTTTTGATGTCCTGCTGCAGGCGTTGGTAGGCGACCTGGGCGGTGGTTCGGATCACCGTGCATTTGATCTCGGGGTAGAGTTTGGTGAAGGCGGCGCCGGCCTGCTCGGCGCTTTCACCGTCGGTGTGGGCGGTATACCAGGTGACGGCGCCCTCCTTGCGCGCGGCGGCCTCGAGCTCGGCCATCTCAGCGCGGGCCGCACCGGGTGCGAGCCCCAGCGCGAGCGCCGATACGCCCGTGACCGCCGTTCTGCGCGTGATCAGCATGTTCAGCCTCCCCCTGATCGCCGCGGCGATCGTTATCCGATCACGCCCTTGCCGCGGTAGTCCGCGATCTGTTCGGCGCTGTAGCCAAGGCTCGTCATGATCTCGTCGGTGTGTTCGCCCGCCGATGGTGTGGCCGTGCGGATGGTTTTGGCAACGCCTTCGTGATTGATGGGCGAGGCGACCAGCGACAGCTCCCCGAGATCCTTGTGGGTGACCTTCGTGGCGATGCCGAGATGGCGCACCTGCGGGTCGGCAAAAACCTTGTCGATCGTGTTGATGGGGCCGCAGGGGATGCCGGCGTCCTCGAACAGTTCGATCCAGTGCAGGGAGGGTTTGTGCTTCGTCTCGGCGGCGATTGCCGCGTTGATGGCGGCGCGGTCGTCGCTGCGGCCTTTCATGGTGGACCATTTCGGGTCGGTGGCCCATTCAGGATGGCCGATGGTCTCGGCGAAGCGGGTCCAAAGCCGGCCGGAGGAGGCGGCGATGTTGATGAAGCCGTCGGAGGCCGGGAAGACGCCGGTGGGAATGCCCGTCGGGTGGTCGTTTCCGGCCTGGCCCGCGACCTCGCCCGAGACGAGGTAGCGGGAGGCCTGGAAGTCCAGCATGAAGACCTGGACTTCGAGCAGGGAGGTATGCACCCAGCGGCCCACGCCCGTGGTGTGGCGTTCGAACAGCGCCGTCATGATGGCGAAGGCCAGCAGGTTGCCGGCGGTGAGGTCTGCGATGGGGATGCCCACGCGCATCGGGCCGCGACCGGGCTCGCCGGTGATCGACATGAGGCCGCCAAGGCCCTGGGCGATCTGGTCCACGCCGGCGCGCTTGCCGTAGGGGCCGGTCTGGCCGAAGCCGGAGATGCTGCCGTAGACGAGGCGGGGGTTGATGGCCTTGAGGTCGTCGTAGGAGATCTTGAGCCGGTGCTTCACGCTGGAGCGCATGTTTTCCACCAGCACGTCGGCGGTGGCGGCGAGCTTGAGGAACGCCGCGTGACCCTCGGGGGATTTGAGGTCGAGGTTCATCGTGCGCTTGTTGCGATGCAGGTTCTGGAAATCGAACCCGTCGCGCTTGCCGCCGATGTCCTCGCCGGCGGAGGCGGGGGGTTCGATGCGGATGACGTCCGCCCCCCAGTCGGCGAGGTGGCGCACGCAGGTGGGGCCCGCGCGGGCCAGCGTGAGATCGAGGACGATGAGGCCGCTGAGGGGGAGTGTCATCTGATCAGCCTATATCAAAAACGCGCCGCCGTTCACATGGATGGTCTGGCCGGTGACGTAGCGCGATTGGGGGCCGCACAGCATGCGTACCATGCTGGCGACTTCCTCGGGGCGGCCGAGCCGGCCCGCGAGCGGCACGCGGGCGGCGGCGAGCGAGGCGCTGCCGTGGCCGGCTTTGCCGCGGACGGTGTCGATGAGGCCAGGGACGACGCAGTTGGCGGTGATCTTGTAGGGGGCGAGGTCGTGCGCCAGCGCGCGGGTCAGGCCCACGATGGCGGTTTTGGCGGTGACGACATGGGCGCGGTCGGTGGTGCCGGCGTGGGCAGACATGCCGCCGAGATTGATGATGGTGCCGCCCTGGGTTTTCAGCGCGGGTAGGGCCGCTTTCGCGGTCAGGAAGGCGCCATCGAGGATGACGGACATCACCTCGCGCCATTCTTCGTAGGTGAGGTCTTCGAACTTCGTCTCCCGGCGCAGGGCGGCGTTGTTCACCAGCGTGTCGATGCGGCCGAAGGCGGACAGGGCCGTGGCCATCAGCGCTTCCATGTCGGCCTGGGCGCTGACGTCGCCGTGGGCGAGGATCGCGGTGCCGCCCTCGGCCTCGATGAGTTTGACGGTCTCGGCCGCCGCCTCGGCGGACGTGTTCGCGTGCACGACGATTTTGGCGCCAGCGCGGGCAAGGTCCAGCGCGATCGCGCGGCCGATGTTGCGGGCGGCGCCGGTGACGACGGCCACCTGTCCTGTCATTTCAGTCACGCGCGGAACTCCGAAAGGGATGCCAGGCTGGGCTGGTGGAAAAGATGCGAGATGGCGTCTGCCAGCCTGTCGGATTGCCCGGCGGACCAGCCACCGAAGGCGCAGTTCTCGGCAAATTTGGCGTCCAGTTCCGCCTGCGGCAGCGGATCGCTTCGGCCGCCGCGCATGTGGGGCTGGCGGAGTTCGTGGACGGTGCCGTTGTGCAGAGTGGCCTTGATGTGGCCGGTGAAGTTGCGCGGGTATTCGTCAGCGGGGTCGACCCGGTAGGTGATCTTGCCGCAGAGATCGAGCACGTCCGCATCATGGATGCGGGCTTCGGTGAACTGGTTGAAGCCGGCGCGGCCATCGATGAAGCCCACCGCGATGCAGAACGGCGTGCTGAACTTGGCGGCGTAGGGCGTGGGCGGGCGGTGTTTCAGGGCCAGCGGGTCCCACAGGCGGTGGACGGTGCCTTCGCCGACATCGCAGACGATGGACGCGATGTCGATGGACTGAACGCCGAGGCGGCGCAGCGCCACGCCGCAGTCGATGAAGGGCTGGGTCATGGTGCCGCAGGCGTAGGGCTTGAAGGCGATGGTGGCCATTTTCCATTCGTGGCCGAGCCCACTCAGAAGTTCGCCGTAGTCGGGCGTGGCGGAGGGGGCGAAGGCCTTGTAGAACCCGTGGGTGCCTTCCAGAACGGTGGCAGGGCCGATGAAGCCGCCTCGCGCCATCAGCGCCGCGCGCAGACCGGATTGGGCGGCCCAGCCGGCATGCATGCGTTTGGTCCAGCTGCCATCGGCCAAATACTCGATGATGCCTGAGGCCATGCTCCCCGCGATGCCAATGGCGTTCGCGGTCTGGCCGGGGGTCAGGCCCAACGTGGCCGAGACGGCGGCGCTGGCTGCGATGGCGCCAATGACGGCGGTGGGGTGAAAGCCCGCCTTATGGATGGCCTTGGGGGTGACGAGGCTGAGGCGGCACAGGAGCTCGGAGCCGAGCACCAGGCCGCGCAGCAGCGCCTCCCCGCCCAGGTTTTCGCGTTCGCAGGCGGCGATCAGGGCCGGCACGAGCACGGCGCCGGAGTGGACGGGGCCGCCCTCGAACGTGTCGTCGTAATCCTCGCCGTGGGCGGCGGTGCCGTTGAGCAAGGCGGCGTCGAAACCGCTGCGGCCGCCGGCGTGCCCGAAGGCGGTGCAGGGACCGCCTTCATCCAGGGCCGCGAGTGTGGCGAGAACGTAGTCCTGGGCACGGGCGGCGACGCAGAGGCCTGTGACATCCAGCACAAGGTTCTGGGCCATCGAGACGGTTTCCGGCGGGAAACTTGCGGTGGCGGTGGCCGCCATCCAGTCGGCCAGCTTGCCCGCCAGCGCGGGCATTTCCGACTGTGTCATGCTTATTTTTTAAACTCCGAAGTATTCAGTGTATTTTTTCTTCACTTCTTCGACGGACGCTTCGAGTTCCAGCGGAATGGAGCGTAGCACCTTGATGTCGGAGAGCGGTTTGCGGCCCGGTGCCAGCTTCACGTCCGGGTGGAAGGAGCGGGTGCCGCCGGCATCGGCCATCAACTGCTGGCAGCGCAGGCTGAACACGTATTCGGCGAACAGGCGCGCGGCATTGGGGTGGGGCGCGTCTTTCATCACGCCGACCTGGCCCGAGATCAGCGGCGAGCCTTCGGTGGCGTAGACCTCCTGGATGGGATTGCCGAGTTCGCGCAGGTAGAAGACCACGTATTCGCTGCCGTCCACCATGATGGAGCGCTCGCCCTGGGCCACCTTCTTCGGCGGATCGGACGCTGACTGCACCTGCATGATACGCTGTTTGGCCAGGGTGTCGAAATACGGCCAGCCCAGTGCCTTTTCGGTGGCGTAGGTGGAGGTGACGATGGTGCCGCTGTAGCCCGGATGGGCCTTGACCATGCGGCCTTTCCATTTGGGCGCAAGCAGATCGGCGAAGGATCTCGGTGCGTCCTCCGGTTTCACCTGCTTGGTGTTGTAGGCGATGACGCTGAGCTGGGCGCGGACGGAGGCGAACTGGCCGTCAGGGTCCTTTTCGTCTTGTGGCCAAACGCGGGCAACTTCCGAAGGCACGTATTTGGCGAGCCAGCTCTTCTTTTTCCAGCCAAGGAACATGGTGACATCGGAGCTCTCGACGACGTCGGCGGCTTTGATGTTGCTGGCGTATTCCTGCTCGATGCGCTGCAGCACGCGCTCGGCGCCGGTGCGTTCGAGCTGGATGCGGATGCCGGGGTAAAGGGTCTGGAAGTCGGTCACCATTTTTTGGGCGACGGGCAGGTCGATGGAGGTGTGGAAGACGGCGGTGCCTTCCTTGGTGGCGGCGGCGATGAGCTCCGGGGCGGCGGAGGACGCCTGGGCGTGGGCGCGCGTGGTGCCGAGGGCGGCGGCGGAAAGGGCCAGAAGGGTGCGGCGATGCATTGGGGCATTGTTTTTGTTCATTTTTAGCCTCCCCTATTCATTCTTGTTCGTGGGTTTTTGATACGAACGTTCTTATCGGGAGGGTTGCGCGGGGGGTGGTGGATTGTCAATGGATGGTTTGCCCTCGCTTTTCAGGTCCCGGTGAAGGTCGGCTTGCGTTTCTCCATGAAGGCGGCTCGGCCTTCGCGGTAATCCCGGCTGTCGAAGCAGTCGGCGATGCTGGCGTCGATGGCTCTTTGGTCGGCCGATGCGTCGTCCTTGGTGGCTTCGGTGACGGTCATTTTCATGGACATGACCGAGAGGGGGGCGTTGGTGGCGATGGTTTGGGCGAGTTGGGCGACGGTGGCGTCCAGATCGGCCAGCGGGACAACGCGGTGGACGAGGCCGATCTGGCGGGCCTCGGCGGCTGAAATGCGGTCACCGGTGTAGAGGAGCATGCGGGCTTCGGCCGGGCCCACGAGAGAGACGAGTTTTCTCACGCTGGTGTAGCCGTATGAAATGCCGAGCCTGGCGGCGGGGATGGCGAACTGGCTGTCTTCGGAGGCGATGCGAAAATCGGCGGTCATGGCGATGGCGAGGCCGCCGCCAATGCAGAAGCCTTGGATGCGGGCGATGATGGGCTTTGGGTAGGCCTCGAAGATTTTGCGGCCCGCGCGGGTTTTGCTGTCGTATTCGGCACGGGCGGCGGCGTCACCACGTTGTTTTTCGAACTGGCTGATGTCGGCGCCGGACACGAAGGCCTTGTCGCCGGCGCCGGTGAGCACCACCACGCGGATGCTGCCGGCGGCGTCGAACGCGGTGAGGATCTCACCCAGCCCCTCCCACATCTCGACGGACATGGCGTTGCGCTTTTCGGGCTGGTTGAAGGTGATGGTGCCGACCGGGCCATCGATCGCAGCGAGCATCTTGCCGCCGGCATATTGAATGAACGACATCATGGATCCTTCGGGGTGGCTAGATCATGACGCGTTTGGGTTGATTGACCCGAACGCATAAACATGATCGATCGAACAAGAGTAGCGCGTGACGATTTTTCTCCTACTCAAAATCATCACGCGCTAATCAACTGCGCGAGGTGTGATGGCGGACCCCGTCTGCGGCATGACCGTCGATCCCGCAACATCGAAGCAACGCTGCGATCACGGCACGACCGCTTACCGTTTCTGTGAACAAAAGAACCGAAAAACGTCACTCATGTCTATCGGACGGGGCGACCGCCAAGTATCGGGAGGCGGTTGACCAGGAGGACGATTGCGAAGGTGATGACGAGTAGAAACAATCCTAATACGGCGATGGCGCCCAGTTCACCTGATTCGTTCAGGTCGTAGATCACCACCGAAATGACCTTGGTGTTGGAGGTGGTGAGCAAAATGGTGGCGGAGAGCTCGCGGATCACGCCGATGAACACGATGCTCCACGTGGCAATGATGGTGGTGCGCAGCAGCGGCGCAGTGATCTGCATGAGAGCCTGCATGCGGGTGGCGCCGAAAATGCGTGAGGCTTCCTCAAGCTCGACATGAAGGCCGCGCATGGCGGCTTGCACCTGTTGGAATCCGGCGGGCATCTCCAGCGTGACGAAAGCAACCAGCAGGATGCCGAGCGTGCCGTAGAGCAGGAAGGGCGGGCGTGTATAAACCAGGAAAAGTCCAACGCCCATCACGATGCCTGGCACCGCGATGGGCGCCATGGCGAGCGCCGGCAGAAAGCGATGGCCGGGGACGAGTTGGCGATGGGCGAGGTAGCCCACGACCAGAGCGATGAAGGTGACGGCCGTGGCGGAGGCAACGCCCAGAATGAGGGTGTTCACCATGGCGTCGCGCGTGCCCGAAAACTCCCACAGAATGAAGTTCAAATGGCGCCACGACAACGTGCTGAGCGAAAGCGGGTCTGACAGGTTGTTCGTGATGGCCGATTTTATCAGGGCCGCGTAAGGCAGGAAGATGGGGCCGAGCATAATCAAAAAGCACAGCAGCAGCGCCGGGATTTTTAAAGCGCCGAGTTGAATGCGACGAGGCGGGGAGTTCTTGCCGCCGACCACGACATAGGACCGTCGGCCGAGCAGCCAGCGCTGGAACTGCAGCACGCCAAGGGTGATCAGCAACATCGGCAGCGCGGCGGCGGCGGCCAGGTTGGGCTGCGGTGGAACCTGAAAAAGACTCCAGATTTTGGTGGTCAGCGTATGGAATCCCGCGGGCAAGGCGAGAATGGCGGGCGTGCCGAAGATCGTCAGCGCCTGCAGGAACGCAACCAGGGTGCCGGCAAGGATGGAGGGGAGGACAAGCGGGAGTGTCACGCGCCGCAGCGTCGCCCAGGCCCCGCCACCCAGGATATGCGAGGCGTCGTCGAGGTCGGCGGGAATGTTCTCGAGCGCGTTGGCCAGCACGGTGAACACATAAGGAAACGTGTAGCAGGCGATGCAGAAAATCACCCCCTGAACGGTGTAGATGTCGAAAATGTAGTCGTAGTCGTCGAGGTTCAAGATCTTGCGGGCCCACTGGTTGAGAATGCCGGAATTGGGGGCGGCGAGCAGTTCCCAGGCAACGGCGCCGAGAAACGGCGGGGTGACGAAGCTGGCCGTCACCAGCGCGCGGATGGCGCCACGGGCCGGCAGGTTGGTGCGCGAGACGAGCCAGGCGAGTGGCACGGCGACGGCGCAGGCGAGCAAGGCGGCGCCGATGGCGATCTGAAAGGTGATAATGAAGGGTTTGCGCATCGCGGGGTCGGCGACGAGGCGGACGAAGTTGGCTGTGGTGAGATGGCCGGAATTGTCGGTCACGCTGTACCAGGCAAGCCAGCCGATGGGCAGCACCACGAGGATGGCGAGCACCAAGGCCACCAGGGCGAAAAGCGCGATCGAAACGTCGAGCCGGCGCCACGCACCGATCATCGCGCGAGCGCCCGGCAGTGCTGAATGGGAAGATGCACGCCGACGGTGTCGCCCGGGGCGTAGTGCTGGTCGAGACGGGTGACGACGCGGATATGGGTTTCGGGGTCGAGCTCGATCAGGTAGTCGCGCTGGGCGCCGATATAGGTGTGGCGCAGAACGCGGCCGGGGAAGGTGTTCTCGCCTGGTGATGGGGTGGGGTGAAGTTCGATCTCATGCGGGCGGATGGAGATGGCGGCTTGCGCCTGGCCATCGGTCTGCCCCTGGCTCCACTGAATGGCCAGCCGACCACAGTGGATGGTGTGGCCGGAAGCGGCCCCGCGCAGGATGTTGGTGCCGCCGATGAAACGGGCGGTGAACTCGGTCAGCGGGCGCAGGAAAATATCTTCCGGCGACCCGATCTGTTCGATCCGGCCGGCATTCATCACCACGATGCGATCCGCGGTGGTCATCGCCTCCAGCTGGTCGTGGGTGACGTAGACGGTAGTGTAGCGGAACTCGTCGTGCAGACGGCGGATTTCGAAACGCATCTCCTCGCGCAGATTGGTGTCGAGGTTCGACAGCGGTTCGTCGAGCAGCAGGGTTTCCGGCTCCACGGCCAGCGCCCGGGCAAGCGCCACGCGTTGCTGCTGACCGCCGGAGAGTTCGCCGGGGAAGCGATCGGCGAGTTTCTCGAGTTTGGCGACAGCGAGCATGGATGCCACCTTGCGGGCAATGTCGGCCTTGGGAAGCCGGCGTAGTTTGAGCCCGTAGGCGACGTTGTCGGCCACCGTCATGTGCGGCCACAGCGCATAGCTTTGGAAAATCATCGACATGTTGCGCTTTTCCGGCGGCAGCGCCTGGCCTCCGCTGGAAAGACGCCTGTCGCCCACGATGATCTCGCCGGCGTCCGGCACGATGAAGCCCGCGATAAGGCGCAGGGTGGTGGTTTTGCCGCAGCCGGAGGGGCCGAGCAGGCAAACGAGCTCGCCGTGTTCGATCTTGAGGTCGATCCCATCGGCAACCGTCAGTTTGCCATAGGCTTTCCGGACACCACGCAACTCGACTGACGCCACCGGCTTCTCCCCGTTTTGTGGCGTCCTCGTTCAACGGGACAAACCATTGGGCGGAGTGTCGACGATCCGGTGGGCCGGGTCCAGCGCGGTGGTTATCAACCGATCCGTTTGAGGCCGGCCTTGTAGCGTCGCCAGTTGGCCACGTAGCCACGGGCGGACAGAACCAGTTTGGCGACCGCGGCCTCGTCGAGCGTGCGAACCGCTTTGGCCGGCGACCCCACGATGAGCGAATGATCCGGGAATTCGCGCCCCTCGGTCACCAGCGCGTTGGCGCCGACGAGGCAGCCCTTGCCGATCTTCGCCCCGTTCAGAATGGTGGCCCCCATGCCGATCAACGAGCCCTCCCCCACCGTGCAGCCGTGCAGGATGGCGTGATGCCCGATCGTCACGTCCGCGCCGATCACCATTGGATAGCCGCGATCGGTATGCAGCATCGCACCTTCCTGCACGTTGGTGCGCGGGCCTACGTCGATCAGCTCGTTGTCGCCGCGCAGCACCGCGCCGAACCACACACCCACCTCGGCGCCGATGCGAATTTTACCGATCACGCTCGCGTCCGGCGCGATCCAGAAATCGTCGTGGCCGGGAAGTTCGGGGGCGATATCGTCCAGCGCGTAGATGGGCATGGGTGGGGTTCCTCCAAAACGTTGCGTCAGCCGAGCCGTTCGGAAAACATATGCCAGAGCAACCTATATCCGAACAGCGAGCCGCAAATCAGACACCGGCAGATCCTCGCCGTTTGGAGCGAACAGGTTGAGCAAGGCGGCATTGAGCGAGACGCGTGCTCCGTTGGTCCGTTGCTGGGCCACGCCGCCGAGGCCTACGCTGCGGCTCGGCAATTTCGGCGACGACAGCCATGGCAGCATGAACGGCGCCGCGTTCATCGCGGTGCTTCCCAGCCGCCGATCACCTCACCCCGCAAAAAGCCCGCATCCTCCTCGCGCTGGCGCTGACTGTGAGCAATGCCCCCCAAGGAGATCGAACGTCTGTTTGCGGTTAATTTAAAAATATGAAAGTGTTCTTTTGTGGACAAAAAAACCAAAAAACTTTATTCATTCAGGTGTATTTTATGTTTGCAGCCGTGATGCATGCGCCTTCGGCCATCCACATACGTCCCGCCCTTGCGGCCGACGTGCCAGCCCTTGAGCGCATCGTCACCGCCGCCTACCAGAAATACATCCCCCGCATCGGCAAACCACCCGGCCCGATGCTGGACAACTACGGCCAGCTGGTCGCCCGCAACGTCGTCGCCATCGCCGAAAACACCTCCCAACCGCCAGGCCGATTCGTCATGGGCTTCGTGGTTCTGCTTCCCGCCGAGACCTACCTGCTGCTCGACAACATCGCCGTCGACCCCGCCCACCAGGGCAGCGGCGTCGGCCGCGTCCTGATGGCCTTCGTCGAACAAGAGGCCCACCGCCTGGGCCTCAGCGAACTCCGCCTCTACACACATGAAAAAATGACGGAAAACCTCGCAATGTATCCGGCCTGGGGTTGGACCGAAACCGAACGACGCACGGAAAACGGCTACAACCGCGTCTACTTCCGCAAATCCCTCACCATTCCGTAGATCAAGATGCGTTTAGGTTGCTTCACCCAAACGCATTAACATGATCGATAAAACAACAAGTTAGAGCCCGATATTTTGTCTACTCAAAATCATCAGGCTCTAAAGCGCCTGGCCGTCGAGATCATCGCAGCCCAGGACAAGGAGATCGAATTCATGCGCGCGTGGCAGAAAGCCCACCCCGCGCGCTGAACCCGGAAATGTTCAGCCACCAACTCAGCCGCCAGCTTAGCCACCAGCCAGGCTGCGCTGCAGGCGCGTGATGGCGGCGGGCAGACCGCGCACCGTCAACACGCGCCCGCTCTCGTTGTAATCCTCAGACAGCACCCGCGCGCTCTCATACACCTCGCCGATCAGTCCCTGCTTGTCGTAGGGCAGCACCAGCACGTCATCGACCATCGACGCCTCGAAGAACGCAATGATCGTCTCCCGCAGCGCGCTCACATCATGGGGCGCGTGGGCCGACAGCATGATCGCGTGCGGATGCCGCTCCAGCAGCATCGCGCGCCGCGCATCGTCCACCCGGTCCATCTTGTTCAACACCAGCCGGTGCGGCACCACATCGGCCCCGATCTCATGCAGAACGCCCTGGCTCACCGCAAGCTGCGCCTCATAGGTGAGGTCGGACGCATCCACCACGAACAACAGCAAGGACGCCTCCAGCGCCTCCGCCAGGGTGGACCGGAACGACGCCACCAGGTCGTGCGGCAACTGCTTGATGAACCCCACCGTGTCCGACACCAGAACGCGCGGCCGTGTCTCCGGCTGCAGAATGCGCACCGTGGTATCCAGCGTGGCGAACAGCTTGTCCTCCACCAGCACCTGGCTGCCCGTCAACGCCCGCATCAGTGACGACTTGCCGGCATTGGTGTAGCCCACCAGCGCCACCCGCAGCTGGTCCCGCCGCGCGGAACGCCGATTGTCGCTGTCGCGCTGCACCGCCTCCAGCTGCTCCTTCAACTCGGAGATCCGGTCCCGGATCTTGCGCCGGTCCAACGCCAGCGCGCTCTCGCCGGCGCCAGCGCCCTGCTGACGCCCGCCGCCCGACGACGATTCCCGCAGCCGCGGCGCCACGTATTTCAGGCGCGCCATCTCCACCTGCAGCTTCGCCTCGCGGGTGTTCGCATGCCGGTGGAAAATCTCCACGATCACCCCGGTACGATCCAGCACCTCCGCCCCGGTCGCCCGCTCCAGATTGCGGATCTGGCTGGGCGACAGCTCATGATCCACGATCACGAATTCCGGCTTGCGCGCCGCATCCGGATCGGGCTCGGCCGCGGCACTTTCCCCCGCCCCCTCGAAGCGCGCGCGCGCCTTGGATTTCGGCGGCGGCGCCATCGAGCCCACCACCCCCGTGCCGCCCGTCATCGCCGCCAGTTCCGCCAACTTGCCGCTGCCCAGCAGCAACCCCGCCCCGGTGCCCTCGCGTTTCTGCGAGATCTCGCCCACCACCTCATAGCCCAGCGTCTTCACCAGGCGCCCCAATTCCTCAAGGCTCGCCTCATGCGCGACATCGCTGACATCGGGCATCTGAATGCCGACCAGAACGGCCAGCGGAATCGGGGGTTTGGTTTCCATCAGCGCAGTATATCACACCCGCCCGAAGCCGCCTGCACCTGCAAAAGTGCCGCGATATAGCCGTAGCAGAACGCGAACGCCGTTCCCGTGGGATCGCGCCCGCTGATCGTCGGCACGTGATCCGGCATGATCATGTATTTATAGCCGACCTCGGAATAAAGCCGGATCGAGCGCCACATATCCATGTCGCCCTCCTCCGGAAACGTCTCCACGAACGACAGCCTGCCACCGCGAATGTTGCGGAAATGCACGTTGAACAATTTCCCTCGCGTGCCGAACCAACGGATCACCTCGTCGATCTCCGCCTTCGGATCGTCCAGCATCTCGCCCACGCTGCCCTGGCAGAAGTTCAAGCCGTGATAAGGGCTTTCGTGCATCTGCACGAACCGCTTCAACCCAGCCACGCTCCCCAGCACCCGCGTCACGCCCCGATAGCCCGGCGGCGTGTAGGGGTCATGCGGATGGCACGCCAGCCGGATGCGATTGGCCTCGGCCACCGGCACCACGCGCTCGAGGAAATAGTCGATCCGCTCCCAGTTCTCCTCCTCCGGCAACACCCCCGCCAGCGACACGGCGGCCGCCTGATCGGCCAGGTCCCACCGGAACGCCTCCGCCATCGCCCCACCGCGCACAACCTCCGCCGGCGTGCGCGGAATCCCGATCAGATTGAGATTGTACTTGGCAGACGGAATCCCCACCGCGGCAAGGTTCTCGATCACAGCGCACACTTCGTCGATCTGCCGATCCCGCTCCGGCCCGGCCAGCAGAATATCCGGGCTCGGCTGCTGCTCGATCGGCCGCGAGTTCAACGGCAGCTGCACCATGTCCAGCGTCAGCCCGAACGATTCCATCCGCTCGCGATGCCGCGCCAGGTCATCGCGCGACCAATGCCGGGGCGAGCCCGCGGGATCGGCACAGACATGGGTCACGCCCAGCTGCGCCATCACCCGATAATCATCGTCGTCGCGCGCGGCGATCTGTGTTCCCAGATACATCCCGGTCTCCCCACCCTGTTATCGTGGCCGCAGCCCCACGCCTATGGCTTGTTTCGCGGTTCTGCTGCACGTTATGGCAGCGCGAACACTGCATAAGCAGGGCCGGGATACTAGGGGGAGACACCAGCATGGGCAATCGCTCGCGACGTGATGTTCTGGCAGGATTTGCCGCCGCCGGCCTGATCGCCGGATCCAAGGCCACCATGGCGCAGACAGCCGCGAAAGAGGCTCCCGCGCTCGCCAAACTCGTGGCCGACGGCAAACTGCCGGCGCTTGCAAGCCGCCTGCCCACCCGCCCCATGGTGGTGGACGTCGCCAAGGTCGGAACCTATGGCGGCACCCTGCGTCGCGGCCTGCGCGGCAGCGCCGACCACAACGGCATCCTCAAGATCCTCGGCAATCAAGGCCTCGTGCGCTGGAACCTCGCCTTCACCGAGGTTCTGCCCAACGTCGCCGAAACCTGGGACGTGAACCCGGACGCCACCGTATTCACCTTCCATCTCCGCCCCGGCATGAAATGGTCGGATGGCCAGCCCTTCGGCGCCGACGACATCGTCTTCGCCGTCGAAGACTGCGCCAAGAACAGCGAGCTCTATAAATCCGTGCCCTCGCCGATGGTGATCGCCAACAAGCCTGCCACCGTCACGAAGATCGACGACGCCACCGTGCGGTTCACCTTCGCGCAACCCTACGCCATGTTTCTTGAAATACTGGCCACCCCGCTCGGCCAGCACCCCACCCTGTTCGCCAAACACTACTGCAGTCAGTTCCATCCCAAGTACAACCCCAAGGTCGCCGACCTCGTCAAAGCCGCCAACCTGTCGGACTGGGCCACGCTGTTTCGCAACAAATGCGGCGACATCGAAATCCCCGCCCGCTGGGGCAACCCCGAACGCCCCACGATGGACCCCTGGGTCATCAAGGAGCCCTACACCGGCGGCGCCCAGCGCGTGGTGGCGGAGCGCAACCCGTTCTTCTGGCAGGTGGACACCCAAGGCCAGCAACTCCCCTATATCGACCGGGTGAACTTCTCCATCTCCCAGGATGTGGAATCACTCATGATCGACGCGATCTCCGGCCGGCTGGACATGCAGGACCGCCACATCAACACCCTGCAGAACAAGCCCACTTTGTCCAAGAACGCCAAGGCCGGCGCCTACCGCCTCATCGAGCTGATCTCGTCCGGCGCCCAGCAGGTGCAGATCTACCTCAACATCACCCACAAAGACCCCAAGATGCAGGAGATGTTCGCCAACAAGGAATTCCGCCAGGCGCTCTCCCTCGGCATCAACCGCGCCGAGATCATCGAGATCGTCTATCTCGGCCAGTCCGAGCCCTACCAGACCGGCCCGCGCCCCGGGCACCCGTGGTTTCACGAAAAGCTGGCGCGCCAGTTCACCGCCTTCGACCCCGCCGCCGCCGGCGCCACGCTCGACCGCCTCGGCTACAACAAGAAAGACGCCAGCGGCTTCCGCCTGCGCCCGGACGGCCAGAAAGTGTTCTTCGCCGTCGACATCATCCCCACCCTCTACCCCGACGCGGTGGACACGATGGAACTCGTCAAGCGCCACTGGGCCGATATTGGCATCGACATCAAGGTCAACACCATCGAACGCGCGCTATACTACGCCCGCGGCGACAACAACGACCACGACGCCGCCACCTGGCCCGGCCCGGGCGGGCTCGACCCGATGCTGGACCCACGCGACTTCTTCGCCCAACACACCCAAGGCACCCGCTACGCCCTGCCCTGGGCCACCTGGTACGTCTCCGGCGGCAAAGACGGCCAGGAGCCGCCCGAAAGCCAAAAGCAGCGCATGAAACTGTTCGACGAAGCCCGCGGCACCGCCGACCTCGCCAAACGCGGCGCCCTGATGAAACAGGTGTTCGACCTCGCCGCAGAGGCGTTCGAGCCGATCGGCGTCTGCCTTTCCGTGAACGCCTTTGGTATCGCCAAACTCAACCTCGCCAACGTGCCCAGCAAGGAACCGGATTCGTGGTCGTGGCCGAACCCCGCGCCCGCCATGCCGCAGCAGTTTTTCTTTACGTAAGAGATCTTCTTTTTCTGAAGAAAAAGAAGCAAAAAGACTTTCATACATTTCGTGATCGGTGCGGCAATACCCACACCAATCACGCAATTGTAAAAGTTTTTTGGTTCTTTTGTTCACAAAAGAACTGCTCCCTACCCTTC
>JANYFG010000054.1 GCA_025362815.1 Rhodospirillales bacterium
TTGAGAACATGTTCGGCAAACTTAAAGACTGGAGGCGCATCCACACGCGCTACGATCGTTGCGCACACACCTTCTTCTCAGCCATCGCAATCGCAGCCGTGGTCATCTTCTGGCTCTGATCAATGAGTCCTGACCCTAAGCGGCGATCTTTTCAGGATTGCGGCCGAACAGATATTCGATCTCGTCGAACTCCAGCCCCGGCAGATCCTCGCCCTCGCTGAACGCGATCTTCGCCAGCGCGGCCTTGCGTTCCTGCAACTCGATGATCCGCTCCTCCACGGTATCGGCGGCGATCATCTTGTACACGAAAACCGACTTGGTCTGCCCGATCCGGTGCGCCCGGTCCGACGCCTGGTCCTCCACCGCCGGGTTCCACCACGGATCATAGTGTATCACCGTATCGGCCGATGTCAGGTTCAGGCCGCGCCCACCGGCCTTGAGGCTGATGAGAAACACCGGCACCTCACCGGCCTCGAACTTGCGAACAGGCTCGGCCCTGTCCCGCGTGTCGCCGCGAAGCTCGGTGAACGTGATCCCAGCCTCCACCAGCCGCGGCTTGATGAGATCGAGCATCGAGGTGAACTGCGAGAACAGCAATATCCGGCGTCCCTCGCTCAACATCTCCGTCATCATGTCCAGGAGATCGTCGAGCTTGCTGGAGCTGTCCACCTTGCGCGCCGAGGGCAGCTTCACCAGGCGCGGATCGCAACAGGCCTGTCGCAGCTTCAACAGCGCGTCCAGCACCACGATGCGGCTTTGGGCCAGGCTGTGCACCGCGATCTGCTCGCGCACCTTGTCGTACAGCGTGGCCCGGATCGTCTCGTACAACTCCCGCTGCGCCGGCGCCAACGTGATACGCCGCAAAATCGTGTGCTTGGGCGGAAGCTCCGTCGCCACCTCAGACTTCGTGCGCCGCAGAATGAACGGCTTGATGCGCCGCACCAGCTGCAACCGGCGCAACGGATCGGCCTTCTTCTCGATCGGCGTGCGGAACCGCTTGGCAAAGCTGCGCCGGTCGCCCAGCAGCCCCGGCATCAGAAACGCGAACTGCGACCACAATTCCTCGAGATTGTTCTCGATCGGCGTGCCGGACAGGCACAGGCGGTGGCGCGTGTTCAGCTGGCACACCGCGCGCGTGGCCTTGGCATCCGGGCTCTTGATCGCCTGCGCCTCGTCCAGCGCCACGATATGCCACGGGATCTCCACCATCTCGGCGATGTCGCGCGCCAGCACCGTATAGGTGGTGATCACCACGTGCAGCCCGTCCAGCTGGTTGCGCCGCTCATGCCGGTCGATGCCGTGCAGCACCGCCACCCGCAGATTGGGCGCGAATTTCGTCAGCTCGCTGGTCCAGTTCGAAACCAGGCTGGTCGGCACCACGATGAGGGCAGGGCGGTCGAGCCGGCCTGATTCCTGCTCCACCACGATATGCGCGATGGTCTGCGCGGTCTTGCCCAGGCCCATGTCGTCGGCCAGGAAGCCGGACATGCTGTTGGCGCGCAGGTGCTGCAGCCAGTCCACACCCTGCTGCTGATAAGGCCGCAGGCTCGCCTTGAAACTCGGTGGCACCACCACGGCCGTGATATCCGGCTCGCCCCGAAACCGATCGACATAGGCCTCGATAGCCGCCGCGTTCTGCCAGCGCGTGGTCAGCAGGTCTTCCAGCTCCAGCACCTGCAACGCCTCGGCGCCAGGCAGCAGCAACGTGTCGTCCGGCGTGCGATCGGCCGCCTCGATCAGGTCGGACATGATCGCCAGCAGCCGCTCGATCCGGTCCGCCGGCAGCCGCACGATCCGCCCGTCATCGAGGCTGGTGATCACCTCGCCGTCGACGATCTGCGCCGCCTCCATGCCGCCGCGTTCCAGCAGACGCGCCAGGATGGGCAGCAAGGGCCGCCTGATGCCGTCGATCTCAATGCCCAGGTCCAGCGCGAAGCCACCGGCCTCGGCGTCGGCCACCTGCATATCGAACACGCCGACCGATTCCACGTTGCGCGGCCCGAAATCGGGCTCGATCACATGCGTCCAGCCCAATTCAGCCAAGGCCGGTACGCGCTGGCTCACGAAACCCTGCCACAGCTCCGGCGCGTCGCGGCCCAGAAAGGTGAAGACGCGAAGGCCGCGGGGATATTCGGGGTCCACGGTGCGCATTTGTACGAAGCCGTCCTGGCGCAGCAGCTCCAACGCCTCGGCCTCGCCGGTCTGGTCGCGCATGAAGCCCAGGGCCAGCCGCTTGGTGGTCTGCGGCAGCTGCACAATCTGGCGCTCGTCGTCCGGGCTCATCAGCACGCCGCCATAGTCGAACATCACGGTCAGCACATCGAGAAGCTGAAGGCGCCCGAAATCGTCCGGCGCGTGGATGCGCTGGAGCCGCAAAACCGGCTTGAACAGCTTCTCCTCGACGCGAACCTCTGTCATGGCGGCAAGCGTCGGCACCGAACGCCGCCCGCCGCTGCCGCGCGCCGCCCGGCCGGTGCTGCGGCGCTGCGTGGTGCTGGGCACGCCGGGCTGGCGGATCTGCAGGCGGCCGGTGGCGCCGGTTGCGGCATCCACGTACCAAAGCCCCTGGGTGGTGGCGATCTCGGCGGAATCGGGGGGGAACGCACGCGGCTGGTCCACGGCGAAAATCCGCTCGTCGCCCAGCCGCAGACGCTTGCCGCTGGGCTGCCAGCGCGCCTTGCCGGATTTTGCGAGCGCCTCCAGAACCGCCTCGGCCCGATGCGGCGGAATGCGCGTGGCCGACGCATCCGCGCCGGTCTCGCCCACCAGCCGGGCCAGGGTGCGGCTGGCTTCCAGGATGGTCGCGTCCTGCATCACCTCGGCCGGCGTGGCCGGCGCCTGCTGACGCGTGCGCTCGTTCACCAGAATGCTGTGCACCACGAACCCGGACGACGCTTCCGAAGGCGCCAGCTCCAGCACCAGCCGCCGCCGATCGGGCGTGGTGGACTTTGCAGCCGCCGCCTTGGTGGCCTTGCGCAAGGCGGGCAGCCGGGCGAGCGCTGCTATTCCCACGGCGGCGCGATGCCCGCATCCCGGGTTGCGGCAGGTGCAGGTGCTGCGAAAACTCACCTTCCTGGCTTCCAGAAAAGGCGTCAGCGTCGCTTCCTGATGCGTGCCGAGATGATCGACCGACCCGCTGATGGTGTCGCCCTCGAGCGTCACGTCGACGGAGCCCAGCAGGATGATGCTGCGGCCCCGCCGCAACGCCGCTTCATCGAACATACGGTCGAGATCTTCAGGCGAATAAGGCGTCGGCATTCAGAAAAATCACCTTTGGCCATGACGGGCGCGGCCGCGCATGCGCGCGGCCAACGAGAGACCTTAGCAGCTACAACGCGATTGGTCGTGAACGATAATTCGTGGCTGCCATCGGATTTGCACCACAAACTCTGCTTTGCGCTGAAAAAATCGCCGCGTTAACCGAATATTTTTGTGCATGCGGTCAACTGAGCGGGCGCCTGCAATTCGGCACGGGGCACAGCACAGGACAAAAACATGGCCCGCACCGCCGCATCGCGCCACCTGATGGCCGGCCAGCAACCCCGCCATGGCCTGCTGGATGGGCCCAGCCTCATCATCCCGCTGTTCCTGTTCGCGCTGGTGATCGGCGTCATCGTGGGCCTCGGCGCCAACCATCTTTCGCAAACACGTCTGTCGCACCAGTCCGGGCACGCAGCTTCGCGGCAGGACGCGAACGTCCCAGCGGCGGCGGAGCGCCTTGGCTACCGGAACGGGCCCGATTTCTGGAACGACGAAGCGCGCGCCGCCAGCGCGTTGCAGGAGGTATTGGCCGCCGAGGCCGGTGCCCAACGCCTGTGGCAAAATCCGGAAACCGGCAATCGTGGCAACATCTGGGCGTCGGCGGAAACCACGCGCCCCGGCGGTGAGTCCTGTCGCAACCTGGAACGGCGCACGCTCATCAACGGCGCCTTTCGCAATGCCCAGGCCACGGCCTGCCGCCGTGGCGCGGCCTGGGATCAAACAGTCGAATGGCAGGCCGAATGATCAGCCCGAATGATTAGCTTGCGTGGTCAGCCCACATGATCAATTTGGGCCCCCACCAGCCGAGACGGATCCGCGCCCACCCGGCTGTCGCCATCCGCCCCGGCCAGGGACAGGGTGAAATCATAATGGATGGCCTCAAGCTCGGGGCAGGGTGAGTGCGGGTCCGGGGCCGGCGAGACGATCAACGATTTCGAAACGCCGAACACCGTGTCCGAGTCGATATATGGGTCGTCGGCGAAATAAACGGAGGTCACCAATTCGCGGTAGCCCTCGGCGCCGACCAGAAAATGAATATGCGCGGGCCGGCAGCCATGCCGCTTCTGCGCCAACACCAGGCGGCCCACCGGGCCGTCCATCGGAATGTAGTAGCCAAGCGGGCGCACCGTGCGGAAATGAAAGCGCCCCTCCGCATCGGTGGTGAACACGGCCCGGTGGTCCATCTTCTCCTGTCCGTGCAGCTGCATGTCATAGAACCCATGCGCATCGGTCTGCCACACCTGCACCATCGCATGCGCCACGCCCGCTCCGGCGGCGTTGCGGATCTGGCCGTAGAAAACCAGCTCGGGCGCATCCGGCAGTGCTGCGATGGAGTCACCCAGCTTCAGATGCGGCGCCGTCTCGCGATAGAACGGCCCCAGCAGACTGGCATCGGTCGCCTTCTCCAACGACGTCTTGGCGTGCAGCGCATTGACCATCGCACTCAGCCCCAGCACGTCGGACAGCAGGATCGTCTCCTGCCGGCTGGCCGTGCAGGTCTTGCCGATCTCGGTCATGAACCCGATGCCCAACAGCCACTCTTCCGGCGTCAGCTTCACATCGCGCGCGAAGGCGTGGAGATGACGCACCGCCGCGTCCATGATCTCGCGCAGCCGGTCGCTCGGCGTGTCTTGCATCTGGGCAATCACCGCGTCGGTGACGGTGAACTCGTCGAGGTCATGCATGGCATTCTCCCTGATGGATCGTGTCGTCGAATCTCTTTGCCAGACCGTCGCGCGGCTGCTCTGCACACGTCAACCCGCAACCTCGGCTCAGGGAGCCGGCACGACCTCGAACCCTTGCAGCCGATACGCAGCACCCGCCTTTGGCCCCGCGAGATAATCCAGCAGGCGACGCGCCGCCTCCGGATTGCGCGTGCCCTTCGCCAGCCCCGCCGCATAGATCGTGCGCAGCTGCAACGCCTCGGGAAGCGTGCCGACCAGATCGGTCCCCGCCACCGGCAGGATCTCGCTCACCTGCCCAAGCCCCAACGCCACCTCGCCCCGTGCCGCGGCCTCCATCGCCACCTGCCCCTCGGGGTAATACTTGAGGTGCGGACGCACCGTCTCCATCACCCCCAACTGCTCCAACAGCTTCGCCAGATAGATGCCGGACGTGGCGCCGGTGCCGGGGTCCGCCATGCCGATGGAAGAGGCCGCCAGCAGCGCTGCCTTGAACGCGGCCTCGGTCGAGATATCCGGGTGCGGCGCGCCGGATCGCACCGCGGCGCCGAGCTTCACCAGGCCCAGCCGCCGCATCGACCCGTCCACCACCAGATCGCGCTTCACGAGATCGCCGAGCGGGGCCGGTGGCACGATCACCACGTCGAACACCTCGCCGCCCACCGCCTTGTCACGAATGAACCCGGCCGTTCCGAACACGAAGGTCACGTGATCGCCGGTCGCCGCCACGAATTCGGCGGGCACCTCCGCCACCGCGGTCTTCATCGCGGCCGCCGACAGCACCACCAGGTCGCTGGCCAGCGCCGGCGGGGCGCCCAGACCGATCGTCATCAGCATCAGCAGCCCGGACGGGGTGATCTTCACGAATGCGCTCCTTGTCGAATGTGCCGCGACGCCAAAAACGGCCTGCGAAAGTCCAAGGAAAGGGATTGTCTTCCCCCCCGCCTGTGTCAACCTTTCCGCATGACCTATTCCATTCTCGTCCGAGACCGCGCCACCGGCGCGCTCGGTGCCGCCGTGGCCTCGCGCTTCTTCGCGGTGGGCAGCCTTTGCATCCATGTCGAAGGCGGCGTGGCGGCACTTGCCACCCAGGCGCTCGTCAATCCCATGTATGCCGTGCACGCCATGCCGCGTCTGCGCGCCGGCGCGGCGCCCGCCGAGGTGCTCGCCGCCCTCGTCGGCCCCGACCCCGCCATCGCCCAGCGCCAGTTCCATATCATCGACGCCACCGGCCGCATCGCCCAGCACACCGGCCCCGGCTGCGTCGGCTGGGCCGGCCATGTCGCGGGGCTGGATGTCTCGGTCGCCGGCAACATGCTGGCCGGCCCCCAGGTCGTCGCCGCCACCCGCGATGCGTTTCTGGCCACCTCCGCCACGGCAAACCTGGCGGACCGCCTCCTCACCGCCATGGAGGCAGGTGAGGCAGCAGGCGGCGACAAGCGGGGGCGCCAGGGCGCGGGCCTGAAGATCTGCACCGCCGACCCCTATCCCGACCTCGACATCCGCGCCGACGATCATCCCGATCCGCTCGCCGAACTGCGCCGCCTGCACCGCGTGAGCCTGGAACGCTACGCCGTCTTCCGCCGCTTCCTCGCCGGCCGCGACAGCCCCTACGGCGAGCTCGACCGCACCATCATCGAAGCCGCCATCGCCAAGGACGGCCGCCCGCAAACCTGACCGATGCCGACCCTGACAGGAACCCTTCCCATGCGCCGCCTTCTTCTCAATGCCCTGCTTGCCGCACCCATGGCGCTCTTCCTGGCCCTCCCCCAGGCCGCTCAGGCGCAAACGCTCCGCATCGGCCTGCGCGAGGACCCGGACCTGCTCGATCCCACCCTCGGCTCCAGCTATGTCGGCCGCATCGTCTATGCCGCCATGTGCGACAAGCTGTTCGACCTCGACGAGAACCTGCGCATCGTGCCCATGCTGGCCACCTCCTACAGCTACGAGGACCCCACCCACCTCGTTCTGCAGCTCCGTGCCGGCGTCACCTTCCACGACGGCGAAAAATTCGATGCCGAGGCGGTGAAGTTCAAGATCAACCGCGATCTCACCGCCAAAGGCAGCATGCGCGCAGGCGAGATCAACTCCATCCAATCCGTCGAGGTCACCGGCCCGCTCAGCGTGCGCATCACGCTGAAAGCCCCCGCCTCGCAGCTTCTGGCCCAGCTCACCGACCGCGCCGGCATCATGATCTCGCCCAAGGCGGTGGAAACCCTCGGCGACAAGTTCGGCACCGCGCCCGTCTGCGCCGGCCCCTTCGCGTTCGACAGCCGCGTCGCCCAGGACCGCATCGTGCTGAAGCGCTACCCCGGCTACTGGAACGCGGCCGACTATCATTTCGACCAGATCATCTACCAGCCCATCACCAGCCCGTCCGTCCGCCTCGCCAACCTGCAGGCCGGCAGCCTCGACCTCGTGGAATACATCACCCCCACCGATATCGAGGCGGTCAAGCGCGACCCCAGGCTGAAACTCGCGATCGGCGACGGCCTCGCCTACACCGGCATCACCTTCAACACCGATAACGGCCCCGCCAAAGCCACCATCGCCGGGCAGAACAAGCTGGTTCGCCAGGCGTTCGACCTTGCCATCGACCGCACCGCCCTGATCCAGGTCGTCTATAACGGCATGTATTCGCCCACCGTGCAGGCCAACACGCCCAGCTCGCCCTATTACATCAAGGATTATGCCCCACCCGAGCGCGACGTCGCCCGGGCGAAGGCCCTGCTGAAACAGGCGGGTATCACGGCCCCGGTGCCCATCCTGTTGACGGTGTCCAACAGCCCCGACATCCAGCAGGCCGCCGAGGTCATCCAGTCGATGGTGGCCGAGGCCGGGTTCGACCTGAAGATCAAGACGATGGAATTCGCCTCCTCGCTGCAGGCGGGCTACGCCGGCGATTTCCAGGCCTACATGATCGGCTGGTCCGGGCGCTCCGATCCGGACGGCAACATGTGGCAGATGCTGCACACCGGCGGCACCTTCAACTACGGCAAATACAGCAACCCCGAAATCGACACGCTGCTGGACGACGCCCGCAAGGTCACCGGCATCGACGAACGACGCGCCTTCTACGCCAAGGTCTGGGCGCAGGAACGCCAGGACCTTCCCCTCGTCTATCTCTGGACCAGCCGCAACGTGGTGGGCATGCGCAAGGAGGTCACCGGGTTCAAACAGGTGCCGGACGGCCTGATCCGCCTGCAGGGCGTCAGCCTGGCGAAATAATCCAGTCCGTCATGGTGCCGCCGGGATCTCGCGCGGCACCATGATGACGGCGGTGATCGTTTGCACCACCGCACCGTCCTGGCGCGTGGTGGTGGTGCGCAATTTCATCAGGCCGCGATCGGGGCGCGAGCGGCTGGCGCGCAATTCCAGGATCTCGCTCTGCGCGCTGAGCACATCGCCCGGGCGCACCGGCGTCGGCCACGCCATACTCTCAACGCCCGCGCCCACGGCGCCCCCGGCGAGCTTCGGGCACGCCCCATCGATCAACAGCCGCATCGTGACACACGCCGTATGCCACCCGCTGGCGATCAGGCCGCCGAGCGGCCCGGCGCTGGCCGCGGCCTCGTCCACATGCATCGGCTGGGGGTCGAACTCGGACGCGAAGGACACGATCCGGTCGCGCTCCATGGTGATGGGCCCGGCGTGGTAGGTGGCGCCCACCGCCAGATCGTCGAAATACAAACCCATCGCATCCTCCTTCAAACCACCGTCCCCGCCGCGCCGGCCAGGCTCGCCACCTCCACCGGTGCCGCCAGATCCTCCGGCACCGCACACAGCCCCAGGCGCACGCTCCATCGCCCCAGCGCCGGATCCGCGGTCACGACCGCAAAGGGAATGGCGACGAGACAGCCCATCATGAACGGCCACGCATAGACCAGCAGGGCAGGGGAGACCACCAGCAACGAAAGGGACAGACCCGCGCCGAACAGGGTCTGCGGCCAGAACGCCCGTGCCGCCTCGCCCCACGAAACCGCCCGGGCGTCGCGCACCTGCCCGCTCCACCGCGTGGCATGTCCCAGCAGCAGGCTCGCGATGAACATGGCGGTGGTGAACGAGGTGATACTGCTTTGCAAAAGCGAGAACACGATCTCGCACGCAGCACCCAGAACGAGTTTCGCAAGCCCGCCATACCGGGCCACCCGCCGCCCGCTCGCGGCGGTATGGAGATACCCTCCCAGCTTCGGCGCCAGCAGCATCAGCAGAAAGACCCCATAAAGGGCCGACAGATCCGCCTGCCGCGCCGGGCCGATATCCCGCCACACCCACGCCGCCAGCGGCAGGATCGCCATCAGCAGGGTCCAGGCGGGAATGCCCACGAACATCAGCACGGCCCACACCAGCTGAAACCGGCTCACCGCCAGCAGCCCCTTCATCCCCACCAGGCGTATGTATTGCAGATTCCCCTGGCACCACCGCGTGTCGCGGCGGATGTATTCCAGAATGGTCGGCGGGTTGTCCTCCCACGACCCCCCGGTGCGCGTCTGCAGCCGCACCGTGTAGCCGGCGCGACGCATCAGCACCGCCTCCACCTGATCGTGCGACAGGATATGCCCGCCGAACGGCGGCGCGCCCGCAAGCACCGGCAGGCGGCAATGCGCGCGAAACGGGGCGATGCGCAGGATCGCGTTATGCCCCCAGAAAGGCCCGCAATCATGCGTCCACCAGGCCTGTCCCGCGGTGTTGGTCCGCATGCCGTGGCGCATGCCGAACTGGAACATCCGCGCGAACACGCTTGCGGCCGGCAATCCCACCACCAGGCCCTGCACGATGCCGATCCGCAGGTCGGCCTGCATGATACGCACGAGATCGACAACGGCCTCGCCCGACATCAGGCTGTCGGCATCCAGCGCCACCATCACGTCGAAATCGTCGCCATGCCGGTCGCAGAATTCCATCACGTTGCCGGCCTTGTAGCCGGTGTTCTCCGAACGACGCCGGTAATGGATCCGCCCCGGCTGGGCATCGAGGGCCCGCCATGCCGCCACGCCCGCTTCCTCGCGCCGCGCGATCTCCGGATCGGAGCTGTCGCTGAGCACGAAATACGACATGTGCGCGCTGTTCTTCGTGGCATCCAGGCTGGCTTGCACGATGCGAAGCCGCGCCAGCGCCCGGGCCGGGTCCTCGTTGCGCAATGTCATCACAATGGCGGTCCGCAGCGAGATCGGCATGGCCTGTGCTGCCACCGGGCGCCGGTCGAACAGCAGGTAAAGACCGATCGCCGACGTCCAGAATCCCAGCACGCTCCAGGGCAGGAACACGGCGGCGCAGATCAGCACCACAAGGCCCAGCGGCGAGAACCCCACCCCGTAGGCCAACGCCGCCAACATGGCGCCATAGCTTGCCACGTTCACGAGCAAAAACATCAGCCGGCGCAGTCGCAGGCCCTGGGGGGTGACGGTGGGGATCATTTGCGCTTTGTTCCGGGAATGAAGACGAACGCGATCTCGGCGATGGCAGTCTGGTATCACGCGAAGGGCGAAGTCGTCCTGCGGCGTTCGGAGCTGGCGGAGCCGGGGCCGGACACGGCGCGGGTGCGCACGCTTTATTCCGGCATCAGCCGCGGCACCGAACGACTGGTGCTGGACGGACTCGTGCCGCCCGGCGAGGCGGAGCGCATGCGGGCGCCGCTGCAGGAAGGCAATTTCCCGTTCCCGGTCAAATACGGCTACTGCGCCGTGGGCGTGGTCGAAGCGGGTCCGCCGTCATGGCTCGGCCGCACGGTATTTTGCCTGCATCCGCACCAAGACCGTTTCGTGGCGCCGGTGGCGATGCTGGCAGCCGTGCCGGCCGACGTGCCGCCCCGCCGCGCCACGCTCGCCGCCAACATGGAAACCGCATTGAACGCCCTGTGGGATTCCGGCGCCGGCCCGTGCGACCGCATTGCGGTGATCGGCGGGGGGGTGGTGGGTCTGCTGGTGGCCTTCCTCGCCGCACGGCTGCCGGGCGCCGTCGTCACGCTGGTGGATGTCAACGCGGCCCGCGCCCACCTGGCCGCCGCGTTCGGTGCGGGTTTTGCCCTGCCCGCGCATGCGCCGGACGCGTGCGATGTGGTGTTTCACGCCAGCGCCTCCGAGGCGGGGCTTTCCACAGCCATCGGCTGTGCCGGCGACGAGGCCACGGTGGTCGAGCTCAGTTGGTATGGCGACCGCGCCGTGTCCGTCCAACTCGGCGGCGCGTTCCACAGCCGGCGGCTGCGGCTGATCGCAAGCCAGGTGGGGCAGGTGGCCCCGTCGCGCCGTCCGCGCTGGCCTTACGCACGCCGACTGGACGCGGCTTTGAACCTGCTTCGATGCGACGCGCTGGACGCGCTGGTGGCCGACAGCATCGACCTCGCCGACGTGCCGGTACATATGCCAAAACTGTTGAAGAACCAACCTCTTGGCCTCGCTCCGGTCATCCGTTACGCAGGCGCGGAATGATACCCCCCTGAGTTCCGGAAACCGCCTAATGTATGCCGTCGAAGTCCGCGATGCGATCATGATCGCCCACTCCCTGCCCGATCCGTTCTTTGGTCCAGCCGCCAACAAGCACGGCGCCACCTTCGTGGTGGATGTGACGTTCCTGCGCGAGGCGCTGACCGCGCAGAATGTCGTGATCGACATCGGCGCCGCGCAGACCGCTCTCAAAGCCGTGCTGGGGCCGCTCAACTACCAGGACCTCGATGCGATCGCAGCGTTCGCGGGCCACCTCACCACCACCGAATTCCTGTGCCGCCACATCTTCGATGCCATGCACCAGGCGATCGGGCGCGGCGAACTCGGCCACGGCGCCGAGGCGCTGTCCGCCATGCGGGTCACGTTGTCGGAAACCCACCTGGCAAAGGCCTGGTTCGAAGGCGCGGTCCACGGGAAGATCAGCGGCTGATGCGCGCCGCGTATTTCGCCATTCCCGGTGATCTCGCGTCCCCCACCGGCGGCTACGAATACGCCCGCCGCGTGCTCCGCGCGCTGCCCGCTCTGCGCCACATTGCCCTGCCGGACGGATTTCCGCACCCCTCCGAGGAGGATCTGCGCGTCACCGCCGCGATCCTGGCCGGCCTTCCGCGCGACGCCGTGGTGCTGATCGACGGCCTGGCATTCGGCGCCCTGCCGGATTCCTGCCTTGCGCCCGTCCGGGCCACGATGGTGGCGCTGGTCCATCATCCGCTGTGTCTCGAAGCCGGTTTGTCATCGGGCCGTGCCGCAGCCCTGCGCGACAGCGAGCGCCGCGCGCTGGCCTATGCATCGCACGTCATCACCACCTCCGCGTCCACCGCCACCTGGCTCGCAAACGCCTTCGGCGTCCCCCGGTCCCAGCTGAGCGTGGCCGAGCCCGGAACCGATCAACGGGCGGTCGCACCGCCGCGCGTCCTCACCAGCCCGATCCGGCTTTTGTCGGTGGGCGCCGTCACGCCACGCAAGGGCTACGACGTTCTGGTGGCGGCCGTGGACGGGCTCGTCACGCAGAACTGGACGCTCGCCATCGTGGGCGACCTGTCACGCGACCGCTTTTGTGTGTCCGCCCTGCGCGAGGCCATCGCGCAAAGCGGCGCCGCGGCCCGGATCTCGCTGGAAGGCGCGGTGGATGAAGACCGTCTCGAAGCGTTCTACGCCACCGCCGACATCTTCGTCTCGGCCTCGCGCCATGAAGGCTACGGCATGGCGGTGGCCACCGCCCTCGCGCACGGGCTGCCGTTGGTGGCAACAGAATCGGGCGCCCTGGCCCACACCATTCCCCCCGGCGCCTCGCTCCGCTGCCGCGCCGGCGACATTTCCGGCCTGCGCACGGCCATCGGCCGGATGATGGACGAACCGGCCCTGCGCATCGCCTGCGCCACCGCCGCGCTGAAAGCGGGACTGGCCCTGCCGTGCTGGAAACAGACGGTGGGCAGTATCTCGGCCGTGCTCGACCGTTACGATGAGAGTATTTGATGCGAACTCAAGATGCTCTTTTGTGAACAAAAGAACCAAAAAACTTCATTCATTTTCTGCACGTTAGATCGCACGCGAAGAGGACATCGCCGTCAGGGAACACGTGTGTCCTCGTCGGCGGCCGCAGCGCCTCGTCCACCTTGGCGATGGGCCGCAGATCGATGCCGGCACGCCCCGATCCGAGGATGACCGGCGCCAGCAGCACATGCAGAATATCCACCGCGCCGGCATCGATGAACCGCGAAATCGTATCCGACCCACCTTCGATCAGAATCCGGCGCAGGCCCCTGGCGAACAACGCCGCCACGATGTCGTGCGGTGCCAGGCCATGAGGCCCCGGCGCCACCACGATGGGCACCACGCCGTCCCGCCGCCCGCCATCTCGTAGCACGTCATCTCGTCCGGTCACGTGGTAGCGAGCCGCGCCGGTGTCGTGAAAACACCGAGCCCCCTCGGGCATCCGCCCGTTCGGATCGATCACCACCCGCGCCGGGTCGGCCCCCACCACGCGTCGCACCGTCAAATACGGGTCGTCGGCGAGCACGGTCCCCACGCCCACCACCACAGCGTCCACCGCGGCGCGCAGCGCGTGCAGATGATCCAGGGCGTGGCGGCCATTGATCCACTGGCTGTGGCCAGACACCGTCGCGATCCGCCCATCGAGAGACTGTCCAAGCTGGGCGATCACCAACGGACGCTCGCCCGAAGCCGCCTTGATCTCGGCCAGGCACGCCTGCGCGATATCTCCACCGACCATCGTGCTTGCCAATCCGTAACGTCTGGCACCTGGATATAGCGCGGCCCCGGTTTTCGCGAGGGGGGGCGTCCTGCGAATAACAGGCTGGAGGTCCGGGCCGGAATCGAACCGGCATTCACGGATTTGCAATCCGTTGCATCACCACTCTGCCACCGGACCAACGGTCGCACGGGCCAGCCGGTCCCGTTCGTGAGGGGGGCCTTATCGGGCGTTCGGGGTGGCTGGGTCAAGCCCGCGCATCGCCCAGGTCATTGTTCACCCGCCAGGCGTCCGGGCTGGCGCGATCGGCATTCGGTGCTATCCGAGTTGGCGCGCTACGCTGCGGCGCGGTATGATGTCGCGCGCTCCCGCCGGCGCGTGCGATCTGCGAATGGACAAGCCCCGGAATGACATTCTCTGAGACCCCCGATTTCGCCGCCGCCAGAGGCATGATGGTGGACAGCCAGGTTCGCCCGAACAAGGTCACCAACGCCCGGGTGATCGCCGCCATGCGCGCGCTGCCGCGTGAGATGTTCCTGCCGCCGAGCCTGCAGGCCCGCGCCTACGCCGACGACAACGTGCCGCTGGCCCATGGCCGCGTGCTGCCGGCGCCCATGGTGATCGCCCGCATGGTGCAGTTCACCCTGCTCGAAGGCGGCACGAACATCCTCGTTGTCGGCGCCGGCACCGGCTACGGTGCGGCCGTCCTGGCCGCCTGCGGCACCAAGGTGACGGCGGTCGAAGACGACGCCGATCTGCTGGCCATCGCACGGCCGGCCTGGGCCGCCTACGCCCCCGGCGTCACCTTGTTCGAAGGCCCCATCGCCGCCGGTGCACCCACGGGGGCGCCCTATGACGGCCTGTTCGTCGAAGGCGCGGTTCACACCCTTCCCCAAACCCTGGTCGACCAGCTGGCGCCTGGCGGCCTGGTGGTGATGGTGCGCTGCGAGGCCGGCCTGCGCATGGGCCAGGCGGTCATCGGCCGCAAGGCGCCGGGCGGGATGAGCTTCGTTCCGGTGTTCGACTACGCCTTGCCGCCGTTGCCCGCTTTGCGCCCGGCGCCAGAATTTGTCTTTTGACGCCGGCTTCCGGCGTTTGTGCTGAAAACCAATCCGCCGGGGCGCGCCGTCGGTAAAACAATGGCGGACCGGCATCGGCTATGGCACATAAATGAAGCTGCGCTGGAGCAGGCCATCCCTGGGCTGACCTCGGCTGATTGCGGAGAGCGATGATATGCATGTGACGCGACGTCCCGCCCAGTTCGCCCACCCCCATCGTGTCACGCGCGTTCGCATGGCCCTGCTCGGTGCCGTATTCGGCGCCCTGGCGCTCACGCCCGGCCTCGCTTTGGCCCAGTCCCGCACCCTGCAGGAGGCGCTGGCCGCGGCCTACTCGAACAACCCGTCGCTGCAGGCCGCCCGCGCCCAGCTTCGCGCCGTGGATGAAAACGTGCCGACCGCACTGGCGGGCTGGCGGCCCCAGGTGATCGTCAGCGGCACGGCAGGCACCGCGGTCGGCACCCAGACCTCGGGCACCACCGGTCGCGAAATCACCAACCAGCAGGGGCGCGCCATCGCCACCGGCTCGGCCACCGTCACCCAGCCGATCTATCGCGGCGGCCGTACCACCGCCGGCACCAACCGCGCCGAGAACCAGGTGATGACCCAGCGCGCCCGGCTGATCGCCAGCGAGGAGCAGCTCTTCTCCGACACCGTCTCCGCCTACGTGAACGTGATCTCCACCACGCAGATCCTGGCGTTGAACGGCAACAACGAGCAGGTGCTGCAACGCCAGCTCCAGGCCACCAACGACCGTTTCCGCGTGGGTGAGATCACCCGAACCGACGTCGCCCAGTCCGAGGCGGCCCTGGCCGGCGCCACCGCCACGCGCCAGACGGCCGAGGGCAATCTGCAAACCGCCCGCGCCACCTTCCAGCGCCTGGTCGGCGAACTGCCCGACAAGCTGGTGGAGCCGCAGCCGCTGAAGCTGCCCACTCGCACCCTCGAGGAAGCCAAGGCGCAGGCCGCCGGCAACAACCCCACGGTTGTCGCGGCCCTGTTCCAGAACGCCGCCGACAAAGACAATTTCGTCCTGCAATACGGCGCGCTGATGCCCACCCTCAGCATCCAGGGCACCGGCTCCTACACCCAGAACTCCACCCAGAAAAACGTCAGGACCGAAGGCGGCCAGGTGGTCGCCAGCCTGTCGGTGCCGATCTATCAGGGCGGCTCCGAATACGCCGCCATCCGCGCCGCGCGCCAGACCGAACAGCAAAGCCGTCGTCTGGTGGACGACGCCAGGCGCACAGCCGTCCAGCAGGCGATCAGCGCTTGGGAAACCTATCAGGCCGCGAAATCCACCATCGACAGCACGCGCACCCAGATCCGCTCCAACCAGATCGCCTTGGAAGGCACCCAGCGCGAGGCGATCGTGGGCAGCCGCACCACGCTGGACGTGCTGAACGCCGAGCAGACCTTGCTCAACAGTCGCACCACCCTGGTGCAGAATCTGTCCAGCCTCGTCACCGCGTCCTATCAGGTCACATCGGCCGTGGGCCGGCTTACTGCACGAGATCTTAACCTTCAGGTGCCACTCTACGACGAGACGGCCTACTATCAGGCCGTGCGGAATCGGTGGATCGGCACCGGGGACTACGCAACCGGGCAGCCCGGTCGCTGAAAACCCCGGAAAAGCGCGCCCCGGCATACCTTGGTTGTTCCTAAGGGGCCCGGAACCGCTTTAAGATGCCTCACCGATTTGTGATGGGCGAGACATCTTGCGGCGAGAGGGAATAGCGATGAGCGGCTTGAACGGACATGGATCACCGCAGGCGGGTTTCGGCCCTGCCGGCCTGCAAGGTGCGTCGGAGGGTGATCCTTCGATGGAGGATATCCTCGCCTCCATCCGCCGCATCCTCAGCGAGGATGAGACGCTGGCGGAAAAAACCGGGCCGGAAAATGCTGCGCCCGAACAACCCGCGCCACCCCCGCACGAGGTCTTCAACCTCGACGAATCGATGCTCGTCGCCGCGCCCAAGCACGATGCCGCTCACCGTGCTCCCGCACCGGCCAGTCCAGCGGCCAGTCCAGCGGCCAATCCACCACCGCCCGAATTGCCCGCACAACCCGTGGCTCAGGCCGCCCCAACACCGACACCGACACCGACGCCGACACCGCCACCCCCGGCCCCGCACCCGGATGCCGACACCCCAGGTGAAAGCGCCGTCCAGCCCCCCCAAGCAACTCCAGACCCCGGCGGCGCGCCCCATGCCGCGGCACCCATCGCGCCGTTGGTGGCCCAGGCCGCGGGCGATGCGGCCTCCGCCTCGATGGGCGCCCTCATGCGCACGCTCGCCCACGAACGCCAGGTGTCGCTCTATCGCGGCGGTCCCACCTTGGAAGACATGGTGCGCGAGGAAATGCGGCCCATCCTGAAAGACTGGCTCGATACCAACCTGCCCGCCATGGTGGAACGCGTCGTCCGCGCCGAAATCGAACGCGTCACCCAGCGCGCCGCCGGCTAGATCATGATGCGTTCGGGTTGATTAACCCGAACGCATAAACATGATCGATCAAACAAGAGTAGAGCGTGATGATTTTGCTTCTACTCAAAATCGTCACGCTCTAAGAAGCAGCCACCCGCACAACGCAGCTTGATGAACTCTGCCCTCTGCCCTTAAAGCAAACCCGCGCCCGCCGCCCCGCTCCCGGGACGGACCACACCCCGTGACCGATCGGCCGTTCCGCGATGCTGTCCAAAAGCCATTCTCCGTCCGAAACCGAACGCGCCCTCTACGCGGGGTGGGAGACCGCGGGCGCCTTCGCCGCCCACCCCGAACGCCACGCCGACCCCTTCACCATCATGATCCCGCCGCCCAACGTCACCGGCAGCCTCCACATGGGCCACGCGCTGACCATGACGGTGCAAGACCTCCTGATCCGCTACCGCCGCATGCAGGGACGCGACGCTTTGTGGCAACCCGGCACAGACCACGCCGGCATCGCCACCCAAATGGTGGTCGAACGCCTTCTCGCCGCCGATGGCACCACCCGCCAGGCCATCGGGCGCGAAAAATTCCTCGAACGCGTCTGGGCGTGGAAGGCCGAATCCGGCGGCGCCATCACCGAACAGCTCCGCCGCATCGGCGCCTCGCTGGACTGGCCGCGCGAACGCTTCACCATGGACGAAGGCCTGTCCGTCGCCGTGCGCGAGGTCTTCGTCACCCTCCATCGCCAGGGCCTCATCTACCGCGACCGCCGCCTGGTGAACTGGGACCCGAAATTCCAGTCGGCCATCTCCGATCTGGAGGTCGAAACCAAGGAAATCCGCGGCTTCATCTGGCACCTGACATACCCCCTGGCCGACGGCTCCGGCCGCTCCATCACCGTCGCCACCACCCGCCCCGAAACCATGCTGGGCGACACCGCCGTCGCCGTGAACCCCGCCGACGAACGCTACACCGACCTCGTCGGCCAGCACGTCACCCTCCCGCTCACCGGCCGCCGCATCCCCATCGTGGCCGACACCTATTCCGACCCCGAAAAAGGCACCGGCGCGGTCAAAATCACCCCCGCGCACGACTTCAACGATTTCGAGGTCGGCCGCCGCCACAACCTCGACATGCCCTCCATCCTCGACCGCGAAGGCCGCATCACCCTCGCCGAGCTCGACCTCTCCACCGCGGACGATTTCACCCGCACCCTCGAAGGGCTCGACCGTTTCGAGGCCCGCAAACGCATCGTGGCCGAACTCGAACGCCTCGAAATCCTCGCAGCCGTCGAACCCCACACCAACCAGGTCCCCCACGGCGACCGCTCCGGCGTGCCCATCGAGCCCCTGCTCACCGTCCAGTGGTATTGCAACGCCGCCGAACTCGCCAAACCCGCCATCGCAGCCGTCGAGCAGGGCCGCACCAAATTCGTCCCCCAGCAATGGGAAAACACCTTCTTCGCCTGGATGCGCGACATCCAACCCTGGTGCATCAGCCGCCAGCTCTGGTGGGGCCACCGTATCCCCGCCTGGTACGGCCCAGACGGCCACGTCTTCGTCGAGATCAACGCGGAAAACGCCCAGGCCGCCGCCGACGCCCATTACGGCGCCCCCACACCCATCACCCGCGACGAAGACGTGCTGGACACCTGGTTCAGCTCCGCCCTCTGGCCCTTCTCCACCCTCGGCTGGCCCGAAAAAACGCCCGAACTCGCCAAATACTACCCCGGCGACGTCCTCGTCACCGGCTTCGACATCATCTTCTTCTGGGTCGCCCGCATGATGATGATGGGCCTTCACTTCATGGACGACGTGCCCTTCCACACCATCTACATCCATGGCCTCGTCCGCGACGAAAAAGGCCAGAAGATGAGCAAATCCAAGGGCAACGTCATCGACCCCCTGGCCCTCATCGACCAGTTCGGCGCCGACGCCCTCCGCTTCGCCATCACCCGCCTCACCGGTCCCGGCCGCGACATCAAACTCGGCGCCGCCGCCGTCGAAACCAGCCGCAGCTTCATCACCAAGCTCTGGAACGCCGCCCGCTTCTGCGAAATGAACGAGATCCGCCCCGATCCCGCCTTCACCCCAGACCAGGCCACCCTCCCGCTCACCCGCTGGATCCTCGCCAAAGCGTCAGACGCCATCGCCGAAGCCACCACGGCGCTCGACGCCTACCGCTTCGACGACTACGCCACCGCCTGCTACCGCTTCACCTGGAACGCCTATTGCGACTGGTTCCTCGAATTCGCCAAACCCGCGCTCGCCCAACCCGATTCCGCCGAAGCCCGCGAAGTCAAGCAAACCGCCGCCCACGTCCTCGGTCTCATCCTCAAAATGCTCCACCCCTGCGCCCCCTACGTGACGGAGGAGCTGTGGGACGAATTCGGCTACGGCCCCGCCTGCAGCCTCATCGCGGCCCCGTGGCCCGAAACCTTCGAAACCCCCGGCGCCGCCGAAGCCCGCGCCGAACTCGACTGGGTCGTCCGCCTCATCGGAGACGTTCGCGGCGTCCGCTCCGAAATGAACGTCGCCCCCTCCAACAAAGCCCCCATCCTGCTGCGAGACGCGAGCCCCGCCTCCCTCGCCCGCGGCCAACGCTGGATCGAAGCCATCTCCCGCATGGCCCGCGCCTCGGAATTCGGCCCGCTGACCGGCGAAATGCCCAAAGGCGCCGCCCAACTCGTCCTCGACGAAGCCACCATCGTCATCCCCCTCGGCGGCCTCATCGACTTCGACATCGAACGCACCCGCCTCACCAAAGAACGCGCCCGTATCGAAAAAGACGCCGATATCACCCGCAAAAAACTCGAAAACGCCGACTTCATCGCCCGCGCCAAACCGGAAGTCGTCGACGAAAACCGCGAACGCCTGGAGACCGCCCGCAACGAACTCGCCCGTCTTGACGCAGCATTGGCGAGAATCTCTTAAGAAAGAGTTCTTTTGTGAACAAAAGAACCAAAAAACTTTTTTCGAAAACGTGTCATGGGCGGGAAACGCGCCGACACTTACCCAAATAAACGAAAAAAGCCCTGGAAAACCAACGTCGTTAAATAACCGGAACAATCAAGGCGCAGGTCTGCGCCAAACTCAAAGCCCCGACTGCGAAAATCACGACAAAAACCGCCAAACCACCCCGGCCGAACGCAACCGACCCAGCGCCACTCCCAACCCAAACACGGCCAGGCAACGCACCCAACGCACGCCCCGCATCATCAAACCCAACCGGCCCCACACACACCGCCGCCGCAGCCGCCCGCCGAACAAAAACCGACCGCGCCCGGCAATCCGAACGCACCCCCTCATCGCGCACCACCGGCGACACCTCAAAACCCCCGGCGCCCTCCGATCGAACCGGCACCACCCACAATCCCGCGCGTAACTGCAGCAGCAACTGCTCCAACCGGCCAAACACCAAGGCAAGCCACCGCCCAATCCACCCCAACCCATCAGCACGCGCAACAACCGCGCGAAGCGCGATCATCGGGTCCGAACAGGGAAGGGGCGGGGGCTTAATCATCGGCCAGCATAGACCACACCAGCAGGGGTGGCCGCAAGGAAAAAAAGCCTAATTATATACTTTACGTAGCAGGGTGGTTCGTGCGATAGTCAAGTCGTTGATAAGGCACTCACACCATATCCGCTAACCTAACGAACCCGATGTTCCACGATGAAGACGCCGCCCGCGCTTACCTTGAAGGTCAGCGTTGGCCGAATGGTGTTTTCTGCCCTCATTGCGGTTCGTATGACGGCATCACGCGGATGCAGGGCAAAGGCCATCGCACCGGCCTGCATCAGTGCAACTCTTGCCGTCTTAACTTCACGGTGACTGTCGGCACCGTCATGGAAAGCAGCCACATCAAGCTCGCCAAGTGGGTGCTCGGCTTCCATCTGATGGCCGCTTCAAAGAAAGGCATGACTTCCGCCCAGCTAAGCCGAATGCTCGGCGTGACCTATAAGACCGCCTGGTTCATGTCGCACCGCATCCGCGAAGCCATGACCGACCCGAACCCGGCGCCGATCGGCGGCGAGGGCAAGGTGGTGGAGGCTGACGAAGCATATCTAGGCAAGGTCGAGACGCCGGTTCCCAGCGCCGCGCGTCGTGGCCGTCCGTATCTCAAGCGCGACCTGTCAAAGCAGAAGCGCCCGATTGTCGCGCTGGTCGAGCGTGGCGGCGAGGTCCGCGTGATGCATATGCCGCTAGTGACCGGCAATAACATCCGCGAAGCCCTCATTCGCAACGCCGACCGTGTGAGCCGCCCGCATACCGACGAAAGCAACCTGTCTCCCAGCGTCGGCACCGAATTCGCCACCCATGAGACGGTCCACCACAGCTGAGGCGAGTATGCCCGTGGCGACGTGACCACCAACTCATTGGAAGGCTTCTTCGCCGTTCGCGCGGCATGAAGGGCGTCTATCAGCACTGCGGCGAGCAGCATTTTCAGCGGTATCTCAACGAATTCGCGTTCCGCTACAACACTCGGATCAAGCTCGGCTACGACGACGACATGCGCGCCGCCATCGTTGTGCGCGGTGCCACGGGCAAGCGCCTGACGTATCAGGGAACTCGTTCGGCTTAAGACGCCCCGCCAGATCGCGCGGGCTTTTCTTCGCTGGCGGGCGAAGCAGGCTTTTCCTTCTTCCGACTCAGAGTAGGCTTGGGGTGCGGCGGCGTGGATAGCGCGCGCCGCACCGCTGCGTCGCGGATGCGTGCGGTTTCTTCTTCGCCGTAGGTGTCCTGTGTCTGATCCATCAATCCCTCAAAATACTGCCAATGAACCGAGAGATAAGCGACGAGAGCAACAAACAACAGCTTCGTTTGCGTTAATTGGTCGGTTTGTTCAGAACTACGAATTGGCAGTTGATGCTCTGAGAACCGGATGCATCATGAAAATCCAATCGCCTGATCAACGGCTCTGTGTAATCGCATTTAACCATCATGCCCTCACGGCTCAGCCGCTTTTCGACATATGGCGAGCGATGATTTCGCACATACGAAAACTTACAATAACCGATAGTTTACTAAGCAAAGAGGAGTTTTTGGACCGACAGACCGGAAGCTCTATACTGAAACAGATCGCCCAAGAGTTTCAGAGCTTAGTAAGGGCTAGAAACAACATTATACATGCAACATGGTATATTGGTTGGGCGAACGATGAAGACCAAGACTTTTCGGATTTGCAATCATCAAAATATGCAGCCGGGAAAAGTGGCCTAGAAGTAGTGAAGACACCTCAAAAGCAGTCCGAAATGGAAGAATACATAAAAAGGTTTGTTTCGATAAAGTCTATGATTGACAGGGTAAATGGTGTAGCTTCCAACGATACGCGAAAGTTCTCTGAGAACTTTATTTTCCATGATGGCGTATACTTCAGTCCTGACGATCCTGTGCATTCTTTAAGAGACGCAGCATCACTTTAAATGACGCAGGTAGACCGCATCTTTGCTCTTCGACCGTGCAGTTATCCCAGCCCAGCGATTCGCCAAAAAAAACCAACAGGCCCGCATCAATCATAGCGTCCGTCACCACGATCTCCTGTTCGTCGGTCGGGGCTTCGTGCGGTGCGTCGGCCATTGGATTTTTCCTGCGTCGCGGATTGCTACGCGAAGTATATAAATAGGAAAAAAGCCTATTTAAGAGAAGTCAAAAGGCACCGGGCATCGTGGTGTGCCAATGGATATCCGCTTTTCATCACCAGAGGCGGCGGCATGCGGGGTGCCGTCAACATCGCCTTACCGCCGCAATCAGGACCCATGCCGTCCGTTGGCAAGCCGGCGGACCGTGTCCCTGAAGCGCATCGCGATCGGGCTTGAACCGCTGCGGCGAAAGGCGAGGTTTATCGGAGCAAACAGACCGGGGCAGCCCAGTAACGCTCGGAACGTCACGCCCGGCATGGCGATCTGTTCCATCGAGGCAGGCACGATGGTGATGCCAAGCCCGGCCGCCACCAGGCTCAACGTTGATGTCAGGCGCGGCGCTTCCTGCTCGATGGTCGGCGAAAAGCCGGCGCCGTGGCAAGCCGCGACAATGGCGTCGTAAAGACCGGGCCCGGCAGGACGGCGGTAGAGAATGAACTTCTCCCCCGCAAGCGCTGGCAGTGGCAGAGGCGACGGCCCGTTCCGCGCCAAAGCGTGCCCCGCCGGCATCGCCGCCACCATGGGTTCATCAAGAACATGATCGACGACCAGGCCTTCGATGCTCTCAACCGGGGTGCGGACGAAAGCGGCGTCAAGGCGCCCTTGTTGCAGGGCATCGATGAGTTCCATCGTCCCGGCCTCCTCCAGCTCCGTCCGCACCCCCGGCTGAACCGCCCGGAACGCAAGCAGGGCACCGGGCACAAAGGGATGCAGCGCCGCGGAACTGGTAAACCCGATCGCCAGCCGCCCCTGTTCCCCCCGCGCCACACGCCGCACGGTGTCGGCAATCCCCCCGGCCCGGGCAAGAACCGTCCGGGCCTCCTCGAACAGGGCTTGCCCGGCATCCGTCAACGCAACGCCGCGCGGAAGCCGCCGCACCAACGTCACGCCAAGTTCCGCTTCCAGCCCCCGAACAAGGCGGCTCAGCGGCGGCTGTGCCATCCCCAGCCGCTCGGCGGCACGGGTCATCTGCCCTTCCTCGGCCACGGCCACAAAAGCGTGCAGGCGCCGCAATGCAATCACGACATACCTCCAGGGTATGGAAATCGAGCTTGGCAGAGACTGCATGATGCACCGGCCGGCATCTACAGTTGTTTCAAAGGGAGCAATGTCGATGCATCCAGGAACAACCGACGCGTCCGCCGCACTGCTGACGCAGTTTCTCGCCTGGGTAGACCGCCGAACCCGTACCTATAATGAGACGATGGACGCATGGCGCACCTCCTGCCCGCGCATCTCGGTGTGGGAGGACGCCTCGCTGGACGGGCTGGTGGCCCTGACGGAAGGGACGTCCGGAGCCCAGGGGTCCGTGAAGGTCACTCTGACGCAGGCAGGCATGGATCGCCTGGCCGCCTGGCGTGCGGCAGAGGCTGATCAGGGCCGGCCCACATGCTAGATCATGAAGCGTTTGGGTTGCTCAACCGAAGCGCATAAACATGATCGATAAAACAACAAGTTAGAGCCTGATATTTTGTCTACTCAAAATCATCAGGCTCTTGCGCACGTTCAGACACACGCATGCTGACCGCGCCCTTGATGGCGGCCGGCCTGGGCGCGGTCATGGTGGCGACCGCCTTCTTGTCCGGCCTGTTCGGCATGGCGGGCGGGTTGATCTTGGCGGGCGTGCTGCTCGCCGTCCTGCCGCTCCCGGCGGCAATGGCGCTGCACGCCGTGACCCAGATCGCGTCGAACCTGTGGCGAGGACTGCTGTGGTGGCGGCATGTTTGCTGGAATGTTGCCTTGCCGTTTGTCGCAGGGTCCATGGTGGGGCTCGCGGCGTGGTCGATGGTCCGCTACGTGCCAGGCAAACCGGCCGCCGTGCTCATGCTAGGGGTCACTCCGTTTCTGGTCCGCCTGCTGCCGACCGGGCTGAAGCCGAACCCCGAACAATTCAGACAGGGCCTCCTATACGGCTCCGCCTCCATGACGCTGCTGCTGCTGACGGGGGTGTCGGGTCCTTTGGTGGACACATTCTTCCTGGGCGGCCGGCTCGACCGCCGCCAGATCGTCGCCACCAAGGCGGTATGCCAGGTTTGCGGCCACGGCGCGAAGCTGGCCTATTTCGGCGTCATCATCGAAGGATCGGCAAACCTCGATCCCTTGCTGTGCGCGATCGCCGTCGCCGCGTCGGTGCTGGGCACGTCCTTGGCCCGCCGCCTGCTCGAAGCAATGACAGACATCCAGTTCCGCCTCTGGGCCAACCGCCTGATCACAGCCATCGCCTGCTTCTATCTGCTCCAGGGCGCCTACCTGCTCGCCAGGCCATGAAGGCGCGAATACCAAGGCACGCCACCACCCGATCCAGCCTATGCCGATGCACATGCTGGCTGAACACCCACCCAACACACCCACCCGTTTGCACCAACCCCCGCCGCACCATAACCTCCGGAGCCTGACTCCCCCGCGGCCTGCCTTCAAGGAACGCCAAATGACAAAGATCTGGGACAAATCCCGCCTCCCGTCCCGCCACGTCACCGTGGGCCCAGACCGCGCGCCCCATCGTTCCTATTATTACGCGATGGGTCTCACCGAGGAGGAGATCAACCAGCCCTTCGTCGGCGTCGCCACCTGCTGGAACGAGGCGGCGCCTTGCAACATCGCCCTTTCCCGCCAGGCCCAGTCCGTCAAGAAGGGTGTCATCGAAGCCTTCGGCACGCCCCGCGAATTCACCACCATCACCGTCACGGACGGCATCGCCATGGGCCACCAGGGCATGAAATCCTCCCTGGTCTCGCGTGAGGTCATCGCCGACAGCGTCGAGCTCACCATACGCGGCCACGGCTACGACGCGCTGGTGGGCGTCGCCGGCTGCGACAAGTCGCTGCCCGGCATGATGATGGCCATGCTCCGCCTCAACGTGCCCGCCGTCTTCATGTATGGCGGCTCCATCCTGCCCGGCCGCTACAAAGGCCGCGACGTGACGGTGGTGGACGTGTTCGAGGCCGTGGGCCAGCACGGCGCCGGCAACATGACGGACGAGGAGCTGCACGAGCTCGAATGTGTCGCCTGCCCCTCGGCCGGCGCGTGCGGCGGCCAGTTCACCGCCAACACCATGGCCACCGTCTCCGAAGCCATCGGCCTCGCGCTGCCAGGCTCGGCCGGCGCCCCGGCCCCTTACGAGGACCGCGACCGCTGGGCCGTGGAATCCGGCAAGGCGGTGATGAACCTCATCGAGAAGAACATCCGCCCGCGCGACATCGTCACGCTGAAGGCCCTGCAGAACGCCGCCATGATCGTGGGCGCCACCGGCGGCTCCACCAACGCCGCGCTGCACCTTCCCGCCATGGCCAACGAATGCGGCATCGTCTTCACGATGGACGACGTGCTCGCCATCATGCGCTCGGCCCCCTACATCGCCGACCTCAAGCCCGGCGGCAAATACGTGGCGCTGGACGTCCACAACGTCGGCGGCATCCCCATCATCATCAAGGCCTTGCTCGACGCCGGGCTTCTGCATGGCGACTGCATGACCGTCACCGGCAAGACGCTGGCCGAAAATCACGTGGGCGTCGTCTTCCCCGAAAACCAGGACGTGATCTACCCCGTCAGCCGCGCCATCTCCAAAACTGGCGGCGTCGTGGGCCTCAAGGGCAACCTGGCCCCCGATGGCGGCGTGGTGAAGATCGCCGGCATGAAGAACCTGCGCTTCGAAGGCACCGCTCTGTGCTTCGACAGCGAGGAGGAGGCGTTCCGCGCCGTGGCCGACCGCGCCTACAAAACCGGCGACGTCATCGTCATCCGCTACGAAGGCCCCAAGGGCGGCCCCGGCATGCGCGAAATGCTGAGCACCACCTCGGCCATCTACGGCCAGGGCATGGGCGAGGACGTGGCATTGATCACCGACGGTCGATTCTCCGGCGCCACCCGCGGCTTCTGCGTGGGCCATGTCGGCCCCGAGGCGGCGGTGGGCGGCCCCATCGCGCTGCTCCGCAACGGCGACAAGATCGTGCTCGACGCCGAGGCCGGCACGATGGACGCCATCCTCACCGACGCCGAATGGGCCGAACGCCGCGCCGCCTGGACGCCCCGCAAAACCGACTACAACTCCGGCGCCATCTGGCGCTTCGCCCAGAACGTGGGCCCCGCCCATCTCGGCGCGCTCACACATCCCGGCGCCGCCGCCGAGACGCATTGTTACGCCGATCTTTAGCTCACTCGTGTACACAACGGGGGCCACGCCGCCCGGAACACCGCGCCCCGGCGCGCGTTGAACACGCGATTTAAATCGTCATCGAAAAGGTGCGACATGATCCAACGTCGTCTGTTTCTCACCGCCGCCCTGGGCGTCCTCACCGCAGCCTCGGCCGCCCAGGCCCAGCCCTACGGCCCGCCAGGCTATCGCCCCATCCCGCCTTTGCGCGACGAGCCGATCCCCAACCCGCGCGGCGGCCGCCTGTGGGAGCCCGGGCACTGGCACTGGAACGGCCGCGACTATGTCTGGATCAGGGGCCACGAGATCCGCCAGCGCGCCACCTATCATCGCTTCATCCCGGGCCAGTGGGTGCGCCGCGGCAACCGCGATGTCTGGCTCGGCGGCCACTGGGAATAACCCCCGGTCCCGCAATCAGGATCAGGCGAGCTCGAACACCACGGGCACATGGTCGGAGGGCTGCTCCTCGCCGCGCTCCGCCCTGTCCGGCACCGCCGCCACCAGGCGTTCGGCCATGCGCGGCGACATCAGCGCATGGTCGATCCGCAGGCCCTGGTTGCGCTGAAACGCCGCCGCCTGATAATCCCAGAACGTATAGACCCGCCCCGTCGGATGCAGCGCCCGAATGGCGTCGGTGAGCCCCAGATTTATCAGCGCCTGATATTGCGCGCGCGTCGCGGGCCGTGCCAGCGCGTCGGCCGGCGACAGCGCCCCCTTCGCATAATCCTCATCGGTCGGCGCCACGTTGAAATCGCCGAGGATCACGAAATCGGCATCCGCCTCCAGCAACGCCTCCGCCCGCGCCCGAAGCGCCTGCATCCAGTCGAGCTTGGCCTGATACCCCGCATCGCCGCCGGAATTGCCGTTGGGCAGGTAGATGCCGATCAGCGTCACCCCATCGGCGATCACCTCCACATACCGCGCCTGCGGCACGTCCGGCCCCACCAGGCCCGGCAAGGCGGTGTGCACGTCCTGCACCGGAAGCCGGCTGAGGCACGCCACCCCGTTATAGGCCTTCTGGCCCACCACCAGGCTGCGATACCCCAAGGCCTCGAACGCCGCCCCCGGATACTGCACCGCCTCGCATTTCAGCTCCTGCAGCATCAACACGTCCGGCTGCACACGCGCCAGCCAGCGCTCCACATGCCCCTGCCGCTGCCGGATGGAATTCACATTCCAGGTGGCGATCCGCATCAGTCGATAGAGAAGCTGGTGCCGCAGCCACAGGCCGACTTCGCCTGCGGATTGCGCACCGCGAAATGGCTGCCCATCAGCGCGTCGGTGTAATCCAGCTCGCTGCCCTCCAGCAGATCCAGGCTGGCGGGGTCGATGAACACCCGGGCCGCGCCATGGGCGATCACCACGTCGTCCTCGCCGGTCTCGCGGTCGAGTTCAAATTTGTATTGAAACCCGCTGCACCCGCCCGCCAGCACGGCCACGCGCAACGCGCCGCCGCCATTGGCCGAAGCGATCTCGGCGATGCGCGAGGCCGCGCGGTCCGTCACTTTGAACTGTGTGCTTTCCATCCCGCCAACATAGGCCGGAACGCGCCAAGATTGAAGGGGCGGGGTTGCGGTGGTAGGCCCAACCCATGAATGCACGCGCGCCCTGGGCCGTTAAGCCCGAAACCTCCCGTGGGCGGCTCTACCCCGAGCCGGAAGCACCCACGCGAAGCCCGTGGCAGCGCGACCGCGACCGCATCATCCACAGCTCCGCCTTCCGCAAGCTCCAGTATAAAACCCAGGTTTTCGTCAATCACGAAGGCGATTTCTACCGCACCCGGCTCACCCACAGTATCGAGGTGGCCCAGATCGCCCGCTCCATCGCCCGCGAGCTGGACCTCGACGAAGACCTCACCGAGGCCCTGGCCCTGGCGCACGACCTCGGCCACACCCCCTTCGGCCATGCCGGGGAAGAGGCATTGGGCACCGCCATGAAGCCGTTTGGCGGCTTCGATCACAACGCCCAGGCCCTGCGCATCGTCACCCTGCTGGAAAGCCGCTACGCCGATTTCGACGGTTTGAACCTCACCTGGGAAACCCTGGAGGGCCTGGCCAAACACAACGGCCCCCTGCGCCGGCCCCCGGCGTACGTGGCCGACTACGACCAGAAATTCAAACTCGACCTCGCAACCCACCCCTCCGCCGAGGCCCAGGTCGCAGCCATGGCCGACGACATCGCCTATCACAGCCACGACATGGACGACGGCCTCCGCGCCGGGCTGTTCAGCATCGACGACATCGCCCATCTGCCGGTGGTGCGCGAGGCGCTCGCCACCGCGAAAAACGCCAGTTTCGACATGTCGCCCCCCCGGCTGCGCCACGAAACCAACCGCCGCGTCATCAACGCGCTCGTCACCGACCTCGTCACCGAAACCCGCGCCCGCATCGACAAACTGGCGCCCTCCTCGTCAGACGCCATCCGCCACGCCCGCGCCCCCGTGGTGGCGTTCAGCCCGGCCATGGCGGAATCGAACCGGGTCATTAAGGAATTCCTGTTCGCCCGCATGTATCGCCACTGGCGCGTCAACCGCATGACCGCCAAGGCGCGCCGCGTCACGTCCGAAATCTTCGCCATCCTCCACGCAGCCCCCAACCAGCTGCCGGATGACTGGCGCGGCCGCGCCGGAGACGTGCCGGGCACCCAGCGCGTGGCCGCCACGGTCGCGGACTACATCGCCGGCATGACCGACCGCTTCGCGCTCGACGAACACTCCCGCCTGACCGACATCTCGGTTTCCGGCTGATCAAACAAAGGCTTTCGATGACCGACAATATTTTCGCCGACATCCGCGAGGCCGTGGTGACAGCCCTTGCACACGTCGTCCCCGACCTGCCCGCCGATATCTCCGCCCGCGTCGAGGTCACGCCTACCAAGGATGCCGCCCACGGCGACATGGCCACCAACGCCGCCATGGTCGCCAGCAAGGCCGCGCGCCGCAAGCCGCAAGACATCGCGCAAGCCCTCGTCCAGGCCCTGTCCGGCACCGGCATGATCGAAAAGGCCGAGGCCGCCGGCCCGGGTTTCGTGAACCTCACCCTGCACGCCCACGCCCTGCGCGCCCAGATCCCCGCCATCCTCCAACGCGGCGAGGCATATGGCGACAGCACCGGCGGCGGCGGCGTGCGCGTGAACGTGGAATACGTCTCCGCCAACCCCACCGGCCCCATGCATATCGGCCACTGCCGCGGTGCCGTGGTGGGCGACGCCTTGGCAAACCTGCTGAGCAAGGCTGGGTTCTCCGTCACCAAGGAGTATCTGATCAACGACGCCGGCGGCCAGGTCACAGCCCTCGCCTGGGCCGCCTACTGGCGCTATCTGCAAGCCGCCGGCACCCCACTCACCGAGGCAGAGTTCTCCGAAATTGTGCCCGGCGGCCTGCAATATCGCGGCGAATATCTCATCCCGGTGGGCGAGGCCCTGTTCGCGGCCCACGGCCCATCGCTGGCGGAGAATGCCAAACCCGCCGATCCCGCCTTGTGGTTCGTCCTCGTCCGCGACACGGCGCTCACCATGATGCTCGCCTCCATCCGCGAGGACCTCGACCTCCTCGGCGTGCATTTCGACGTCTTCAGCTCCGAGCGCGAACTGATGGAAACCGGCGCCACAGACGCCACCATCGCCCGCCTCGAACAGCTCGGCCTCATCTACGAAGGCACGCTCGAACCCCCCAAGGGCAAGCTGCCCGACGACTGGGAAGCCCGCGAGCAGATGCTCTTCCGCTCCACCCAATATGGGGACGACGTCGACCGCCCATTGCGCAAATCCGATGGCTCCAACACGTATTTCGCCAACGACATCTCCTATCACGCCGACAAGATCAAACGCGGCGCCCAGATCATGATCGACATCTGGGGCGCCGATCACGGCGGCTACGTCTCGCGCATGAAGGCCGCCACCCGCGCTTTGGCCGGCAACGACGGCGTGCAGCTCGACGTGGTGCTGTGCCAGATCGTGAAGGTGCTGAAAGGCGGCGAGCCCGTCCGCATGTCCAAGCGCGCCGGCACCTTCATCACACTGCGGGACCTGCTCGAGGAAGTCGGGCGCGACGCGGTGCGCTTCACCATGCTCACCCGCAAAGCCGACGCCCAGATGGATTTCGATATCGACGCCGCCATCGCCCAAACCCGCGAAAACCCGGTCTTCTACGTGCAATACGCCCACGCCCGCTGCCGCAGCGTCCTGCGCGCCGCCGCGGCCCAGATGGACACCACGCCCCAGGCCCTGGCCCAGGCCCCGCTCGACACCCTGGCCGACCCGTCTGAAATGGCCCTGATCCGCCGCCTGGCCGCCTGGCCACGCATGGTGGAAGCCGCCGCCCTCGCACGTGAGCCACACAGAATCGCGTTTTTTCTCTATGACTTGGCGGGCGACTTTCATATGCTGTGGAACCGGGGCAGGGAGGATGCCGCATTGCGGTTCATCCAGGCCGAACGCCCCGTGGAGACGGCGGCAAAAATCGCGTTGGTGGCGGCCACGGCAGCGGTCATCCGTTCCGGTCTGGCCGTCATGGGTGTGACACCGGTTGAAGAAATGCGCTGAGCCCCTCCCGGCCGGCGCCGGGGAGCAGCGACATGCGTGACGATCTCGAAATTCCCTACCCGAACCTCAGCGGCGGCACCGGCACCGCCTACACGCCGCGCGACTATCGCGGCACGGGCGGCATGGACCCCAACACAAGGCGCCTGGCCATCATCGCCGGCGGCATCGGCGGATCGCTGCTGCTGCTGATGGGCGTGTGGTCGCTCACCAGCCATCGTCGCACCGGCATTCCCGTCATCGAGGCCGATCTGCGCCCGGTGAAGGAGCGTCCGGCCAACAAGGGGGGCCTGGCCGTGGCCGGCGCGGAGGAGAATTTCGGCTCAGGCGAAGCCGAGGGCAAACCCGTCATGGCGCCCGCCCCGGAGGCCCCCGCCATCGCCGCGCTGAAAACCCGCCCCGCCGCCCCCGTCATAGCCGAAGCCCCGCAGATCGCCGCCCGCACCGATTCGTCCGCCGAACCGGCAAAGATCCCGGCCCCCGCCGTCGCGGCCACCGCCCTCGCAGCCCCGCCGGCCCCAACCCCCGCCCCGATCGTCGCCGCGGTGGCGCCGGTGGTCAAACCCGCCGTCAAGACGGCCGCCCAGGCCGCCACCGGAAAAATTCAGGTGCAACTCGCGGCCTTGACCACGGAAGACGCCGCCAAAGCCGAGTGGACCCGCCTGCAGCATCGCTACGCCGCCGAACTCGCCAATCGCAGCCCGGTCTTCTCCCACACCGAGCGCGACGGCAAGAATTTCTGGCGCATCCGCGTGGCAGGGTTCGCCGAGCAACAAACCGCCAACGGCTTTTGCGACACGCTGCGGGCCAAGGGCGGAAGTTGCGTGACGGCAGGGTTTTAAAGCACAAGGAAAGCGTGTTCTTTTGTGAACAAAAGAACCAAAAAACTTTTTGATCTTTTGTTTGGTGCGTATGGCGCCGCAGCACCCAAACAACTGAAAAAAGTCTTTTTGCTTCTTTTTCTTCAGAAAAAGAAGATTCTTGCCTCGCTTTCTGCTTGCCTTCCCGCCTAAGGGAACCCATGCCCTGTTCCGCCACCATCGTGGGTATCCCCGGCCCCGTTCTCGACGCCGCCACCGAATCCCTGCTCCGCGCCGCAAACCCGGCGGGCGTGATCCTGTTCGGCCGCAACGTCACGGACAAACCACAGCTCCGCGCCCTCACCTCCGCCCTGCGCCACGTGCTGTCGCCGGAAGCGGTGCTGATGATCGACCAGGAAGGCGGCCGCGTCGCCCGTCTCCGCCCGCCGCACTGGCGCCAGCACCCGCCCGCAGCACGCATCGGCGCGCTTTACGACCACGCCCCAAAAGCCGGCCTCCGCGCCGCCTGGCTCACCGGCGCCCTCATCGGTCAGGACTGCGCCGAAGCCGGTTTCGACGTCGTCTGCGCCCCGGTGCTCGACCGCGTGGTGGCGGATCGGTCCGACATCGTGGGCGATCGCGGCTACGCCCAGGATCCGCACGCCGTCGCCCTGCTCGGCCGCGCCGTGGCGGACGGGCTGCTGGCAGCCGGCATCCAACCCGTCATGAAACACCTCCCCGGCCACGGCCGCGCCCGCGTCGACAGCCATTTCCATCTCCCCACCGTCACCGACAACACCGAAGAAGACCTGCTCCCGTTCATCGAGAATGCCAGCCTGCCCTGGGCCATGACGGCCCATATCGTCTACCCCGGCTGGGACGCCGGGCGCCCCGCCACCCTCTCGCCCGCCATCATCGCCCGCATCATCCGCGGCACCATCGGGTTTCAGGGCGTGCTGGTGTCCGACGACCTCGCCATGCACGCGCTGTCCGGCACGCCCGGCGCGCGCGCGGCCGAAGCCCTTGCAGCCGGGTGCGACCTCGCGATGTATTGCCCCGGCGATGCCGCCGGCAACGAGGATGTCTTCGCAAACGGCCGGCACGTCACCCACGCCGCCGCATCCCGGCTTGCGAACGCACGCGCGATGGCCCAGGCCCTGCGCGCGCCGTTGGACGCCGAGGCGCTCGCGGCCGAAAGGAACCTGCTGCTGCCATGATCGACACCATTCTTTCCTTCGTCCTCGCGGTGGTCCCGGCCATCCTCGCCATTACCCTGCACGAGGCCGCGCACGGCTACGCCGCCTGGGCGCTGGGCGACGACACCGCGAAGAAACTCGGCCGGCTGTCGCTCAATCCCCTCGTCCATGTCGATCGCATGGGCACCATCATCCTGCCGGGATTCCTACTGATCTCGCAGCTCCTCACCATCGGCCGCGTCGGCTTCATGTTCGGCTGGGCCAAGCCGGTCCCCGTCGCCGCGTGGAAATTCGCCCATCCCCGCCGCGGCATGATGATCGTCGCCGCCGCCGGCCCCGCCATGAACTTTCTGCTCGCCTGGCTGGCCGGCGTGGCGGCGCATGGGCTCGACATCCTGCCCCCGGCTGCGGGCGAGCTCGCGGCCGAGTTTCTCGACGATTTCATCATCGTCAACCTCGTCCTCGGCCTGTTCAACCTCCTGCCCATCCCCCCGCTCGACGGCGGCCGCATCATGGTGGGCCTGCTGCCGGAGCGTCTGGCGCTAGCCTGGGCGAAGGTGGAGCGGTTCGGCATCCTCATCGTGCTGCTGCTGGTCTTCCTCATCCCCGAGGTCGCCCGCAGCATGGGCACGCCGTTCAATCCGGTGCAGGACGCGCTGGGCGACATCCTGCCCTGGGCGCGCCACTGGGTGCTGATATTGTCCGGCCATGGCCAGTTCTCCTGACCCATCGCCCATCGCGGAGGCAGACCGGCTCGTCCTGCACCTGCACGGCTTCGAAGGCCCTCTGGACCTGCTGCTCGACCTCGCCCGCCAGCAGAAGCTCGACCTCGCAACCATCTCCATCCTCGATCTCGTGGACCAGTTTCTGCTGGTGATCGAAGGCGCCCGGCGTGTGCGCCTCGAACTCGCGGCCGACTGGCTGGTGATGGCCGCCTGGCTCGCCTGGCTGAAGTCCCGCCTTCTGCTGCCGCCCGGCGAGGCCGCCGCCGAGGAAGGCGAGCTGGCCGCCGAGGTGCTGGCCGGCCGCCTGCGCGACCTCGCCCGGGTACGGCTGCTCGCGCAATGGCTCGGCCAGCAGCACCAGCTCGGCCAGGACGTGTTCGCCCGCGGCCTGCCCGAGGATCTCACCCACACCGATCGCTCCAAGCTGGCGCTCGACATCACCGGCCTCGTGCGCGCCCTCGTGGCGGCGCTGCGCCGTGCCAACGCCACCCGCATCTACCGCCCGCGCCCGGTGCTGCTGTGGTCGGTGCAGGATGCCCTGGCCCGCCTGGCCCGGCTGCTCGGCAGCCTGCCGGACTGGTCCGAGCTGTCCCGCTTCTTGCCCGAAGACCCCGGCACGCCGCTGCAACGCCGGGGGGCCATGGCTGCGGCGTTGATCGCCGGGCTGGAAATGGCCCGCAACGGCCAGCTCCACCTGCGCCAGGACGACGCCTTCGGTCCCATACTGCTACAGTCAGGATCACACCACGAGGAGGGGTCATGACCGAGGAACAGGCGTCGCGCGACGATCTTCGGCTGGCCGAGGCGCTCGTCTTCGCGAGTTCGCAGCCGGTGCCGTCCAGCGCCATCCAACGTGCGCTGTCGCCCGAAGCCGATGTCGACGCCGTGATGGCGGCGTTGCAGGCGCTGTATGCCGATCGTGGCGTGGAGCTGGTGCAGGCCGCCGGCGGCTGGCAGTTCCGCACCGCCCCCGATCTCGCGCCCCGCCTGCGCCGCGTGATCGAGGTGCCGCGCCGCCTGCCGCGCGTGGCCATGGAAACGCTGGCGATCGTGGCCTACCACCAGCCCGTCACACGGCCGGAAATCGAGGAGATCCGCGGCGCCAGCCTGTCGCAGGCCACCATGGATCAGCTGTTGGAAGCTGGTCTCATCACGCCGAAGGGCCGGAAGGAGGCGCCGGGCCGCCCCACCCTGTGGGCCACCACCGAGGCGTTCCTCGCCCAGTTCGGCCTGCGCGACCTCCGCCAGCTGCCACGCCGCGAGGATCTGCTGATCGATTCGAACGCCACGCCCCAGCAAGCGCCCGAACCCGCGTGACACCCCCTATAAACCCGAACCCGGGTTTCCCATCTTCTGGCTTTCCTGCTAGCAGACGGGCGTAGGAGCACCACACGCATATGTTCGGACTCGACTGGACCGAGATCGCCCTGATCGGCGTGGTGGCGCTGATCGCCATCGGGCCGAAAGACCTGCCGATCGCCATCAAAACGATGGCCGGCTTCGTGAAGAAGGCGCGCCGCATGGCCGGCGACTTCCAGGGCCACGTGGACGAAATGGTCCGCGAGGCGAACCTGCACGAGGTGCGCGACCAGATCAGCCAGCTCAAGAATTTCGACATCAAGGGCGAGATCGCCAAGGCCGTGGACAGCGACGGCTCCATACGCGCCGCCATGAACGAAAACCCGCTGGCGCCGACGAGCCCCCCCTACACCCCGCCTGCGGAAGATACGGTGGTCGCGGCCTACGCCCAGCATTCGGCCTACCCGGCGGACGGGATGGCCGAGGCCACGATCGGCCGGTCGCTGCCGGCCCCCTCGTTCATCCCGCCCACCTCCGATATCGTGGCCCCCGTGGCTCCCATCGCCCATGCGCCAGCAGCTCTTGTGTCGGCCCCGCCACCCCCGGTGGCCCCCGCTTTCGTGCCACCCGAGGCCGAGGCGATCCGCCACTCCGCCTAAGCCCCATCGTCTGTTCGAACTCGTATAAAAACACAGGAATTCCGTGGCCTCCTCCGAAACCGAAGACCAGATCGACGACAAGCCGATGCCGCTGCTCGAACATTTGATCGAGCTGCGCAGCCGCCTGCTGTGGTCGATGGCCGCGTTCCTGGTCTGCTTCTTCCTGTGCTACTATTTTTCCGAGAACATCTTCTCGTTCCTGGCCCGGCCGCTCGACGATGTGCTGAAGGCCCAGGGCGGCGGGCAGCGGATGATCTACACCCATCTCACCGAGGCGTTCTTCACCTACATCAAGGTGGCCTTCTTCGGCGCCGCCTGCATCTCGTTCCCGGTGATCGCCTCCCAGGTCTGGCTGTTCGTGGCGCCGGGCCTGTATCGCAGCGAGAAGAAGGCCTTCGCGCCCTTCTTGCTGGCCACGCCCATCCTGTTCATCCTCGGCGCGTCGCTGGCCTATTATTTCATCTTCCCCGTCGCGTGGAAGTTCTTCGCCAGCTTCCAAAGCAGCAACGGCGCCGGCGGCCTGCCGATCGAGCTGGAACCCAAGGTGGGCGAGTATCTCGACCTCGTGATGAAGCTGATCTTCGCCTTCGGCGTGGCGTTCCAGCTGCCGGTGGCGCTGTCGCTGATGGCCAAGGTGGGCATCATCAATTCCGCAGGCCTGAAGAAATACCGCCGCTACGCCTATGTCGGCATGTTCGTCATCGCCGCCGTCCTGGCACCGCCCGACGTCATCACCCAGATCGGCCTCGCGGTGCCCCTGATCGGCCTTTACGAGCTCTCGATCATCGCCGCCAAGATCGTCGAACCAAAACCAAGAGAAGAGTAGTTTTGTTCGAAGCCGCGGGTCACCATGATGGCCGCGATAGCGATGATCCGTAGGGTGGGTAAGCTCTTGCGTCACCCACCATTCAACCGCGCGGCAAGGAGATGGGTGACGCGAGAGCTCACCCCCTGCCGAAATAATGGGATTTTAAGGGCGATATGCACGATATCGAGTGGATTAGAAAGAATCGCAATGAGTTTGACGCCGCGATGTCGCGTCGAAAAGTGGCTGATGGTGTTACCGATGATATCTTGAATCTCGACCGTGAATGGCGACAAGATGAAGGCCGGCTTCAGCAGGAACTACAGCGTCGGAACTCGCTTTCGAAACAAATTGGCGAGCTGAAGCGGCAGGGACTAGATACTCGCGGCCTTGAACTCGATGCTACGAGGGTGCGCGATTATCTGCCGGAGGCACAATCAATCGCTTACGAGCGACGGAAAGCTCGTGACTTGCTCCTTTCCACCCTCCCCAACATCCTCGCCCCCGACGTGCCGGACGGCGCCGACGAATCGGCCAACGTCACCGTCAAACAGGTCGGCGAACCCCGCCGCCCCAACTTCGCCCCCAAACAGCATTTCGAGCTCGGCGAGGCGCTCGGCCAGATGGAGTTCGAGCGCGCCGCCAAAATCACCGGCAGCCGCTTCACCATCCTGCGCGGCCATCTGGCTCGCATGGAACGCGCGCTGGGCCAGTTCATGATCGACCTGCACGTCGAACACCACGGCTACGAGGAAGTCGCCGTCCCCCTCATGGTCAACGCCGCCGCCATGTATGGCACCGGCCAGCTGCCGAAATTCGAGGACGACCTCTTCAAGACCACCGATGGCCGCTACCTGATCCCCACCGCCGAGGTGCCGCTCACCAACTTCCCCGCCGGCGAGATCGTGCCCGAAGCCAGGCTCCCCCTCCGCTTCGCAGCCCTCAGCCAGTGCTTTCGCTCCGAAGCCGGCTCCGCGGGCCGCGACACGCGCGGCATGCTGCGCCAGCACCAGTTCCCAAAAGTCGAAATGGTCAGCATCACCCACCCCGACCACTCCGCCGCCGAACACGAACGCATGACGGAATGCGCCGAAAAAGTCCTGGAACTCCTCGAACTCCCCTACCGCTGCATGCTGCTCTGCGCCGGCGACACCGGCTTCGGCGCCACCAAAACCTACGACCTCGAGGTCTGGCTGCCCGGCCAGGGCATGTGGCGCGAAATCAGCTCCTGCTCCAACATGGGCGCCTTCCAGGCGCGCCGCATGAACGCCCGCTATCGCGGCCCGGACGGCAAACCGGCCGGCTTCGTCCACACGCTGAACGGCTCGGGCCTGGCCGTCGGCCGCACGCTGATCGCGGTGATGGAGAACCACCAGCGCGAGGATGGCGCGATCGACGTGCCCACCGCCCTGCGCCCCTACATGCGCGGCCTGGAACGTGTCGCGCCCGGCTGAACTCCTGTATGCTGCAGACTGAAAACGGAGACACAACCATGAGCGATCTCGTCGTCATCGCCTTCGCATCCGAGGAAAAGGCCGAGGCGGTGCGTGACCGCGTGCTGAAGATGCAGTCGCAGTATCTGATCGAGCTGGAAGACGCCGTGGTGGCGGTCAAGCGCGAGGACGGCCAGGTGAAGCTGAACCAGATGGTCAGCCCCATGGCCATGTCCACCGCCTCCGGCACCATGTGGGGCGCCATCATCGGCATGATATTCCTCAACCCGCTGGTGGGCGCGGCCCTGGGTGCGGCCTCCGGCGCCATCAGCGGCGCCATGACCGATCTCGGCATCAATGACGGTTTCATGAAAGACGTCTCCTCCGCCATCTCGCCGGGCCAGGCGGCACTGTTCCTGCTCATCCGCAAATTCACCGCCGACAAGGTGCTGGAAGACCTGAACGGCGTCGGCGGCACCGTGCTGCGCACCAGCTTCGACCACACCAAGGAAGACGCGTTGCGCGCCGCGCTCGCCGGGCACGCCGCGGCCCCGCTCGAAGGCCCCGCCGCTTGAACGAACAAAAGCCCATGCGCCGTCTGATGGACGGCGTGCGGCGCTTCCGGGAGCAGCAATTCCCCGAGCGCAGCGCGCTGTTCAAGGGCCTCGCCACCAGCCAGGACCCGCATACCCTGTTCATCGCCTGCGCCGACAGCCGCATCGTGCCCGAGCTCATCACCCAGACCGAGCCGGGCGAGTTGTTCGTCTGCCGCAACATCGGCAACATCGTGCCGGCCTACGGCGAGATGATGGGCGGCGTCTCCGCGGTCGTCGAATTCGCCTGCGTGGGCCTCGAAGTCACCGACATCGTGGTCTGCGGCCATTCCGATTGCGGCGCCATGCGCATGCTGCTGGCACCCGACGGCGAGATCACGAAGCGTATGCCCACCGTCGGCTCCTGGTTGCGCAACGCCCACGCCGCCCGCTCGGTGGTGGCCGCCACACAGCCGGACCTGCAAGGCGATTCCCTCGTCCAGGCGCTAGTGGAGCAGAACGTGCGCACCCAGCTCGCCCATCTCAAAACCCATCCCGCCGTCGCCGCCCGCCTCGCCACCGGCGGCCTGACCCTGCACGGCTGGGTCTACGGCATCGGCACCGGCAGCATCTCCGCGCTCGACGGCGAGGACGGCCGCCTGGTGCCGCTCGATCAGATCGTTTGAGGTATCACGCATGATGGGCAAACTGATCGACTACGTCGAAAAGGCGTTCCTGATCACCATCGGCCTCTTCGCCATCATGGCGATGGGCCAGGAAGTGTGGGCCATCATCGCCCGCCAGCATGTCGAGCTGAAAGACCTGCTGCTGATGTTCATCTTCGCCGAGGTCATCGGCATGCTCGGCGTCTATTATTCGTCCAAGCGCATCCCGATCGACCTGCCGCTGTTCATCGCCGTCACCGCGTTGGCCCGGCTCATCATCCTGGGCGACAAAGAGAATTTCAACGGCATGACGCTGTTGGCCGAAAGCGGCGCCATCCTGCTGATCGCCTGTGGCGGTTTCGTCATCCGCTACCGCCACTCCGACAAAGGCGAACGCACGCTGCCGAAAAACGAGGACTGAGAGCGCGTTGCGCGCGCCGGGATAACCGGATAACGTTTCTTTCACGTAAGAAACGAAGCCGAACATACCGGGGGGCCAGATGACAAAATTTCGCACGACATGCGCCGCGTTGTTTTTCGCCGTCGGATTGCTGGTCGGAGCCGGGGCCGCGCAAGCCGGCGTTTCGGGCCCCGCGCAAACGACCACGTATCGCTTCGCCGGCGCCTGCACGGATTGTTCGGGCTTCGGCACCGCCACCTTGGTCTTGCTGAACTACACAAACGGCACATTGGCGAATGCCGGCAATTTCTTCAGCTTCGACTACACCTCGAACCTCGTCACCTTCGCTGTCACCACAGCCAATCTGAGCAGCTTCTCCGCCGTGCTCGGTCCGAACTTTCCGTCTGCCGCGTCCGTGAGCCTGTTCGCCACAACCAACAACATTGTGTTTCAGTCACAGACGAATGGCAGCTGGTGCACGGGTTCGGCGTGTTTGAACGATTTCGGCCCCTCCAGCACCTGGATCGGGCCAGCCTCCCCGGTGCCGGAACCCGCCTCGATCGCATTGCTGATCGTGGGCATCGCCGGATTGGGCGCCGTGGCACGGCGCGCGCGCGCGAATTCGTAGATCGTGACGCGTTTGGATGACGTCACTTAGATCATGATGCGTTTGGGTTGCTTCACCCGAGCGCATGAACATGATCGGTAAAACAAAAAGTTAGAGCCTGATATTTTGTCTACTCAAAATCATCAGGCTCTAAAACCTCACGGCACCGCCACCCCCATCTTCCCCGCCAAATCCTGAACGAACTGCCACGCAACCCGGCCGGACCGCCCGCCCCGGATCGTCGACCACGTCGCCCCCTGGGCGCGCAACGCATCGCGGTCGATCACAAGCCCCAGATCGGCCGCATACCCCTCCACCATCGCCAGATACGCGTCCTGGTCCGCGTTGTGGAACCCGATCCACAGCCCAAACCGGTCCGACAGCGACACCTTTTCCTCCGTGGCCTCCCCGGGATTGATGGCCGTCGCGCGCTCGTTGTCGATCATGTCGCGCGGCATCAGATGCCGGCGGTTGGACGTGGCATAGAACAGCACGTTCTCCGGCCGCCCCTCGATCCCGCCATCGAGCACCGATTTCAACGCCTTGTAATCCGCATCCTCCCGCTCGAAGCTGAGATCGTCGCAGAAAACCAAACAGCGACGACTTTCGCCGCGCAGCACACGCAGCAGATCCGGCAGCGAGATGATGTCCTCGCGCGCGATCTCGATCAGCGCCAGGCATCCAACCCGCTCCGCATTCGCCGCCGCATGCGCAGCCTTCACCAGCGAGCTCTTGCCCATGCCGCGCGCGCCCCACAGCATCGCGTTGTTGGCCGAGAAACCGCGTGCGAACTGCAGCGTGTTCGCCATCAGAAGCTGTTTCTGCCGCTCCACCCCCACCAGCAGCGACAAATCCACGCGTGAGATCTTGCGCACCGGCTCCAGCCGCGCCGGATTCGGGTGCCAGATGAAGGCGTCCGCGGCCAGCAGATCCACCGCCTGCGCGGGTTTCGGCGCCAGACGCTCCAGCGCCTCGGCAATGCGTTCCAGAATGCGCGGGTCCATGCTGTTTTCCAGTTTTCTCGCGTCGTGACGGTCACTTGACGTCGTGGGGGCGGAAACTATGGTCCGGCCACTCTCTTCACAAGACCTTCAGCGGAATACCCCATGTTGATCTCCCCCGCCTACGCCCAGGACGCCGCCGGCATGATGGCCAGCGTGACGCAGTTCGCGCCGCTGCTGCTCATCTTCGGCGTGTTCTATTTCCTGCTGATCCGCCCGCAGCAGCAAAAGCAGAAGGAGATGAAGGCCATGCTCTCGGCGCTGAAACGTAACGACAAGGTCATCACCGGGGGCGGAATCATCGCCACCGTCAGCAAGCCGCCCGCCGATGACAGCCGCGAGATCGAGCTCGAAATCGCGCCCGGCGTGAAGATCACGGTCCTGCGTGAGACGATCGCAAGCGTGGTGCAGCCGCCGAAGCCGGCGAACGATTCGAAGAAGTAAATCAAGTGTTCTTTTGTGAACAAAAGAACCAAAAAACCTCATTCTATTATGTGCGTGGTGCGGATATTTTCGCACCACGCACATAATTTCGCTTCTTTTTCTTCAGAAAAAGAAGAACGTCTTAAACCGCGAGCAGGCTCTCGGCGAACTCGTAATTGGCCAGCTTGTCCAACCAGTTGGTCACGTAATCCGGGCGACGGTTGCGGAAGTCGAGATAGTAGGAGTGCTCCCACACGTCGCAGCCGAGCAGCGCCGTGCCCTTGCCTTCCGCCAGCGGGTTGGACCCGTTGGGCGTCTTTACGGCGGCCAGCTTGCCGTCCGCACCCTGCACCAGCCACGCCCAGCCGGAGCCGAACTGCGTGGTGGCCGCGGTCTTGAAGGCGTCCTTGAACGCCGCAACCGAGCCGAAATCGGCCACGATCTTGGCTTCCAGCTTGCCGCCCAGCTTGCCGCCGGTGGGCGACATGTTCTTCCAGAACAGAATGTGGTTCCAGTGCTGGCCGGCGTTGTTGAACACGGGGGCCATATCGGCCTTGCCGTGCGACATCGCCACGATCTCCTCGAGCGACTTGCCCTGAAGCTCGGCGTTCTTTTCAACGAAGCCGTTCAGCGCCGTCACATACGCCTGGTGATGCTTGCCGTGATGCAGCTCCAGCGTCTCCTGGCACATGCCGGCCTCGGCAAGCGCCGACACGCTGTAGGGAAGGGTGGGAAGTTCGAAGGCCATGGGTGTTTTCTCCGGGCTGATCCGTGCGACAGGCACGGTCTAAGCGTAACGGCATACCGCCGCCGTGGTTGTCGCGACACGGCTCCGCTGTTCTGTAGCTATGAACCCACAGCGGAGCCGTCAAGCTTGCAGACCGCGATCCGCCATGCCACCTCGCCCCCATGACAATGCAGAACGCCCCGCTCGCCCCTCCCTCGCTGGCCGCGCACGTCCGCGCCGCCGACCCCGATCGGTTTCTGTCCGCCCTGTTCGCCCCGTCCGCCCATCGCGAGACTCTGCTCACGCTGTTTGCCTTCAATCACGAGCTCGCCCGCGCGCGCGAGGTCGTGAGCGTGCCGACGCTGGCGCTCATTCGCCTGCAATGGTGGCGCGAAGTGGTGCTGGGCACCCGCAAACGCCACGACGTCGCCGAACCCCTCCACGACGCCATCCAATCCGGCGCCCTCGACGCCGCCGATCTGCTCGCCATGATAGACGCCCGCGAGACCGAGGCCGATGACGGTATTGCAACCCTCTCCGCCTGGAACGCCTACCTGGAAGGCACCGCCGGCGGGGTGGCCGTCGCCGCCGGCCGCGCCCTGGGAGCGGCGCCGGAAACGCTGCCCCGCCTGCGCGATCTTGGCGCCGCCTACGGAACCGCCGGACAGATCGGCAACGTCGCGGCCTTGGCGCAAAGCGAGCGCTGCCTGCTGCCGGCCGACATCCTTAGCGCGCATGGCCTCACACCGTGGGGCGTCATGCACAACCCGGCCTGTGCCGCGCCCGCCCTGGCGGAGCTGTCCGCGCAGGGCCTCGCACGACTGCGGCGATCCGGTGGCGCGTTTCCCCGCTCGGTCATCCCCGCAGCCTTGCCCGCCGTGCTCGCCGCACGCGACCTCAAACGCCAATCCCGCCACCGGGGCGCCGGCGATAAATGTGCGGTCCTGCTGGCAGCCCTCACCGGCAGGATCGGTTAGATCATGATGCGTTTGGGTTGCTTCACCCAAACGCATTAACATAATCGATAAAACAACAAGTTAGAGCCTGATGAGTTTGTCGACTTAAAATCATCAGGCTCTAGCACATGGCGGGTGTCAGCTCATTTCGGCCGCCATCAGCTTCTGCGTCGCCCGCCGCGCCGCGGGGCGTGGGGAAGCAGGGCGAGGTGCCGAAGCGCGAAGGCAATAACCGCCATCCTCGTTGATCAGCACGGCGATGCGCCCGGCATCGGGTTCGATCTTGCGGCGCAGACGATAGATATGGGTCTCCACGGTATGGGTGGTGGCGCGGGCGTTGTAGCCCCAAACCTCATGCAGCAGCGTGTGGCGCGACACCGGGCCCTCGGCGCGATACAGAAACTTCAGCACCGCCGCCTCCTTCTCCGTCAGGCGCACCCGCTCGGCGGTGGCGCTGTTCAGCAGCACGCGGCTGGCCGGACGGAAATGAAACTGCCCGATCCGCAGCACCGCTTCCTCGCTGGTCTCGTAAGCGCGGATCTGCGCCCGCAGCCGCGCCCGCAATTCTGCATGGCGCACCGGCGATGCCATGAAGTCGTTGGCACCCGCATTCAGGCCGCGGATGACCTCGCTTTCGCCGCCATGCTCCGCCAGCAGAATGATCGGGATATAAAGGCCGCGCTCGCGCAGTTCGGTGCAGATCTCCGCGCCGTCGGCATCGGGCAGGTCCAGCGCGATCATCACCGCATCGAACGGCCGTGGCGCCGACAAGGCCAGGTCGAGCCCCGCCGCCCCGGTCTCGCATGCGTCGAACTGCGTGAGATAATCGTCTTCCAGCCGGCCGAGGAAATGGGGTCCAAAGCTTCCGGCATCGCCGATCAGCAGAACCCGGTGGTGCCGATTGAACGTGTCATGCAACATGAAACAACCCTCCGATGGACCGGATGTCCCGGCGATCATGAGGGGAAGAATGCAAGACCGTTGCGGATCCGGATGTGACGTGGCTCACATTCCGCGTGTTTTCTTCCTTGAAAATGGCGAATGCGTCCATCAGCCGATCCCGGCCAGGGCCTCCAACAGGGAAGCGCTGAAACGCCGGGTGCTTTTGTAATGCGCCACAGCCGGCGGCAGCGCCCGCAAGGCCTCCGACAGGCGTGCAGCCTCGCCGGGCGCGTGCACAACCTCGTCCAGCCGCGTGACATGGATCCGGATGCCGAACGCCACCGCCCCGCTCACCGGCAGCCGCCGGAAGGTCTGCCGCTCCACCCGCAGATACAGGCGCTGCAGCGCATTTCCGGCGTCGATCTCGTGATCGGTGCCGTCACGATGCTTGCCGCTCACCTGAAACAAGGCGGCATCGTCGATCACCGACCAGTTGAGCCGCTGGGCCAGCTTCCCGTCCTTGAGGCTGTTGAAAAACCGCTCCACCGGCGATCCCAGCCGCTCGGCGTAGAACGGCACCTGCGCGTGCACCCCGATCAACGGTTGGCCCAGTTTCTCCGCCAGCGACCACCGCGTGGGAAAGCACAGCACGGCGGCCGTCAGCCGGTGCCCGTCCTCGTGCAGCTGATTGAGGCAGAAATCCTCCTGCACCAGCCGCCCCGCGATCGCCAGCGGCGCAGCGCCGGACGCAAGGTCGATCGTCTCGCCCAGCAGCCGGTTGTGCAGCACGGCGCCGTCGCGGGTGAACCAGGCCGGGTGCACGGCGCACAGATGCGCCACCAGCACGTCCAACAGCTCCTGCGCCGCCGCCTCGGCGCCCGGCAGGCACGCCAGCACGTCGCTTTCACGCGCCGCCAGAAGCCGCCGGCGTTCGGCCATCTGCTTGGGATAATCGGCCGCGAACGCCAGCCAATCCGCCGGCGCCACCGCCGTCAGGCCCATCGCCATGCGGTAGTCTCCCGCCTCGTAAGGCCGGAGTTGCGCCAAAGCGGGAAGGCCGGCTTGCAGCGTGTCTTGCATGGTTTGTCCGTGTCGGTTCACAGCGTCGTCGCAACGTCACTATACTGGGCGCCGGGAGGCAAGGAACCATGCCGCAAATCGATCTCGACCAGTTGGCCGCGGGTGTGCCCGATGGCGCCATGCTGGCCTTGCCGCCGGACAACTCGCTGTCCCCCGCAGCCTTCGCCCACGCCCTGGTGCGGCGCGGCGTGCGCGGATTGCGCCTGCTGGGCGTGCCGGTGTCCGGCTATGTCACGGACCTGCTGATCGGCGCCGGCTGCGTCCAAAGCGTGCACACCAGCGCCGTCACCCTGGGCGAGGCCGGCACCGCGCCCCGCTTCGTGGCCGCCCTCGCCGCCGGCCGCATCACCGTCACGGACTCCACCTGTCCCGCCATTCACACGGGCCTGCAGGCCGCCGAAAAGGGCGTGCCGTTCATGCCGTTGCGCGGTGTCATCGGCAGCGATCTCGTGGCCCATCGCCCGGACTGGAAGGTGATGGACAACCCGTTCGCCGATCACCCGGACGCCATTCTCCTGATCCCGGCGCTGTCGCCCGATATCGCCGCCTTCCACGCCGTCTGCGCCGATCCCCACGGCAACGTCTATGTCGGCCGCAGGCGTGAGCTCGCCACGCTCGCCCATGCCGCCAAACGCACCCTGGTCACGGTGGAGCGCATCGTCGATTTCAACCTGCTGGAAGACGAGCGCATGGCGCCGGGCACCATCAACGGCCTGTATGTCGAAAACGTCGCGGTGGCCGCGCGCGGCGCCTGGCCCATCGGCCTGCTCGACGAATATCCGCTGGATGCCGCGCATTTCGCCGAATACGCCAAACTCGCCCGCACCGAGGACGGGTTTCGCACCTATCTCGAACGCCACGTGCTGCCACCTGCCGCCCAGGCCGCCGCGTGACTGAAATCCCCATGACCCCAGCCGGCATCGCCCCGGCCGAGCGCCTCATCACCGCCATCGCCCGCCTGATCCTTGACCCCGCAGCCCCACCCGCCCGCCACATCGCCGTCGGCGCCGCCTCCGCCATCCCCGCCGCCGCAAGCTGGCTCGTCAAGAAGCTCGGCCACGATGTGCGGCTGTCCCTGCTGCATCGCCCCACCGGCAACCCTTTCACCGAAGGCACCCGCGAACTGTTCGACCTCGCGGGCCAGGGCCGTATCGACCTGTTCTTCCTCGGCGGCGGCCAGATCGACGGGCAGGCCAACCTCAACCTCATCGGCACCGGCAACTGGCCCGGCACCGGCGCCCGGTTTCCCGGCAGTTTCGGCTCGGCCTTCATGTATCTGATGACCCCCCGCACCATCCTCTTCCGCGAGGAACACACGAAGCGAGTCTTGGTGCCCCGGGTCGACAACATCTCCGCCCCCGGCATCTCCGCCCCCGGCGTCTTCCGCCGCGGAACCGCGCAGGCCCTGGTCACCGGCAAATGCGTCTTCACCTTCGACGGCGCGGCATTCACCCTCGCCAGCCTGCACCCTGGCGAGACCGAGGCCAGCATCCGCGCCGCCACCGGCTTCGACTACGCTACATCGGCCCAGACCCCCGAAACCGCCGACCCCACCGAGGCCGAGCTTGCCCTCCTGCGCGGCCCCGTCTGCGATGAGATGCACGCCACCTATCCCGAATTCTGCCGCCGCGTCTGGGGACGCGAAACCACCGATCGGAACGCTGCCTGATGACGGCCCCAA
>JANYFG010000106.1 GCA_025362815.1 Rhodospirillales bacterium
GGGGTATTGTGCTGGAGGTGGCGTTCGACGCGGCGCAGCTTTCGACACGCCATAAATCCGGCGTGGCGCTGCGGTTTCCACGGATTTCACGCATTCGGTTGGACAAGACGCCGGAAGATGCGGATCAGCTGGAGACACTGATGGCGTTGGTGGAGAAGATGCCAGAGCGATCGGAGACGCCGTGACGGGTGATGGACGCAAAAATGCGATCACGGCATTGCATTATGCCGTGGCTCCATTGGGCTTTCACCCATCAGCCCGGATAAGAAAAAAGGCCGCACCGTGAGGTGCAGCCTTTTAACGAATTGCCGAAGAACGCTGTTATGCGAGCTTCAGGTTCGCAGCAGCTTCCTTGCCGCGCTCCATCAGAACGTCGTAGCTGACCTTCTGACCATCATTGAGGCCCGTGAGGCCCGCAGCCTGGACTGCCGTGATGTGCACGAACACATCCTTGCCGCCGCCCTGCGGCTCGATGAAGCCGAAACCCTTGGTTGCATTGAACCACTTAACAGTACCAACAGCCATGTTCTCGTAACTCTCTTATTTAACTAGCGGATCGGTAATATCACGCTTCCGACGCGAATGATAGTCATTCGTGACGGCAAATTCAAACACATATGCATCCGCCGCGTCGGCTGCGCCCTATGGCGTGGTGACCGCCGCGAATCTACGCAGGCCGATGGTGCTGACGGCCAGGACGCAGGCGCCCGCGATCATGACCGTGGGGGCCACGCCGAACAGCTTGAAGCACAGTGGCGAGGCGATCATGCCGATCAGCAGGCCGGCCTGGCTTGCCACGACGAAGGCCCTTGTGCCGGCCGCGATATCCGAGTTTGCGAGCACGACCTGGCGCCGGGTGGCGACCGTGATGTCCTGCATCGGGCCGCCGACGGCGGAGACCAAAGCCGAGGTGACGAGCCCGGCCAGCAGCCAGCTGTGTGGCAGCACCACGCCGCACAGGCCCAGCAGCAGGGTGCCGATGCCGAGGCACAGATTGCCGCCGAAGATCATCCGGCCCGGCCTGCGGCTGATCGGGCGGTTGCCGACGATCAGCGTGGTGATGAGGTTCGTGAGCCCATAGGCCGAGATGACGGTGCCGAAGGCCGCGATCCCGCCGGGGACGCCTCCTTGTACCAACATCAGCGGCAGGCCGATGAAATAGGCCGCATACCAGGCACCGTTTATGATGCCCGTGACCGACAGCACGAAACCCAGCAACGGGTCTCGCCTCACCGCGATGAACCCGCGGCTCAGCCCGGCCAGGATGCTCTGCCGGACCGGCACCACCGCCGACCGATCGGGCGGCAGGGCGCAGATGACGGCCAGCGCCGAGATCAGGAAGCTGATCGTGTCGATGGTGACGAAATGCACGAGTGGCAGGCTGGAAGCGGCCACGCCGATCAGCCCTGGCCCGAGCAGGCGGGCCATACGCTCGGTGGTGTCGATCAAGGCGTTGGTGGCGGGCAGCATCGAGACCGGCGCGATGGTGGGCACCACCGCCATGAGCGCCGGACGAAACAGCGCGTTGCCGATGGCCAAAGCGAGCACGCTGGCCACCAGCATGATGGGCGAGGGCTGGCCGGCGCCGAGCCAGAGCACCACCATCAGCCCGAGGATGGTGGCGCGCATGAGATCGGCGCCGACCATGGCTGCGCGATGGGACATGGCATCGGCCATGCGCCCTGCCAGGAGGCCGTGGTCAGCATCACGCCGGCCTGCAGCGCGGTGAGAAAGCCGGCGTTGGTGCCGAATGTTTCGACCGCGATCCAGCCGAGCACCACGATGAAAAGCTGGTCGCCGATCGCCGACATCGACAGCCCGCACCACAGCAGCGCCACATTTCGAAGGGCGAGCGGGCGCAGGATGGGCGGCATCAGGTTTTGCGAACCCAGTCGGCTTCCTTGATGCGCGGGATCTCGAAGGCGTCTCGCGTGTGGATATAGCCGCCGGCGCCGGCCATGCGGCCGATGAGGTCGAGTTTGGCGGTGTCGACATAGCAGCGTTCGGGGTTTGTGACGGCGGCGTCGTCGATGTGCATGGCGAGGACGCGGCCGAGAACGAGGGCGCGCTCATGGCCGATCTCGAGCGTGGTGAAACGTTCGCATTCGAACGCCACGGGGCTTTCGGCGATGCGGGGCGGGCGCACCATGGTGCTGGGGATGGTGGTGAGCCCGGCCTCGGCCAGCTCGTCCACGCCGGGCGGGAAATCGATTGCGGTGACGTTCATGGCGGGGCCGTTCGCGGCACTGACCAGGTTGACGACAAATTGCCGGCTGTGGCGGATGTTCGTCAGCGTGTCCTTGTCGCCGCCCTCCGGCCTGCCGCCGATGCCGATGATGACGATAGGCGGGTCGTTGGCGAAGGCGTTGAAGAAGGAATAGGGCGCGGCGTTGTTGCGGCCTTCGCTGTCCTGGGTGACGACCCAGGCGATGGGGCGCGGGACGATTGTGGATACCATGAGCTTGTAGGCGTCCTGGGCGGAGATCTTGGCGAAGTCGAACAGCATGCGCGCCTCGTGCGGATGGGGGATGCGGGGCAAGATGGGCTGTGAGACTGTGTGGTGTCCAGCCGATGAGACGGCGTGTTGAGTCCTCGTTTTGGTGTTTTGAGGCTTTGGCAGACAGGCGCGGGAAAACGGCGCATTCTGTGGATGGAGCGAACGCGTGTCTGGGGCGTTGGGGACACGTGGGATTTTCCGCAAGGCAGCAAGGGGCATTCTGATGCAGAAGCGTGACATAGATGCGGTTGATGCCCCGATGCCGGCGAGCCCTTATTCGCAGGCGGTAGAGGTTTTGGGCGCTACGCGGACGCTTTACGTTAGCGGGCAGGTGGGGGCGGAGCCGGACGGCACGATACCCGAGAACGTTGCCAGCCAGGCGCGGTTGGCGTGGCGCAATGTGGAGGCGCAGTTGCGCGCGGCGGGCATGGGCCTGGACAATCTGGTGAAGGTGACGACGATCCTGCCGGATGCCGCCGACATCGCGGCCAGCCGGGCGGCGCGGATTGCGGCGTTGGGGGATCGGAGGCCCGCGAGCACGCTGATGATCGCGGGCCTCGCGAATCCGGCCTGGAAGATCGAGATCGAGGCGATCGCGGTGGCGTAGCCTGTCCAACAGGGATGTTGGTTAGTTACTAAGACTAACTTTTTGCTTGCTTTCGGCCAGTCCGTGTGACGTAAGTGCCGGGTGATTTTATCTCTTTCCTCGTCCGAGCGTTTTGCGTTGACCTGCCTGACCTTGTGTCGGGCGGTGGCGGCGAGTTTTGCGTTGGGCGTGATGAAGCCTGCGATGATCGTTTTGGTGTGGTCTCGGGTGCGTCGTGCCGAGGTGGCATTTTTGGCGTTGTTGGCGCGGATTGCGCAGGGGCGATATCGGGGGCGGTGTCGGGCGGGAGTGGTGCGGGTTTCGGGTTGTTCCGATGCCAGGCCGCCCCGAACCGTGGGTGTTGCGCGGGGGCGGTTGCCTTTGCGGTTTGGCTGGTTGATGGGGATGGTGCCGTGTGAGGCGGCGAATTGCGGGTCTCAGTTGCGGGCGATTCTGGCTGAGCCTGAGGTGGCGGCGGTGTTGGCCGAGGTGGCGCAGGCGCGGCGGATTTTGGGGCCGGTTTGCCGGATGTTGGGCGTTGCCATTCCGGGTGTTGTCGATCCGTCGACGGTTGTGAGGCCGGTGGTGGTTCGGGTGCGGCGGGCGCGGGTGGCGATTGATTTCGGGCGGATTCCGTTGCCGCGCGGCGTTCTGGCGGCGGCAAGAAGGCAAGGCTACGGCCGACGACCCAGAAATCCAGGGTAATCTGTAGTTAGCATAACTGTCAATTAATCGTTCCGTATAAACAATGAATAAAAGTCTTTTGGTTCTTTTCTTCAGAAAAGAACGCGCTTCCTGCCTCGCTTCAGGCTCGAGTGCCGCGCAATACCCCGTCGATCCCGTCGAGTGCGAGGAAGCCCATGGCGTCGCGGGTTTCGGTTGTGGCGCTGCCGAGATGGGGGAGCAGGAGGGCGTTTTCGAGGGTGGGATAGTCGGGGTGCAGGGCTGGTTCGCCGTCGAAGACGTCGAGTCCGGCGTAGGCGACGTGGCCGGAGCGGAGGGCTGCGATGAGGGCTGTGTCGTCGACGAGCGTTCCGCGGGCGGCGTTGGTGACGATGGCGCCGCGGGGGAGCAGGGCTATTCGTTCGGCGTTGAGCCAGTGCCGGGTTTCGGGTCCGCCGGGGGCGTTGAGGGCGAGGATTTCGCATTGGGCGAGGAAGCTGGCGTCGGTGCTGTGATAGGTGGCGCCGGCTTCCTCGGCCTGGGGGAGGCGGGAGCGGTTGCGGTAGTGGATCTGCATGCGAAAGCCGCGCGCCATGCGGGCGAGGGCCTGACCGATGCGGCCCATGCCGAAGATGCCGAGGCGTTTTCCGGAGATGCCGGTGCCCATGAGCTGGGTGGGGGCCCAGCCTGTCCATTGCCCGGCGCGCAGGATGCGTTCGCCTTCGCCGGCTCGTCGGGCGGCGGCGAGGATGAGCAGCATGGAGAGTTCGGCGGTGGCTTCGGTGAGAACGTCTGGCGTGTTGCAGACGGGGATGTGGCGGGCGGCGGCGGCTTTGAGATCGATGTGGTCCGTGCCGGCGCTGAAGGTTGCGATCACTTTGATGGAGGCGGGGAGTTGGTTGATGAGGTCTTGATCGAGCCGGTCTGAGGTGCAGCAGAGGATGGCATCGCAGTTTGATGCGGCGGTGAGGATGGCGGTGGGTGTCATGGCGATGTCGGCGGCGTTCTGGACGACGGTGTAGTCCCGGTGGGCGCGGGTTTCGACGGCTTCGGGCAGCCTTCGGGTGATGAGCAGCTTGGGCTTTGGCACGGTGTCAGCTCCAGAGCGGGTCGATGGCGGGTTTGCCGGCGAGGACGGCGAGGATGTTGTCGATGGCGCGGTCGCCCATGGCTTTGCGGGTTTCGTGGGTGGCCGAGCCCATGTGGGGGGTGAGGAAGACGTTCGTGAGGGTGGCGAGGCGTTTGTCGAAATGGGGCTCGTTGTGGAAGACGTCGAGCCCGGCGGCGGCGAGCTGGCCGGTGGTGAGGGCTTCGATGAGGGCGTTTTCATCGACGAGGGCGCCGCGGGCGGCGTTGATGAGGATGGCGCCTTTGGGGAGCAGGGCGAGGGTGTTGGCGTTGATGATCTCTTTGGTTTGGGGGCCGGAGGGGGCGTGCAGCGAGAGGAAATCGCAGCGGGGGAGCATTTCGGTGAAGTCGCCATACCAGATGGCGCCTTGTTCGAGCTCGGGGGGGAGGCGGTTTCGGTTGCAGTAGACGATGGTCATGCCGAAGCCGCGGGCGCGGGCGGCCATGGCGCGACCGATGCCGCCCATGCCGAGGATGCCGAGGGTTTTGCCCCAGACGCGGATGCCGAGCATTTCGCCCATGCCCATGCCGTGGCCCCAGCCGGCGCGCATCACCGCTTCGTAGTCATGGCCGCGCCGGGCGGCGGTGAGGAGGAGCATGAAGGCGAGGTCGGCGGTGCACTCGTTGAGGACTTCGGGGGTGTTGGTGATGGGCAGGCCGTGCGCCTTGGCGGCGGCGAGGTCGATATGGTCGTAGCCGACGGAGCAGGTGGCGGCGATTTTCACGTGGCGGGGGATCTGGGCGATGAATTCGGGCGTGAGCTTGAGGTGGGAGGTGAGCAGGAGGGCGTCGGCCTTGGTTTCGGTGAGGAGACGAAGGGTCTCGGCGGCGTCCATGTCGCGGCCGTTCGGGTCTGGGCAGTCGAATTCCGCGCGAATTCGGTCGCCGACGTCGGTTGGCATCTGGCGGCTGACGATCAGGCGCGGTTTCATGGCAGTCTCCCTGGTTGGCGCCATGATGGCGCGCGGCGGGAGCCGGAGCAACGCATGCCCAATTCCTTACCTTCGCACGTGATGCCATCGAAGCCGGCGGCGGTTCGCCTTGCGGTGGATATCGGCGGCACGTTCACCGATCTGGCGCTGGAGACGCGGGGGGTTCGCCATACCGCGAAGGTGCTGACGACGCCGGATGCGCCGGAGCGTGGGGTGATGACGGGTGTGGGCGCGATATTGGCGGCGGCGGGGCTGGCGGCCGGGGACATCACCATTCTGGTGCATGGGACGACGCTTGCGACGAATGCGGTGATCGAGCGCAAGGGGGCGAGGACGGCGCTGATCACGACGGAGGGTTTTCGCGATGTGCTCGCGTTGGGCAATGAGAGTCGTTACGACCAGTATGATTTGAACATCGTTCTGCCGGAGCCGCTGGTGCCGCGTTATCTGCGGCTGACGGTGCCTGAGCGGCTCGACAACGAAGGCCATGTGCTGCGGGCGTTGGACGAGGAGGCGGTGCGGGCGCTGGTGCCGGTTCTGGTGCGCCACGGGGTGCAGAGCGTGGCGGTGGGGTTCATCCATGGGTTCGTCAATCCCGCGCATGAGCGACGGGTGCGCGACATTCTGGGCGAGATGCTGCCGGATATGCCGGTGTCGCTGGCGAGCGACGTGTCGCCCGAGATGCGGGAGTGGGAGCGGTTTTCGACCACGGCTGCGAATGCGTATGTGCAGCCGATGATGGCGCGGTATCTGGGAATTCTCGAGGCCGATCTGCGCGCGATGGGCATGGCGGCGCCGATCTTCATGATGCTGTCGGGCGGGGGGCTGACCACGATTGCCACCGCGTGCCGGTTTCCGATCCGGCTGGTGGAATCCGGGCCCGCGGGGGGTGCGATCTTTTCGGCGACGATTGCCGCCGAATGTGGGCTTGCGGCCGTGCTGTCGTTCGATATGGGCGGGACGACGGCGAAGATCTGTTTGATCGACGATTCTCAACCCCAGACGTCGCGCAGTTTCGAGGTGGCGCGCGTGGGGCGGTTTCGCAAAGGTTCTGGACTGCCGCTGCGGATTCCGGTGATTGAGATGGTGGAGATCGGGGCCGGCGGCGGGTCTTTGGCGCATGTGGACAGTCTTGGGCGGATTGGGGTGGGGCCGGAATCGGCGGGTGCCGATCCGGGGCCTGCGTGTTACGGGCGGGGTGGTGTGCATCCCGCGGTGACGGACGCCAATCTGTCGCTGGGCCGATACGATCCGCTGAGGTTCGCGGGGGGTGCGATGACGCTGCACCCGGATGCGGCGCTGGCGGCGCTGGATGCGGATGTGGGCCGGCCCCTGTCGCTGTCGCCGGAGCTGGCGGGGCTGGGTGTGGTTGAAATGGTGGACGAGAACATGGCCAACGCGGCGCGGGTGCACGCGATCGAATCGGGCAAGACCTATGATGGGCGCACGATGATTGCGTTTGGTGGCGGTGGCCCCGTGCATGGGTATCGGGTGGCGGAGAAGATTGGGATTTCGCGCATTTTGGTGCCGACCGGGGCCGGGGTTGGTTCCGCCATCGGGTTCTTGCGCGCGCCGGTGGGCTATGAGGTTGTTCGCAGTCTGTATCAGCGGTTTTCCACGTTGGATGTGGGGGCGGTGAATGCGTTGCTCGGCGATATGACGGAAGAGGCGGAGGCCGTGGTGGCGGAGGGTAGTTTCGGGGCGGCCACGCGGCAGGTGCGGACGGCGTTTATGCGGTATGTGGGCCAGGGGCATGAGATTCCGGTGTCGTTGCCGGACAGGGTGCTGACGCAGGATGATGTGGCGGGGATACGGGCGGCGTATGACCGGGCCTACGCGCATTTCTACGATCGGCCGGTGCCGGGGTCGGATGTGGAAATCATGAGTTACGCCGTGCAGGTTTCGACACTCACCGAACCCGCCGGTGGCGTGTTGTCCGATGGGGCGGCGTTCGATGCGTCCGCCGCGCGCAGCCAGCTTGTGCGCGACACCACGACGGGGGAGGTGTCGGACTGGGCGATTTATGATCGCTTGGATTTGGCGCCGGGTGCCAAACTACAAGGTCCGGCCATCATCGTGGAGAACGAGACATCCACGTTGGTGGGGCCGGGGTGGACCGCGCATATCGATTCGCATGGTTATATTCTGATGGTCCGGATGGGAGAGGTGGCATGAGCACCGCAGCGTTGGCCGGCATACAGCGCCAGATCATGTGGAACAGGCTGATCGCGGTGGTGGAGGAACAGGCGCAGACGATGATCCGCACGGCGTTCTCCACCACCGTGCGCGAGGCCGGCGATTTATCGGCCGGCATCTTCGATCTCAAGGGCCGCATGCTGGCACAGGCGGTGACGGGCACGCCGGGCCATGTGAATTCGATGGCCGAGGCGGTGGGGCACTTCCTGGCGAAGTTCCCTGCTACCAGCATGAACCCCGGCGATCACTACATCACGAACGACCCCTGGCTCGGCACCGGCCATCTGCACGATCTGACCGTGGTGACGCCGGCGTTTCGAAACGGCGCGATCGTGGGCCTGTTCGCCAACACCGCGCATGTGATGGATGTCGGCGGGCTCGGCATGGGCCCTGATGCACGCTCGGTGTTCGAGGAGGGGCTCTATATCCCGATCGTGAAATGCTTCGATCGCGGTATGGCCAACGAGACGTTCTTCGATTTCATCCGCTGGGGATCACGGCTTCCCGTGGAGCTCGAGGGCGACATCTACTCGCTGTGTGCCTGCAACGATGCCGGCGCCAGGCGTTTGGTGGCGATGATGGACGAGTTCGCGATGGACAGCATCGATCCGCTGGCGACGTTCATTTTCGACAGCTCCACCAAGGCCACCCTGGCTGAAATCGCCAAGTTGAAGCCTGGGGTCTACACGAACGAGATCTGTTCGGATGGATACGACGAGACCGTGACGCTGCGAGCCGCGATGCACATTCTTCCTGATGCCATCGAGGTGGATTACGAAGGCACCTCCGGCGTGTCGCAGCGCGGCATCAACGTGCCGGCGCCTTACACCCGCGCCTATGCCTGCTTTGGGATCAAGGTTGTGGTGGCGCCGGAGATTCCCAACAACTGGGCCAGCCTGGCGCCGTTTCGAATGAAAATACCCGAGGGCTGCATTCTTGCAGCACCCCGCCCTTATCCGGTGGCGGTGCGCCATGTGGTGGGGCAGTTGCTGCCGGATCTCATGATGGGCTGCCTGCACCAGATTGTGCCTGATCGCGTCACCGCCGAGGGGTCGTCGTGCCTGTGGAATCCGCCGTTGCGCGGGGGTGGTTCGGTGAGCGGCATGGGCCGGCCGAACAGGCCCGTTGTCGCGGACTTCGAAGTGACCACCTTCAACTCCGGCGGCACCGGGGCGCGGCCGTTGCGCGACGGGCTTGATGCCACGGCGTTTCCGTCCGGCGTGCGCACCATGCCGGTGGAGGCCACCGAAAACGTGGCGCCGGTGGTGTTCTGGCGCAAGGAGTTCCGGCCGGACAGCGCGGGCGCCGGCCGTACCCGGGGCGGCTTTGGACAGATCATGGAGATCGGCACGAAGGGCGAGCTTGAATTCGCCGTCAACGCCATTTTCGATCGGGTGGCGCATCCGCCGAAAGGCCGCGACGGCGGTGGCTGCGGGGCGGGGGGGATCGTGGCCACCGTCGCGGGCGTTGCTTTGCGCACCAAGGGATTTCAAATCATCCCGGACGGCGAGCGGCTGGCGCTGTCGCTGCCCGGCGGCGGCGGTATGGGCGATCCCGCCACGCGTGACCCGGCACTGGTGGCCCGCGACGTGCGCGACGGGCTGGTGTCGATCGGCCATGCCGCACACCTCTATCGCGTGGCCGTCGATGCAGACGGGGTCGTCGACGATGCGAAAACAACCGAATTGAGGAGCCAAGCCCATGCGGTGTGACCTGATCTTTCGCGATGTGACGATCATCGACGGCACCGGCGCTGCGCGCGTTGTGGGCGATGTCGGCGTGTCCGGCGAACGCATTGCGGGCGTGGGGGATCTGGGCGCCTGGTCGGGCGATCGCGAAATCATCGCAACCGGCAAGGTTCTTGCCCCCGGCTTCATCGATGCCCACACGCATGACGACCGCGCCGTGCTGTGCGGGCCTTCGTGCATGACGTGCAAGATGTCCCAGGGGGTCACCACCGTCGTTGTCGGCAATTGCGGAATCAGCCTCAGCCCGGTGCGCATGACGCAGCGCCCGGTCCCGCCGCTCGATCTGCTGGGCGACGAGCAATGGTGGACGTTCGACAGTTTCGCCGCATACGCCGAACGGCTCACCACCGATCCGTCGCCGGTCAACACGGTGGCGCTCATCGGCCATATGTCGTTGCGGGTGGAGGCGATGGAGGGCGATGTGCGGCGCGCCGCCACCGATGGCGAGGCGCACCGGATGCAGACGCGGCTGCGCGAGGCGTTGCAGCAGGGCGCTTCGGGTTTCTCGACCGGCCTGTATTACCCGCCGAGCCAGGATGCGCCGACCGATGAGGTGATCGCGGTGGCCGAGGCCCTGCGTGGCACCGGGGGGCTATATGTCACGCATATGCGCGATGAGGGCGACGGGGTGTTGCAATCGATCGAGGAGACGCTCGGCATCGGTCGCGCCGTGGGTGTGCCGGTGGTGATCAGCCACCACAAATGCACGATGCCGCAGAATTTTGGGCGTTCGGCCGAAACCTTGGCGTTGATCGAGGCGGCCAGCGCCAGCCAGAAGGTAGATTTCGACGTCTATCCGTATGTTGCGGGCTCGACGGTGCTGATGCCCGACAAGCTCAGGCCGAATGTGCCGGTGAAAATCACCTGGTCGATCCCGCATCCGGAGTTGCAGGGCAAATGGCTCGCCGATATCGCGGCGGGTTGGGGGGTGGAGCAGGGGGAGGCGGCAAAACGGCTTTTGCCCGCCGGCGCCATTTATTTCCAGATGGACGAAGCCGACGTGCGGCGCATCATGGCGCATCCGTTGAGCATGATCGGCTCGGACGGGCTGCCGCATGATGCGTTTCCCCATCCGCGACTATGGGGCGCCTTTCCCCGCGTGCTCGGCCATTACGCGCGCGACCTCGGGCTATTTTCGCTGGAGACGGCGGTGCACAAGATGACGGGGCGTGTGGCGGATGTGTTCGGGCTGGCCGATCGTGGCGTGGTGCGCACCGGGGCCTACGCCGATCTGGTGCTGTTCGATCCGCTGACGGTGCGCGACGCAGCCGATTTCGACAATCCCACGCTGCCGGCCGAGGGGATCGAGGAGACCTGGGTGGCGGGGCAATCCGCCTATGTGTATGGCGCGGGGGCCACGGCGGCGCGGGCTGGCCGGGTGATCAGGCGCGGGACCCATGGTTAGCGGGACCCATGGTTAGCGGGACCCATGTGTAAAAGTTGCGCAAGGCAGCCATGCTTTGAAACAGCGTGACCGAGAAACGGCAGATATGTTGACCTTTCGGTATGAGCATTTCCCTGATCGCCTTCACCGGCTTCGCCATCGCGTCCACCTTCACGCCGGGGCCGAACAACATCATGCTGGCCGCGGCCGCGGCGAGCTATGGGGTGCGCAAGGTGATCCCGATGTTGCTGGGGATCCAGCTCGGCTTCGGCTCGCTGCTGCTTGCGGTGGGATTTGGTCTGGCCGTTCCGCTGATGCGGTATCCGGTTCTGCAGGAGGCTTTGCGCTGGGTTGGCATTCTGTGGCTGGTGTATCTCGCATTCAAGATCGCCACCGGCCCCGTGGTGGCACCGGAGCAAGGCACCGCGAAGCCGGCCTTGGGGCTGTGGAGCGCTGCTGCGATCCAGGTTCTCAATCCCAAGGCGTGGCTGATGTGCGTGGCGGTGGCCACCAGTTGGATCAGCGCCGATCAGCCGGCGCCGCCGCAGGTGCTGGCCACCACGGCGATCATGCTCGCGGTCGGGTTGCCGGCTTCGTCGTTATGGGTGGGGATAGGCGCGGGCGCCGCGCGGCTGCTCGACAGGCCGAGCCGGCTGCGCCTGTTCAATGTGGGAATGGCGATTCTGCTGGTGGCTTCGGTGCTGCCGCTTGCGTTCGCGTGAAGGGCGAGGTGTCGTTCTGGAGGGATTGAACCACCGCGCCCCCACCACCGGTGCGCCCACGCCGGATATCGCGGCCCTCGCGCGCGCGTTCTTCACCGTGGGAATATGCGGCTTTGGCGGTGTGATGCCGTGGGCGCGACGCATCATGGTGGAAAGCCGGCACTGGCTGTCGGACGATGAGTTCGTGGACGCGCTGGCGATGTGCCAGTTCGTGCCTGGCCCCAATATCGTCAATTTCGCGGTGGCGCTCGGCAGCCGATTTCAGGGTGTTCCCGGCGCGCTCGCCGCCGTGGTGGGGCTGATCGCGGCGCCGATGGTGTTGGTGGTGTGCATCAGCATCGCGATCGAGCAGGTGTCCGAGCATCCGGTGGTGGTGGGCGCGCTGCATGGCATGGCCACGGTGGCGGCGGCTTTGGTGGTGGGCATGGCGGTGAAGGTGGCCACGCCGATGCTGCGCCGGCGCGACGGGCTGGCGATCGGCATGGCGTGTGCGGCGTTCATCGCGGTGGCGGTGGCGCATCTGTCGCTGGTGGCCACCTTGGTGGTGCTGGCGCCGATTGCCGTGGCGCTGCATGGATGGCGGCGATGAGCACGCAGGATCTGGTGTCGCTCGCGGCGGTGTTTGCCAAGGCGGGGCTGGTTGCGGTGGGCGGTGTCATCACCGGGATTCCCGAAATCCAGCATGAGGTGGTGGATCTGCATCATTGGATGGATGCCCGCACCTTCGCCGGTTTGTTCGCCATCGCGCAGGCCTCGCCGGGGCCAAACATGCTCGTGGTGACGTTGGTGGGCTGGCGCGTGGCCGGGGTGTCCGGCGCGCTGGTGGCGAGTGCCGCGCTGATGGCGCCCCCCGCCGTGCTGGCGTTCGCCATGGGCAGCATCTGGCGGCGTTTTCGCGGGTCGCGCTTGCTTGTGGTGGTGCAGGCGGGACTCACCTGCGTGACGGTGGGGTTGATCGCGGCCGCGGCGGCGCTGCTGGTGGAAAACACGGTGTCGTCGGTCGGCGCCGGATTTCTCGTTTTGGTGGCCTCGGCGGTCACGATCGCCACCCGGCTCAATCCGCTGTGGCTGCTGGCGGCAGGTGCCGCACTCGGCGGCGCCGGACTGATCTGAAGGTTACCGAACGTCGATCATCCGATGCCAACCCTTACCGAAACGAGCGCGTCGGGGCCTCGGCCACTTCTTCGTAACGCACGCGTGCGGGTGCGGAGGCGACCATGCCGTTATCTGGGCGATCGTAAATGAAGCCGTAGGTGGGATACACGCTGCCGTAGCTGCCGGTGTGACCGAGGCCCACGCGCACGGCCGACCAGTCGTTGTTCGAAGAAACGTCGGTGACGGAAATGCCGCGGCTCACGCCGCCCTTGCTGGCGCCGGGGCCGGCCCAGTTGGCGTGATCGATCTCGATCTCGCGCGAATTCACCACGTTCTTCACCACGGCCACATGGCCGAGGCGCATCGAGCCGGTGGCACGGAAGTTCAGAACGCTGCCGGATTCGGGGGCCTGGCCGCGGGCATACACGCCGTTGGCGGCATCCCACCAGTTGGCCGCGTTGCCTTTGAGCTGAATACCACTCGCCGCGCGGGCGAAGGGCACGCATTGCAGGCTCGATCCGTAATAGACGGGCTTGCCACCCTTCAGAAGCGCGTGCTTGGTCAGGCCGCGATCGCCGCGGGCCATCGCGTTGAGCACCGGAAGACCCTTGCTGCCGGCGGACAGCCTGGCGGACATCTGCGGCGCGGCAAGCCGCATCACGGGGGTTTTGAGGACAGAGTTTTTGACGACGGCTGTTTTGACGACGGCGGTGTGCGACGAGGACGATTGCGTGCGGGCTGCGAAAGCGGGTGTGGCGATCAACGGCGCGCTTGCCAGAAGGCCCAAACCCAACGCTGCGACGCGCACTCCAAAGCTCCGAACCCGCATGCGCCGATCTCCTTGATGCCTCACGATATGTTTCCGGTAGCAACACATCGCGGTGGCTGGCAACCCGGCATGGAACTTTTTGCGTGATCGGTTTGCAAGAACACCGTGCCGGGCAGGACAACCGGCGCGGGAACGGTATGAAATCCTATTCACAATCCGTTTAACTTTCGGCTTCAAAACGAAAAGCGCGCGTGCCGGTGGCGCAAAGCTTAAAAAATGAGGCCGAATACCCTGATTCGCAGGCGCGGAGAGGCAGCCTGCCCCTCCGCCCCAGGCGCTTACTTGCAGACAGTGACCATGATTTCAACGAGATGACGGGGATCGGCCATGTTGGCCTGCACGCAGGCCCGCGCCGGCGCGCCGCCTTCCGGCAGCCAGGCAGACCACAGCTTGTTCATGGCGTCGCGGTCGCGGATGTCCTTCAGCCAGATCTGTGCCTGTAACAAACGGGTTTTGTCGGTGCCGTGGGTTTCCAGGATCTCGTCGATCGCGGCGAGCACTTCCTCGGTCTGGCCAGTGATGTCCTTGGAGAGATCGGCGGCGGTGCAGCCCTGAAGGAACACAAATCCGTGATATTCGACGGCCTTCGACAGAACCTTGTTCGGTTCCGTGCGGATGATCTTGCTCATGTCAACTCTCCTTGTGGTTGCGTGGGAAGCGCGGTTTACGTTCGGTGGGCGCGGCTCACAAGCCGTGCCGTCACTTCGCCGGCACCAGCTGCGGCTCCGCGGCCTGCGGGCCGGTCGCCTGGTTGTTGTAGCAATCGTTCAACGCCTTCTCTCGCCCGTATTGCGCGCCGAGCCCGCTCGACGTGATGCCAGGCAGGCCGTTGGAGGCGAAGGGCGCATCGCGCGTGCTGGTGGCGAAGGTGTCGGCCTTGTAGATCTCGCCGCGGTTCTGCTGGCGATAGACCGCCTCGCTGCGGTCACGGCATTCGGCGGCCTGGGCGGCGGTGAGCCCGGCCCTGCGACCGCTGTTCGGCTGCGCGCAGCCCGCGAGCAGAACAAGCGCCAGGCCGGCCGGGGCAAGGCTTCTCAGAAGGGGGGCCATCATCGTCTTGCGTGGCATCATATATGTGCTCCTGGGGCGGCGGGATCAGGCGTTGGAGATCATTCTGGCTTGCGAAACCCGCGCATGCAGATGGTGTTCATCGAAATTCGCCTCCCGGGTCAATGGGGCTGTGGCGGCGGCCCGCAGCAGGGCGGCGTCGATCTCCGCCCCGTCGGGCAGAATGGCCACGTGATCCTTGGTCCAGCGCGCCCGCGTCATCAATTCCACCAGGGCCAGCAGGCGCAGGCAGATCGACAGGCCCACCAGCGTGTCGATGCCGCGCGCCGCGTCCACGGCGGCGGCCCAGCAACGGGCGTCGGGGTCGACCAAAGCGAGGTCGGCCACCTGGTTCTGGCCCTGCATGAAGCGAAACAGCCGCGCCGGGCCATCCACCGAGGCGATCGCCGCGGCACGGGCCTGATGCCAGGCGCGTTCCAGCTCACGCGGGGGCACCGGCGGCAGGGCTTCCGGCGCCTCGGGGACGAGATAGGTGAGAACGCCGTCGCGTGTCTCGGCGACCTGGATGAGCGAGCTGGCTTTACCGGAGCGTGTCATGGCCGCACCATGAACCAGCGACCCGACCAGCACCACCCGCCGCCCCCGAAGGAAACACGATGTCCGATCCGGCCCGTCTGACCGCCACCGACGCCGCGCGCCAGATCGCCGCCGGGCACCTGCGACCGGAGGCGTTGCTGGAGGCCTGCCTCGACCGTATCGCCACGGACGAGCCCCGAATCCGCGCCTTCGCGCAGTTCGATGCCGCCGCGGTGCGGGCCTCCGCCGCACGGCCGGGCCGTTTGCACGGGCTGCCGATCGGCGTGAAAGATGTGCTGGACACGCATGACCAGCCCTCGGAATACGGCTCGCCCATCTGGCGGGGCCATCGCCCCAAGGCCGACGCCGTCTGCGTCGCCTGGGCGCGTGCTTCGGGGGGCGTGGTGATGGGCAAGACCGTCACCACCGAGTTCGCCACCCGCAAACCGGGGCTTACCTGCAATCCGCACAACGTGGCGCACACGCCGGGCGGTTCCTCCAGCGGGTCCGCCGCGGGCGTGGCTGCCGGGTTCTTTCCGCTGGCGTTCGGCACGCAGACGGCGGGCTCGATCATTCGCCCGGCCGCCTATTGTGGCGTGGTCGGCTACAAGCCCAGCTTCGGCATGATCGCCCGCCTCGGCATGAAGGTGATGAGTGAAAGCCTGGACACGATCGGCGTAATGGCCCGCTCCGTCGCCGACTGCGCGCTGTTCGCCGGTGCCGTCGCCGGGCGCGACCTCGGTGATCCCGACATCAGGCCCACCGCCACGCCGCGCATCGGCCTTTGCCCCGGGCCTGCGAACGCCGAGGCCTCGCCCGAGACGCTGGCGCTGCTCGACCGCGCCGCGGACCGCTTGGCCGCCGCCGGTGCCGTGATCGTGAAGCGTCCGTTGCCGCAGGCCTACACGGCGCTGGCCTCCGCCCAGCCGCTGGTGATGAACGCAGAAAGTGCGGCCTCGATGGGCTGGGAACTGACCACCCATCGCGACGGCCTGTCGGAGGGGCTCGTGGAGAAACTCGACTGGGGCCTCGCGCAAGGACCCGTGGCGCTGGATGCGGCGCGGGACGTGATGCGCCAGATGCAGTCGCACTTCACCGGCGTGATGGAGGATGTGGACGTGCTGCTGACGCCGTCCGCCCAGGGCGAGGCGCCGCATGGCCTCGACTGGACAGGCGATCCCGTGTTCAACGCGTGCTGGACCGCCCTGCACGTCCCCTGCGTCACGGTCCCCGCGGGCTCCGGACCGGCCGGCTTGCCGCTGGGCCTGCAGATCGTGGGCCGGTTCGCATCGGACCGCGCGACCTTGGCCTGGGCGCAATGGATTGCGAGCGCGCTCGGCTAGAGAGACGCGACCCGGACGATCATCTTGCCGAAATTGTCCCCGCCGAGCACCATCGCCAGCGCGTCCGGGGCGCGTTCCAGGCCGTCGATGATGGTTTCGCGGTAAGCCAGGCTGCCGTCGGCCACCCAGGGGGCCGCCAGCGTGCGCCACTCCGCGAACCGTTCCGGCTTGTCGAACACCAGAAGACCCTGCATGCGCACGCGCTTGGCCACCATGAAGCCGAGATTGGGGCCGGGCGGGAATTCCGCATCGTTGTACTGCGCCACCATGCCGCACATGATGATGCGGCCGAACATGTTCATGCTGGCGAACGCCGCCTGCTGCACGGCGCCGCCGACGTTCTCGAAATAGACGTCCACACCCCGCGGGCAGGCATCGGCGATGGCGGCCCCAAGGTCCATCGAGCGGTGATCGATGCAGGCGTCGAACCCCAGGCGCTCTTGCACGAACAGGCATTTGTCCGGCCCGCCCGCGATCCCCACCACGTGCGCGCCGGCCCGTTTGGCGATCTGGCCGGCAACCGACCCCACGGCCCCCGACGCTGCCGAGATCAGCACCGTCTCGCCTTCCTTGGCCTGGCCGATATCGGTCATCCCCGAATAAGCCGTCACCCCCGGCATGCCGAGCACGCCGAGATAGGTGGACAGCGGCGCGTCGCCCTTCGGAATCCGGGTCAGCGCTGCGGCCTTGGAGAGCACATGGCTCTGCCAGCCACGGCCCCCCACGGCGATGTCGCCCACGGCGAATCCGGGGTCGGCGGAGGCCACGACCTCGCCCACCGTCTCACCCGTCACGGCCTCGCCGATCTGCACGGGGGTGGCGTAGCTTTTCCGGTCCGACAGCCGTCCGCGCATATAAGGGTCGATCGACAGATACAGCGTGCGCGTCACCACCTCGCCCATGGCGGGCGTGGGGATCGGCTCCTGCACCATCTCGAAATCGGCCATGGACGGCATGCCGTCGGGCCTTCGGCGCAGCACGATCGAGTGGCGCAGTCCGGCCTGGGGCTGGTTCATCTTCAAATCTCCGGTGGCCTATGGTGAAAGCGCGTGGGACGACACTGTCAGGCGGCGTCGGCGCGTAGCACCAGGCGGCCGTTCACGTGGCCATCGCGCAGCCGCATCAATGCCGCGTCCGCGTCACGCTGGGGCACCATCTCCACAGGCAGCGCGTCCACCTTGCCGGATTGTGCCAGGGCCACGAGCTCGCGCAATTCCTTGGGATTGCCGACATAGCTGCCTTGAACCGTGAGCGCGCGCATCGCCATGATGGGCAGCGGCAGCGACAATTCGCCGCCGAACAGGCCCACTTGCACCAGCTTTCCGCCCTTTTGCAGCGAGTCGAACGCGAAGCGCGCCGTGGCGGTGCCGTTGACGAGGTCGATGATCGCGGACACCGGGCCACCGGCCGCCTCGATGATGCGTGCCGACACGCCCTCGCCGGCGCCATGGACCACCTTTTGCGCGCCCGCCTTCGTGGCCGCCGCAAGCTTGGCCTCGCTGATATCCACCACGATGATGTTCCGATGCCCGAGCGCCTTCAACACGGCAATGGCGTTCAGGCCCAGACCGCCGGCGCCGATCACCACGATCGGGCGATCCGGCGGCATCGGCATCACCTTCTTGATGGCGGAAAACACGGTGATGCCCGAGCACGCGTAGGTGGCCGCCACCGCGAGATCGAGCGTGCCGGGGTCCACGAGGTGGCGCGGATGCGGGGCCACCACATGGGTGGCGTAGCCCCCGTTCTGATACACGCCCAGGCTGCGGCCCTTGATGCACATGTTGTCTTCCTCGGCCAGGCACGCCTCGCACACGCCGCAGCCCACCCAGGGGAACACGATGCGTACATCGCCCACGGCCAAGCCCCCTCCTTGGCTCTGGGCCTCCGGCCCCATGCCCACCACGCGGCCGACGATCTCGTGGCCCATCGCCAGCGGCAAAACGAGGCCGCGGTCCTTCATGTTCATCTTCTTGCCGCCACCGAGGTCGTATTCACCCTCCCAGATATGAAGATCGGAGTGGCACACGCCGCAATGCGTCGTCTCCAGCAGCACCTGCGTGCCGGTCGGCACCGGCGTCGGAAGCTCGATCTCCTGCAACGGAGCGCCATTTTCAACCACGGCCCAGGCGCGCATGTGTTCGGTCCTTCAAGCGTTAAGCGTGTTGAGCGTGCGGATCGGGTGCCCGGAGAGCCACGCCGTGAGGTTTTCAGCGGACTCGCGGTAAAGCGCAGACATGTTTCCGCGCGAGACATAGCCGAGATGCGGCGACAGCACCGTATTGGGTGCGGTGCGCCAGGGATCGTTCGCCGGCAGCGGCTCATGGGCGAACACATCCAGCGCCGCCACCAGCCGGCCGGCTTGCACCGCCTCCAGCAACGCCGCCTGGTCGACCAGCCCGGCGCGGGACGTGTTCACCACGATGGCGCCCGGCTTCATCATCGCCAGGTCCGCTGCCGCCAGCGTGTGGCGCGAGCGATCGGACAGAACGAGATGCAGGCTCACGGCGTCGGACCGTTCAAGCAGCGCCCGCTTGCTCACCAGCGTGGCGCCGCTCTCGGCGGCCTTTTCCGCCGTGAGGTTCGGGCTCCAGGCCAGAATGGTCATGTCCAGCGCGCGGGCGTAGCGGGCCATCCGGCTGCCGAGCTTGCCCAGGCCGATGACACCCAGGGTCTGGCCGAACAGCTCGGTGCCCGGCTGCAGGTTTTCCTGGAACCGGCCAGCGCGGATCTCGGCGTCGCCCAAAGCAAGCTGGCGGGCGGCGGCCAGCAGCAAGGCGAGCGCCAGCTCGGCGGTGGCATAGGTGGTGGGCTGGCCCGAGGTGAAACAGACCTGGATGCCGTGACGCGTGCACGCCTCGGTGTCGACGGCGGCGTTGCGCGCGCCGGTGAAGCTCAGCAGACGCAGGCGGGGAAGCCGCGCGATCAGTTCGGCCGGAAACGGGGTGCGCTCGCGCATGGCCACCACCGCGTCGAAATCCGTCAGGGCGGCGGCTGCCTGATGCGCGTCGGCGAAGGCCTCGCGAAAGAACACCAGCTCCGCCTGCGCCGTCACCGCCGACCAGTCGGCGAGACCGGCGGCGGCGTTCTGCCAGTCGTCCAGCACCGCGATCCGTTTCATGTGCGTCTCCTCGAATGGTCCGCAGCCTGCGTCGAACCCATCGGCGGCGCAAGGTTGCGAAGGCCACGCGCGGGTGGTCAGATCGCGGCAAAACGGGGGGCGGACGATGGAGGTGGCCATGGACAAGATTGCGGTGGTGGGCGGCGGGCTGATCGGCCGCGCCTGGTCGATCGTGTTCGCCCGCGCGGGGTTCGCGGTGTCGTTGTTCGACAGCTCGCAGGAGGCCGCCTCCAAGGCGCTCGGCTTCATCGAGGCGCGCCTGCCGGAGCTGCACGACGCCGGGTTGCTGGCCGATACGCCGGCCGAGGTGATGGCGCGCATCAGCCTCGCCCCCACGTTGGAGGCCGCCCTCGACGGCGCCCTTTACGTGCAGGAGAACGGGCCGGAGCGGGTGGAGGCGAAAAGCCGGCTGTTCGCCGTGATGGACGGCATCGCACCGAAATCCACCATTCTGGCCAGCTCCACCAGCGGCATTCCCGGCAGCGCCTTCACCGAGCGTCTGCGCGGGCGCGCGCGCTGCATCGTGGCGCATCCCGTCAATCCCCCCTACCTCGTGCCCGTCGTCGAGATCTGTCCGGCGCCGTGGACCAGTGCGGCCACCGTGGCCGCCACACGGGCGCTGATGCTGCGCGCGAAGATGGTGCCGGCCACCATCATGCGGGAAGTGTCGGGCTTCGTGCTCAACCGTCTGCAGATCGCCCTCGTGGCGGAAGCGTTCCGGCTGGTGGCCGATGGCGTGGTGTCACCCGAGGATTGCGACGCCACCATCAAACATGGCCTCGGCCTGCGCTGGGCGTTCATGGGCCCGTTCGAGACGATCGATCTGAACGCGCCCGGCGGCGTGGCCGATTACTGCAACCGCTACGGCGGCCTCTACAGCCAGGTGCAACACGAACAAAATCCGGTGGAACTGACCCCCGAACTCGTGGACGAGGTGGACCGCGCGATGCGCGACGCGCTGCCGCTCGACAATCAGCCGGCGCGGCAGGAATGGCGCGACAGGCGGCTGATGGCGTTGCTGGCGCATAAGGCTGGGCAGCCGGAGTAAGGGAAAAAAGGCGTTCTTTTGTGGACAAAAGAACCAAAAAACTTTTTTCGCTTATTTTCCGCGTGGGTCTAGGGCGTCGCGCAGGCCGTCGCCTACCAGGTTGAAGCTCATCACGCACAGGAAGATGGCGGCGCCGGGGAAGATCGCGAGCCACGGGGCCTGGGAGAGAAAGCGTTGCGCGGAGTTGAGCATCGAGCCCCAGCTTGGCGCCGGCGGCTGCTGGCCCAGGCCCAGGAACGACAAGGCAGCCTCGGCGATGATGGCGCCCGCGATCGCCAAGGTGGCCTGCACAAGCACGGGCGGCACGATGTTCGGCAACACATGGCGCACAGCCACGCGCCAGGCAGGGTTGCCGAGCGCGCGGGCGGCTTCCACGTAGTCGTTTGTGGCCGCGTCCATCGTGGCCCCGCGCGCCACGCGCATGAAGATGGGCGCCGCGGTGATGCCGATCGCGATCATCGCGTTCTGCAGCGACGGCCCGAGGAACGCGGCCAGCGCGATCGCCAGAATGAGGTTCGGCACCGCCAGCATGGTGTCCACCACGCGGCTCAGCAGCATGTCGGTGCGCCCGCCCACGAAGCCCGCGATGAGGCCCGCGGGCACGCCGATCCCGGCCGCGATGCCCACCGAGATCACGCCCGCCATCATGGAGGCGCGGGCACCCCAGATCACCCGGCTCAGAACGTCGCGGCCGTTCTCGTCCGTGCCCATCCAGTAAAGCGCGCCCGGTGCCTTTCGGATCGCCGTCCAGCTGGTCTTGATCGGATCGTAGGGGGCGATCCAGGGCGCGGCCAGCGCGGTCACGATGAACACCACCACGATGAACAACCCGATCAACGCGGCGGGCCGGCTGCAGAAGCGCTTGATCGCGAGCTTTCGCGGGCTCTGCGCCGCGGGGATCACGGGGGAGGCGGCGGTGGGGGCCACGCCGATCACCGCACTCATGCGCCGCGCATCCTTGGGTTGATGACGACATACAGAACGTCGGCAAGAAGATTGAGCAACACGTAGATCGTGGCGGTCACCAGAACCACTCCCTGCACCACGGGATAGTCGCGGTTGAACACGGCATCCACGATCAGCTTGCCGAAGCCGGGGATGGAGAACACCTGCTCGGTCAGCACCGCGCCCGAGAGCAGCGTGCCCAGCTCCAGCGCGCCAAGCGTGACGACCGGCACCAGCGCGTTACGCAGCGCGTGGCGCAGGATCACAACGCGTTCCGGCAGGCCCTTGGCGCGCGCGGTGCGCACGTAATCCTGGTCCATCGCCGTCAGCATGGCGGACCGCGTGTGGCGCATCAGCACGGCGGCGATGGCGTTGCCCAGCACGAAGGCGGGCATGATGGTGGTGGCCAGCGACTGCCGCCAATCCTCCGCCAGCGACACGTAGCCGGAAGGCGGCAGCCAGCCGAGTTTCACGCTCACCAGCAGGATCAGCATGATGCCGAGCCAGAAATTCGGCGTGGACAACCCGGCCAGACCCACGCCGTTGGCGATGTAGTCCCACTTCGTGTTGCGCTTGACCGCCGAGAGGATGCCCATCGGCACGCCGATGCCCACCGCGATGATGAACGCCATCGCGCCGAGTTGCAGCGTGACGGGCAGCTTGGTGGTGACGAGCTGGATCACCGGCTGGCGTATGCGCCAGGAAAAGCCGAGATCGCCCCGCACCACGCCGCCGATCCAATGCAGATACTGGATCGGCAACGAGCGATCGAGCCAAAGTTCGGTGCGGATCGCCGCCAGCACGGCGGGGTCTCGTTCCTCGCCGGCCAGAACCAAGGCGGGGTCGCCAGGCATCAGTTGCTGCAGGCAGAATACCAGAATACTCACCAGCAGCAGGGTGGGCAGAACCTGCAGCAAACGCTGTCCGAGATGGCCGCGCATGTTACTTCGCCAACACCATGCCCTGGATGCGGATCATGCCGTCGGCGATCGGCCGAAAGCCGGTCAACTTCTTGTTGGACACCGTGATCCAGGGGTTGTTGTCGAGATACAGAACCGGCAGGTCCGCGTGCAGCTGGGTGGTGATTTTGGCATACAGCGCCTTGCGCGTCGCGACATCGGTGGTGGCGCGCGCGGCGTCGAGCCAGGTGTCCACGTCCTTGTTGCTGTATTTCCAGTCGTTCAGCGGCGCGCCGGTATACATGAAGCTGTAGAGGTTGCCGTCCGGATCGGCGCGGCCGGACCAGCCGATGGCGCTCGCCTCGTAGTCGCCGGAGCTTTCCGCCGACAGCATGGAGGCGAATTCGGTGGCCTGCACCTTCACCTCGAATCCGGCCTCCGCCGTCATCGACTGGATCACTTCGGCCACCTGCTTCTGGTCAGAGCTGGTGGAGACCGTCAGCGTGATGGGAACCGGCGCCTTTACGCCCGCCTGGGCCAGCAAGGCCTTGGCCTTGGCGATGTCGCGCTCCGGCACTTTCAGCGCCTCGTTATGGAACGGGCTGGCGGCGGGAATGCCCTGCACGGTGGCGGGGTAGAGGCCGTTATAGACCACCTGCATCAGGGCATGGCGGTCGATCGACAACTCGAACGCCTTGCGCACCAGGGCGGACGAGCCCAAAGGCAGCTTGGATTTCGGGCCGTTGCCGAGGTTGAAGTTGATGCTCTGGAAACCCAGGCTCGGGAACACCGCCGTGTTCAGCTTTGAATCCTTGCGCGCGGCGTCCACGTCCGTGGCGCCGATGCGCTCGCCGATCTCGATGGCGCCGGCCTGCAGGTTGGCCAGGCGGACCGAATTGTCGACGATGACCTGATACACCACCTTGGCGAAATGCACGTTCTTCGCGTCCCAATACTCCGGGAAACGCTCCATCGTGATGTGGTCCTGCGCCACGCGCTCAACGAATTTGAACGGCCCGGCACAGACCGGCTTCAGGCCGAAATCCTTGCCCGCGGCCTCGGCGGCCTTGGGCGAGACGATCATGCCGGCGCGGTCGGTCAACTGCGACACGAAGGGCGACGACGGCGATTTGAGGGTGATCTTCACCTTCAGCGGACCGTCCACCTCCACCTTGTCCATCGCGCCGAGTTCGGCCTTGCGCGTGCTGCCGGGGAAGGTGGCGTGGCGTTCGAGGCTGTATTTCACCGCCGCCGCGTCCATGTCGGTGCCGTCATGGAACTTCACGCCGGGGCGCAGCGTGAGGATGAGCGTCTTGGGGTCGGTGTATTCGAAGCCGGTGGCGAGCTGCGGCACGATTTCGAGTTTTTCGTTGAGGTCGAACAGCTTGTCGCACAGGCCCGCGAACACGATGCGGCCCACGAAGGTGCGCGCCACGCTGGGGTCCAGCACGTCGCCGTCCTCGGCGATGGCGATCCGCAGGGTCTGCGTCGGCGCCTCCTGGGACAGGGCTTTCTGGGCGCCGCCGCAAAGCGCTGCGATGGACGCGGTGGCAAGGAGCAGACGGCGCATGGAAATCCCCCAACGAACGAACGAACGACAGCGACCGGACGGCAGCGAACGGCAGCGAACGGCAATGTGACATGCGGACGGGCGCTGGCAAGAACTAACGTATTCTCTGCTCCCGCCATCCTAGCAATTTTCGTGCAAACGGCGGCGGCTTGCCGGCGAGGGGCCTGCGCGGCACTGTGCGGGCAGCCGGCGAACAGTCCGTCACCTCGGGAAGACAACACCATGCGCCACTACCGGATCGCCGCCATTCCCGCCGATGGGATCGGTCCCGAGGTCATCGGCGCGGGGCTGGAGGCGCTGGCCGCGCTGGCCGCCCGCGCCGGATTCTCGCTCACCGTGGATCACTACGACTGGGGTTCGGACTATTATCGCAGGCACGGCGTGATGATGCCCGCCGATGGACTGGCGCAGTTGAAATCGGCCGATGCCATTTATTTTGGCGCTGTCGGCGACCCAGAGATTCCCGACCACGTCACGCTGTGGGGCCTGCGCCTGCCGATCTGCCAGGGCTTCGATCAATACGCCAACGTGCGGCCCACCCGCATCCTGCCCGGCGTGACCTCGCCGTTGCGCGATGTGGAAATGGGCGATCTCGACTGGCTGATCATTCGCGAGAATTCCGAGGGCGAATATGCCGGCCACGGCGGCCGCGCGCATCGCGGCCTGCCGGAGGAGGTGGCCACCGAGGTGGCGATCTTCACCCGCGTGGGCGTGGAGCGCATCATGCGCTATGCGTTCGAGCGCGCCCGCGCCCGCCCGCGCCGGTTGTTGACGGTGGTAACGAAATCCAATGCCCAAAAACACGGCATGGTGTTCTGGGACGAGATCGCGGCGCATGTGGCGCAGGACTACCCTGACGTGACCTGGGACAAGGAGCTGGTGGATGCCATGACCTTGCGCATGGTGTGCAAGCCGAAATCGCTGGACACCATCGTTGCCACCAACCTGCACGCCGACATCCTGTCCGACCTCGCGGCCGCGCTGGCGGGCAGCCTGGGCGTGGCGCCCACCGGCAATGTGGACCCGCAGCGCCGATACCCCTCGATGTTCGAGCCGATCCACGGCTCCGCGTTCGACATCACCGGCAAGGGCATCGCCAACCCCGTCGCCAGTTTCTGGACGGCGGCGCTGATGTTGGAGCATTTGGGCGAACCGCAGGCGGCGGCGTCGCTGATGGTGGCGGTAGAACAGGTCTGCGCCGCCGGGATCATGACCCCCGACATCGGCGGCACCGCCACCACGGCGGACGTCACCCGCGCGGTGGTGGAAGCGATCGGCGGCTCCAACCAGGCCGCATGATCCGCCATATCTCCGCCACAGAATGAATGAAGTTTTTTGGTTCTTTTGTTCACAAAAGAACATCTTGACTGAAATTCCCGGGAAAACAGCATGACAAACGCCCCTAAAACACCGGTAGCCCTAACACTGGCGATCGCCTGTCTGGCCGCGGCCCAACCCGCTGCGGCCGCCGATCTCGCGCTCACGCGTGTGATGCTGTCGACCGGCGGCGTCGGCTACGTGGAATACAGCGCCGACGTATCAGGCGCGGCCACGCTGGGCCTCGATGTCCGGCTCGACCAGGTGGATGACGTTTTGAAATCGCTGGTGGTGTTCGACGCTGCCGGCGGCGTGGGCGGCATCGAGCTGCCCGGCCGCGACGCGGACGGTGCCGCGTTCGGCGATCTGCCGTTCGGCAAGGAGGGCCTGGCCTCGCCGTTGGCCTATCTCAACAGTCTGCGCGGCGTGGAGTTGGTCGTGACGGGTCCGCGCCCGATGACGGGCAAGATGCTGCGCGCCGAGACCGTGGGCATGACGGTTACGGGCCGGCCGGAGGCCACGGAGCAGCGCACCCGCGTGACCCTCATGGCGGCGGACGGCTTGCGGCAGTTCATTCTGGAGGATGCCGAGACCGTCGAGGTGGCCGACCCCGCCTTGCGCGGGCGGATCGGCCGGGCGCTGGACACCTTGCAGCGCGACGCCGGCAGCACGTCGCGCCATATCACGCTTTACAGCAGCGGGCGCAGCACCGCCACCGGCGACGGTCCGCGCCAGGTCAAGGTCGGCTACGTCGCCGGCGCGCCGCTGTGGAAAACGTCCTACCGCCTCGTGCTGCCGCCCGCCGGCGGTGACAAGGCGCGGATGCAGGGCTGGGCGGTTTTGGAGAACACCACCGGGGCGAACTGGGACGGTGTGGAGCTGGCGCTGCAATACGGCAACCCCGTCACCTTTCGCCAGGCGCTCTACAAAACCTATTTCGTGCAACGCCCGGAAGTGCCTGTGGAGATACTTGGCCGCATCCTGCCCGGCATCGACACCCAGGCGACGCCATCCGCCCCGGCCCGCACCCGCGCCGCCGCACCGCCACCGCCGGCACCGGCGCCGATGATGGCGCCAACGATGGCGATGTCGGCCCCCGGCGGTGCCATGGCGAAAGCGGACAAACCCGTGATGGCGGAACCCTCCGAGCAAAGCCAGGCGTCCGAGGGCGCGGAGGACACCGTGTTCGTCCTCCCCGGCAAGGTGACGCTGGCGGCGGGGCACACCGCCTCGGTGCCGATTCTGGACCGCGACGTCTCGGCGCGGCGCGTGGGGCTGGTGCAGCCGAACCGGCCGCATCCGCTGTCATCCGTGCGCATCACCAACGACAGCGCCACCAGCCTGCCCGCCGGCGTGCTGACCCTCTACGATCCGTCCTCGCCGGCCCGGTTCACCGGCGATGCCAGATTGGGCGGCCTGCCCGCGGGCGAAAGCCGCCTGCTGTCGTTCGCGGAGGACCTGCGCACCACGATCGCCTGGGTGCGCGACGAGACGGACAGCATCGGCACGCTGACCGCGGCGGCGGGCGTGCTGAAGCTCGAGGACCGGCTGCGTTTCACCAACCGCCTGAAAATCACCGGTGCCGCCGCTGAAAAGCGCGATCTGCTGATCGAGATCCCGCGTCCCCCGGGCGCCACGCTCGCGGCGGACAACGCGTTGAAACCCACGGAGGAAACCGCCACAGCCTGGCGTTTCGCCGTCACGCTCGCACCCGGCGACATCGCGATCGCGTCCGAGCGCGTCACGCGGGAAGAATTTTCACTGATCGAAGACGACAGCGTTCTGCTGAACATCGCCGGTCGCGCGGGGCTCACGCCCGCCACCCGCGCCGCGCTGGGCCGGCTGGCCGTGCTGCGCGACGCCAAGGCCACGCGCGATGCCGAGGTGACGCGCCTGGGCGAACAGGTAACGCGGATCGAAACCGACGAGGCGCGCATTCGCCAAAACCTGGCCGCGGTGCCCGCCAACGATGCGCTGCACGTGCGGCTGGTGCGCCAGCTCGACGCCGCCGAGACGCGGATCGACACCATCCGGCGCAGCATCGAGCAGGCCGAGCAGGCGGCGGCCACGGCGCAACAGCAATACACCAAGGCGGTGGCGGGCTTCACGCTGTGAAAACACCGGGGTGAGCGTTGCAACCTCCCACGCTGTCGGCACTTCACAGGTATCGTTTCGATACGTGGAGGTCGGCGTGCTTGGCACATCATGGACATTGATCAAGGACAGCGTTTCCGGCTTCATCGATGACGATGCGCTCAGCAGCGGCGCCGCCATGGCGTTCTACGCCATCACGTCGCTGGCGCCGATCCTGTTGATCGTGGTGGCGGTGGCGGGGCTGGTGTTCGGCCACGATGCCGCACAGACCGCGATTTCGGCCCAGCTCTCGGGCCTGATGGGCCAGCAAAGCGCGGATCTGCTGCAGACCGCGATCAAAAGTGCCGCCGTGAAAAGCACGAGCATTCTGGCGAGCGTGATCGGCCTTGTTACCTTGCTCGTGACGGCATCCGGCGTGTTCGGCCAGATGCAGGCGGCGTTGAATGCCATCTGGAAGACCAAGCCGAGAGGCGGCACCGTGTCGCGCCTTGTGCGGGCGCGCATCGCCAGCATGGGGCTTGTGGCGTCGCTGGGATTCTTGCTGATGGTCTCGCTGGCCGCCAGTGCGGGGATTTCGGCGCTGGGCGATTTCATCAACGCCTTTCTGCCGTTCGGCGCGGTCATCCTGTCGATCATCAATATCGTCGTCTCGTTCCTGCTGATCTCGGTGCTGTTCGGCGCCATCTACAAGGTCTTGCCGGACCGCAGGATGGAGTGGCGGGACGTGATGGTGGGCGCGGTGATCACCGCCGCCTTGTTCACGTTGGGCAAGTCGCTGATCGGCTGGTATCTGGGAAGCAGCGCCGTGAGTTCGGCCTATGGCGCGGCGGGCGCGCTGCTGGTCGTGCTTTTATGGGTCTACTATTCCTCGGTGATCTTCCTGCTCGGGGCGGAGTTCACGCGCGCCTATTCGTTGCGCCACGGCAGCCGCGCCGATATCAGCGACCCCGTGCTGGAGGCGAGCCTGTCGGACGCGCCGAAGCCGGCCTCGGTGGCCGCAGCGCAGAAAGCCAAGACCGTGGGAGATGTGGATGCGGCGGCGCAATCCTTCCCGCTGCTGCCGGCCCTGGCATTGGCGGCCGCAACGCTTGCGATCGCCAAAGCCCTACGGCCGCGGGCCGTAAGGGCTTGACGATCTTGATGTGACCACATCACGGTACTCTCATTTATCGGTTGAGCGATCGTTTAGATGCGCTCGGGTGAAGCAGCCCAAGCGCATCATGATCTAGCCCTTCAGCGCAAGCCTGAGCCGGTCGCGATCAAGCGCATTCTCCCAGGCGCAGACCACGATGGTCGCGACACCGTTGCCGACCACGTTGGTGAACGTCAGCGCCATCGACATGAAACGGTGTATGCCGAGCACGAGGCCGATGGCACCGAGCGGGATGGTGCCCGCGGTGGCCAGCGTGGCCGCCAGCACCACAAAGGCGGCACCCGCAATGCCGGCCGCGCCCTTGGAGGTCAGAAGCAGAACCAGCATCAGGCTGAGCTGCTGCCAGATCGATAACGGCGTGTCGGTGGCCTGTGCCAGGAACACGGCGGCGGTGGCGAGATACAGGCAGGTGCCGTCGAGGTTGAACGAGTAGCCCGTGGGCACGACCAGCCCCACCACGCTCTCGTCGCAGCCGGCACGCTCCATCTTGGCCATCAGCTGCGGCAGCACGGTTTCCGACGAGGTGGTGGCCAGGATGATGAGCAACTCCTCGCGCAGATAGACGATGAGGCGCAGCACCGAGAACCCGGCGATCCTGGCGGCGATGCCGAGCACCATGAAGATGAACACGAAACAGACCGTGTAGAACTCCGCCAGCAGCATGGCGAGCTGCACCAGCGAGGCGATGCCGAACTGGCCCACGGTGAAAGCCATGGCGCCGAAGGCCGCGAACGGGGCGGCCAGCATCACGATCGCCACGATCTTGAACATCACCTTGGACACGGCGTCGAGCAGCCGCACCACGGGGGCGCCGGCCTCCTCGCCGATCATCACCAGCGCGAAAGCGAACAGCACCGCGAAAAACAGCACCTGCAGGATGTCGCCGGCGGCGAACGCGCCGACCGCTGAGGTCGGGATGATGTGCAGCAGGAAGGGCGCGATCCCCATCTGCTGCGCCTGGTCCGTGAAGCCCTTCACCGCGCCGGCATTGAGCGAGGCGATGTTGACATGCATGCCTTCGCCGGGGCGCCAGACATTGACCGCGACCAGTGCCCAGGCCAGCGCCAGCGAGGTGACAATCTCGAAATACAGCAACGCCTTCAGTGCCACCCGGCCGACGCGCTTCATGTCGCCCATCTTGGCGATCCCGTGCACCACCGTGCAGAAGATCACCGGCGCGATCACCATGCGGATCGCCTGGATGAAGCCATCGCCGAGCGGGCGCATGGCGTTGCCGGCGACCGGGTAGAAATGCCCGAAGGCGATGCCGACCACGGTGCCGATCAGCACCTGCCAGGTGAGCTGGCGATACCAGGGCTTGCGGATGCGGGCGCCGGGCGGTTCGATAACGACGGTGGTGCTCATGCTGAAAATCCGTAAAGCGCCTGCGGATTGTCCACCAGCAAGCGCTGCCGGCTGGCGGCGTCGTCGGCGAACAGCGGGATGAGATCGACGAGATCGCCGTCATTCGGCATCCAGCGCACATTCGGATGCGGCCAGTCCGTGCCCCACAGCACCCGGTCCGGCGCCGCCTTGGCCAACGCGCGTGCGAAGGGCGCGGCATCGGTGAACGGCGGACCCGCCGTGGAGACGCGCTCGGACCCACAGATCTTCACCCAGGCGTTCGGCAGGTCCATCAGCGCCAGCAGCGCCTTGAAGGCGGGCTGTTCCAACCCCTTGTCCGCCACGACCCGCCCCATATGGTCGATCACGAATGGGATCTTCAGCGCCCGGCACATGGGCGCCAGCTCCTCGATGTCCTTGGCATCCAGATGCAGCACCAGGTGCCAGCCGAGGGTTGCGATCTGCGCCACCACGCGGTCGAACACCGCCGGCTCCGGCCGTCCGCCCAGATGCTGGACGAAGTTGAAGCGGGCGCCGCGAATGCCGGTCGCGTGCATGTCGGCAAGCTGTTCGTCGGTGAAGCCGTCATCGATCACCGCCACGCCCCGCCAGCGCCCGGGTGCCCAGGCGAGGGCGTCGAGCGTGGCGCTGTTGTCGGTGCCGTGGCAGCTGGCATGGACGATAACCGCCCGGGCAATGCCAAGTTTGGCGTGCAAGGCGGCCAGGCCTTCGCGTGGCGCGTCGGGCGGCGTGTAGCTGCGATCGGCGGCGTAGGGGAATTTCGTTTCCGGGCCGAACACGTGGCAATGCGCGTCGCAGGCATTGGCGGGCATTTTGAAATCAGGGGTTCTGGTCTTGGGATCCGGCCCCGTAATCTGCTTCATTGCGATTTTCTCACCATTTGCCGTAGCGTGGTCTGTCACGCACGGCGCGGCAAGGGGCAGCGAGCCTATGCTGAGAGAGCGGCCATCAACTCCGCCCATTCGCGTTTCGACAGCCCGCTGCCGGCTTGCTCCACCGTCTCGCCTGCGATCATGCGGCGCACCAGCGCGAGCATCGGGGCGGAGAAGGTGACGGCGCCCAGCCGGAAATCGCAGAACGCGGCGTAGGTGGCGGGCACCCAGGCCTTCACCGATTCGAGCATCGCCTCCGCATACACGCGGATCTCGTATTGCGCGTGGGCATCGGCGCGCAACGACAGGAAGCCCAGCAGATTGTGGAGATCGGTCTTCCAATACCATTGCGTGTAGGTGTTCAGCGTCAGGTTCATACGCGCCAGCTCGCGCGCCAATCCCTGACGGCCGGGGTCGACCGGCGTGCCGTCCTCGTTTTCGTTCAGCATCAGGGCGTAGTGATCGTAGGTCTGCATGGCGTCTGACCGCAGCAGGTCCAGCACGCGGGCGGCGTCCTCGCCCTCCAGCAGGTCGCCGCGGCCTTGACGGTTGACGGCGGATTGCGCGGCCAGGTTGTCCGGCGCGGGCAGGTAGAATTCACGATCGAGGATGGAATAGCGGGCCGAGATCTCGTTCACGTTTGCGGTGCGATGACGGATCCACTGCCGTGCCACAAAGATCGGTAGCTTGACGTGGTATTTGATCTCGCACATCTCGAACGGCGTGGAGTGGCGGTGGCGCATGAGATAGCGTATCAACCCCGCGTCCTCAGACACCTTGCGGGTGCCGCGCCCATAGGATACCCGAGCGGCCTGCACCACCGCGGCATCGTCCCCCATATAGTCGATCACACGAACGAAACCGTGATCGAGGACCGGCAACGCCCGGTAGAGCATTTCCTCCAAAGCCGGCACGGTGGCGCGCCGCGTGGGGGCGGATTGGTCTCGCAGGGCGTCGATCTCGGCCTGTTGTGCTGGGTTCAGGGTCATGGGTGGATTTAATCGCAGACAACACGACACACAAGGTGAAGCGCCGTGACCGAACCAGCCATCTCAGTGCGCAATGTGGAAAAGTCCTACGCCTCCGGCTTTCAGGCGCTGCATCCGATCAGCCTCGATATCGCGCCCGGCGAGATCTTTGCCTTGCTCGGCCCCAACGGTGCCGGCAAGACGACCTTGATCTCGATCATCTGCGGCATCGTGAACCCCAGCGGCGGCCAGGTGCTTGCCTCCGGCCATGATGTGGTGCGGGATTATCGCGCCGCGCGCAGCCTGATCGGGCTGGTGCCGCAGGAATTGAAGACCGACGCGTTCGAGACGGTGATCGCCACCACCCGGTTCAGCCGCGGCCTGTTCGGCAAGAAGGCCAACCCGGCATTTATTGAGAAATTGCTGCGCGACCTGTCGCTGTGGGACAAGCGGGATGCCAAAATCATCACCCTGTCCGGCGGCATGAAACGCCGCGTGATGATCGCCAAGGCGCTGTCGCACGAGCCGCGCATCCTGTTCCTGGACGAGCCGACGGCGGGCGTGGATGTCGAACTGTGCCGGGACATGCGGGCGATGGTTCGCAGCCTGCGCGACAGCGGCGTGACGGTCATCCTG
>JANYFG010000049.1 GCA_025362815.1 Rhodospirillales bacterium
CAGGGCGCGATGACCGGTGGGGTCGATGCCGTTGAGCAGGATGCGGCTTCCGTAGAGCAGCAGCACCACGCCCAAACTCATCACCGCGGCGTTGCGCACGTAGATCTTCGGGCCGTTGAACCACCAGCGGGCGGAGCGGTACATCTCCTGCCACGACAGGATGAAGACCAGGCCCAGGAAGAATGCGGCGAAGGCGATGTCGATCACGGTGGGGTAGGGGCCTTGCACCACGGCGGCGAGGTCTGGCCGATCCAGGCGCAACGCTTCGTAGAACGCCCAGGCGGCGCCGATCAGCAGCCCCAGGATGATGTTCATGCGCGCGCCGCGCCGTGCCGTGGCAGGCGGCCTTCCAGCGGGTAGGCGGGGTCGTTGTAGCCGGGGGTGGAGGGGTGGCCCGGGGTGACGAGGCGATCGACCAGGGCCTCGTCCGCGCTGGTGAAGCTATATGCCAGCGCGCCGGCATAGTCGGTCCATTGCGCCAGGGTGCGCGGGCCGGTGACAACGCCCGTGACAAGCCGGTTGTGCAGCACCCAGGCGAGCGCGAACTGGCCGGCGGTGATACCGACGGCAGCCGCATGCTCGGCCAGGGTCTTGGCGATATGAAGGCTTTCGCTGCGCCACTCCGTCTCGAGCAGGCGTTTGTCCTGCCGGCCGGCGCGGGTGCCTGCAGGGGGCGGAATGTCGGGCGTGTATTTGCCTGTCAGCACGCCGCGCGCCAGCGGTGAATAGGGGTATACGCCGAGGCCGAGATGGGCGCAGGCGGGCAGATGCTCCACCTCCACCATACGGTTCAGCGCGTTGTAAAGCGGCTGGCTGACCACGGGGCGATCGATGCCGGCGAGATCGCACAGCCGGCAGATTTCGGCCACGCGCCAGCCGCGATGGTTGGACAGGCCGAAATGGCGGATCTTGCCGGCGCGCACGAGGTCGACGATGGCGTGCACCACTTCCTCGAGCGGCGTGGTGTGGTCTTCCTTGTGCAGATACAGGATGTCGATCACGTCGGTGCCGAGCCGGGTGAGGCTGGCCTCTGTGGCGCGCATCATGTAGCGCCGTGACAGGCCCATGCCGTTGGGGCCTGGCTCGGTGCGGTTGGCGATCTTGGTGGCCAGCACCCACCACCCGCGATGGACCGCGATGGCGCGGCCCACCACCTGTTCGGAGGCGCCCTCGTTATAAGCGTCGGCGGTATCGATGAAGTTCACGCCACTGTCGCGGGCGGCCGCGATGATGCGGCCGGAATCGGCTTCGTTGGTGGCGCCGCCAAACATCATGGCGCCCAGGCATAGCGGCGATACCTTCACGCCGCTGCGCCCGAGATTGCGATACTCCATGGTGCCCCCGAGATCTCCGTGGGAGGCACCATCGCATGATCAGCGGTAGTAATAAACCGGGCGGTAGGGCCGCGCCGGCACCACCACGCAGCCGCCCAGCGTCACCATCGCAAGCGCAAGGCAGAGGCTTCGAACAATCCAGGTCCGTGACATGGCGCACTCCTTTTCGCGCGATGCCGCGCGCGGTTCGGTGTTGAAGACATCCCCTCGATAACCCAAAGATTGAGACGAATGCGTGGCAAAGCGTGTTGAAAAGTAACGGTTAAAATTTTGTTATGTGCCGAATCCGATCGCGTGGCGGATGCGTGCGACGGCGGTCGTCGATTATGCGCTGACTGGAAGAGACCGGCTTGCCGGCGTGGGGCCGAGTGCCACTTCACGTTGTGCGTCTGCCCTATTTAACCGTTCCGCCACGGGCGGGTGTTTATCAACGGCGCATGCACCCGGCGTGAACACGCCGGTAATACGGGGTTGCTCTTATTTCGGAAATTGTCGGAAACGCATTATCCCTTAACGTATCGTCACGGCTCGCGGCCAAGGCGGGTGAAGATTGCGTGGGTAATAGGGGATATCACCTATTGTCCGATGACTGAATACGACCGTCTGGGAAGATCGAGACATGAACAATGTTACTTCATCTCATCTGACGCCCGATCATCAGATGCTGACGCCCGTACCCGATGACGGCGTGGCTGTTTTGGCGGGGTCGGGACTTTTCGACGTGGCCTGGTATTGCCGGCGCAACCCTGACGTTGCGGCCGGTGCGGCGGACCCGATGTCGCATTTTCTGCATCAGGGCTGGCAGGAGGCGCGCCAGCCCAATCCGTATTTCGATGTGGACTACTATCTGGCCGAGAACCCGGAGGTGGCGGCCGCCGGCATCAATCCCTTGCTGCACTATATCCTGGCCGGTGAGGCGGCGTTTCTCCCGCCGTCGCCGTTGTTCGACAGCAGCTGGTATGCGGCGCATCACGCCCTGCCGGTGGATACCTCACCGTTGGCGCATTTTCTGTCGCACCGCCTGTCCGGCACCGTGAGCCCGCTGCCGGAATTCGATCCGGCCTTCTACCTCGCCACGTATCGCGACATTGCCCAGGCCGGTATCGATCCGTTCGATCATTACCTCCGCTACGGGTATCGCGAGGGGCGTGATCCCTCGGCGGCGTTCGACACCAAATTCTACCTCAACCGCTATCTCGGCGGGGAGCTGGATCAGAACCCACTGCTGCATTACCGCAAGTGGCGCCATGCGCTGCGCCTGCATACGATGCCGCAGCCCGACGAGGCCAGCGTGTTCGACCAGGTGCGGTTCAACACGCGGCCGGGGCCGGATTTCGAGGAATTTCAGCCTTTGCCGCGCGGCGCCACCCGGCAGGCCAAGCTGCTGGCGTATTACCTGCCGCAATTCCATGCCATGCCCGAGAACGATGCCTGGTGGGGGCGTGGCTTCACCGAATGGACCGCCATTGCGCGTGGTATGCCGCGCTTTGCCGGCCATTATCAGCCGCGCATCCCGCGCGATCTCGGCCATTACGATCTGAGCAACACCGAAGCCATGCGCCGCCAGATCGCCATGGCGCGCGATGCCGGGGTGTTCGGCTTTGTGCAGTATTTCTATTGGTTCAATCAAAAGCGCCTGCTGGAGCGGCCGCTTGAGGCGTTTCTGGCCGATGCCAGCCTCGACTTTCCATTTTGCCTGATGTGGGCGAACGAAAACTGGACGCGGCGGTGGGATGGCTCGGACCACGAGGTGCTGATCGGGCAGGATTGGGATCCGGCGGACGAGCCGGCGTTGCTGGCGGCTTTCGCGCGGCATTTCGCCGATCCCCGTTATATCCGCCTGCAGGGGCGTCCGGTTCTGATGGTCTATCGCGCCGGCCTGATCCCGGATTGCCTAGCCACCGTGTCGCGCTGGCGGGCGGCGTTTCGGGCCGACCATGGCGAGAACCCGATCCTGGTGATGGCGCAGAGCTTCGGCGAGACCGACCCGGTGGAATATGGGTTCGACGGCGCCATCGAATTTCCGCCGCACAAGCTGACCACGGGGCTTGCCACCCGCGGCCAGCAGATACGCGTGGCCGATTCGGCGGCGGGCGGGCAGATCTTCGCCTATGACGACCTGGCATCCGCCTCCCTCGCGGAGCCGCCGCCGAGCTTTCCGTTGATCAAGACCTGCGTGCCGGACTGGGACAACGACGCCCGCCGCGAGGGGCGCGGGATGACGCTGACGGGCGCTTCGCCATCGAAGTATCAGGCCTGGCTGACGGCGCTGGTGGATCGCAGCGCGGCCAGCCCGTTCTTCGGCGAGCGGATCGTGTGCGTGAACGCGTGGAACGAGTGGGCCGAGGGCGCCTATCTGGAGCCGGACGTGCATTTCGGCGCCGCCTACCTGAACGCCACCGGGCGCGCGGTGGCGCGCCTGGCCGGGGTGGAGCGGGCCGAGCCGGTGCTGCTGGTGGGGCATGACGCGTTCGCCGCAGGGGCCCAGATGCTGCTGCTGCAGATCGGCCGGCAGATGATGCAGGGCCATGGCATGGCGGTGGAATTCCTGCTGCTTGGTGGCGGCACGTTGGAAAAATCCTATTCCGCACAGGCGCCCACCCACGTGGCCGCAAGCCGCCCGGCGCTGTCGGCGGCGATTGCGGCCAGCGCGCGGCGCGGCGTGACGCGGGCGTTGGTCAACACCAGCGTGGCGGCGCGGGTGATTCCGCTTCTGCGGCGCGCCGGGATCGAGTCGGTTCTGCTGGTGCACGAGTTGCCGCGGGTGATGGCCGAGCACGCCATGCTGCCGGGTCTGCGCGCGGGCGCCGCCGAGGCGCTGCGGGTGATCTTTCCGGCGACCTGCGTGCAGGCGGCATTTCCGGATCCGCAGGCGGTGGGCGACCGGGCGCGCATCCTGCCGCAGGGGCTTTACCGGCGCGTGACGTTCGACGCCGATGCGCGCAATCGGCTGCGCTTTGCTTTGGGCGTGCTGGACGGCCAGGCCATGGTGCTAGGTGCCGGCTATGGCGATATGCGCAAGGGGTTCGATCTGTTCCTGCAGGCGGCGCGGGTGGCGCGCAAGCAGGATGCGCCGGTGCATTTCTGCTGGGTGGGCGCCGTCGATTCCAAGCTCCGCGCGTATCTGGCGCCCGAGATCGAACAGGCGATGGCGACGGGCCGGTTTCACCTGCCGGGCTTTCAGGAAGACATGACGCCGTGGCTAAGCGCGGCCGACGCCTTCGCTCTGCCGTCACGCGAGGATCCGTATCCGTCTGTGGCGTTGGAGGCACTGGCGTCCGGCATCGGGGTGGCGGCGTTCGAGGGGGCGGGGGGGATTTCGGAACTGTTGGCCGACACACGGGACGGGATGGTGGTGGCGATGTCTGACGTCACGGCGTTCGCCCAGGCCGTCATGGCGCTGGCGATGCCGCAGGACGCGGCGGCGCGGGCGGCGCGCGGCGGCATCGTGGCGGCGCGGTTCGATTTCGATCTGTATGTGGCCGAGCTTCTGGCCGAGCTCAGAGACCAGTCGCCCCGGGTGTCGGTGGTGGTGCCGAGCCACAATTACGCACGGTTCCTGCCGGAGCGGCTGGAATCCATCTTCGCGCAGACGCATCCGGTGGAGGAGGTGATCGTGCTCGACGATGCGTCCACCGATGACAGCGTGGCGGTGGCTGTGGCGGTGGCTGAGGATTGGCGGCGCCGCATCCGGCTGGAGGTGCGCGAGACCAATGGCGGCAATGTGTTCCTGCAATGGCGCCGGGCGGCGGAGATGGCGCGGGGCACGTATCTGTGGATCGCCGAGGCAGATGACGCTGCGCATCCGGAGTTGCTGGCGCGGTTGTCGCGGCTGTTGGCGTCGCATCCCGACATCGATCTGGCGTTTTGCGACAGCCGCACGATGAACGAGCAAAGCGAGACCGTGTCGTCCAGCTACAAGGAGTATTATCGCACCGCCCAGGTGAATGGTGAGCCAGGCCTGGACCGGGATGCGGTGTTTCCGGCGGCGAGCTTCGTGCGCACGCATCTGGCCGAACGCAACACCATTCTCAACGCCAGCGGCGTGGTGTTTCGCACCCAGGCGCTGCGCGACGCGCTGGCGCGTTGTGCGGATGAACTGGGGGCGTGGCAGGTGGCGGGCGACTGGCGGCTTTATGTGGATCTGCTGACGCACAGCACCGGCAGCGTGGGATATTTGCAGGCGCCGCTGAATGCCCATCGCCGGCATCCCGCCAGTGCCACGGCGACCCTGCGGCGGCCGGCTATGCTGGCAGAGATCGAACGCGTTCATGCGGTGGTGAACGACGTGTTGCCCGAGGACCGGGTGCGGATCGCCCGGCAGATCGCCTATCGCCGAACGCTTGCACTCACCACGCCGGGGCCCACCACCCTTGCGTCAGTGGCGGCGGCTGAGTAGGTGCGGCTCATGCGGCCAGTTGAATCGGCGCCGCCGCGATCAGGCCGGCGGCGTCGCAGGCGGGGCGGGGCTTGCTGAACAGGTAGCCCTGCAGCTCGTCGCAGGCTTCCGCCACCAGGGCCTGCAACTGAAGCTCCGTCTCGACACCTTCGGCCACCGTGGTGATGCCGAGGCTGGCGCCCAGCGAGACCACCGCGCGCACGATGGCGGTGGCTTCCTGGCCGGGCAGCGCGCGCACGAAGGACTGGTCGATCTTGATCTTGTCGAACGGGAAGCTGCGCAGATAGCTCAGCGACGAATAGCCGGTGCCGAAATCGTCCAGCGAGATGCGCGCGCCCAGACGGCGCAACGCGTGCAGCGTGTCCAGCGTGGCGGCGTCTTCCTGCATCCGGACAGATTCGGTGATTTCCAGCTCCAGCCTGGTGCCGTCCAGGCCGGTGGTGGCGAGGATGTCGGCCACGATGTCCACCAGACCGGCGCCCTCGACTCCGGTGAATTGCTCGGGCGACAGGTTGACGGCCACCCGCACCGGGGCGGGCCAGGTGGCGGCTTCTGCGCAGGCGGTGCGCAGAACCCATTCGCCGATCGGCCGGATGAGGCCGAGCTGTTCGGCCAGGGGGATGAAGTCGGCGGGCGAGACCATGCCGCGTACGGGGTGGCGCCAGCGCAGCAGCGCCTCGAATCCGGTGATGGTGCGCGTTTTGGCGCTCACCAAAGGCTGGTACAGAACTTCGAACTGCCGGGCATCCAGCGCGCCGCGCAGATCCAGTTCCAGCTCGTGACGGGCCTGGGCGGTGCGATCCATGTCAGCGCCGTAGAGATTGGCGCAGTTGCCGCCTTTGTCGGCGGCGAGGTGCATGGCGAGCGTGGCGTTGCGCAGAACGTCCGCCGGGCCGGAGGTTTGCGTGTCGGCGAAGGCGATGCCGATCGAGACGGTGGCCAGAAGGCTGCGGCCCTCGGTGCGGATGGGCGTCTGCAATGTTTCGATCAGCCGCGCGGCGAGGCGTTGGGCGAGGGCTGGGGTGGCCGGCGCCGCCTGCATCACGCCAAAGCTGGCACCGCCGAGATGCGCTACCCGGTCGCCAGCGCGCACGCAGCTGCCGAGGCGGGCGGCAATCTCCTGCAGAAGGATGTCGCCGGTGCAATGGCCGCGGGTGTCGCAGATCGACTGGAAGCGGTCGATCTCGATGCAGAGCAGGCTGAAGCCGGGGGCCTCTGGCTCTGGCCAGGCGGTCTGCAGGATGCCGAGCAGCGCGTGGCGGTTGGGAAGGTCGGTCACGGCGTCGTGGCAGGCGAGATAGACGGCGCGGGCGGTGGCGGCCTCGCGCACCGTGATATCCTCGCAGGTGCACATCCAGCCGCCGGTTTCAAGGGGCTCCCAATTCACCGAGACCACGCGGCCGTCCTGGATGTTCTGCGAGAAGCTGGCGCGCAGGCCAGGCCGCAGCAGCTCGTGCAGCTCGGCCAGAAGCTGGTCGGGCGTGGCGCCGGGGTGATTGCCGACGTCGATCGAGTGCGACAACACCTCGCGCATGGCGGCGCCGGGTCGGACGATGTCGGCGTCGAATTTAAACATGGCGCGCAGCTGCCGGTTGCAGAGCACGACGCCGAGTTCTTCGTTCACCATGATGAGGCCGTGCGTCATGGTGTTGATGGCGGCATCCAGCCTGGCGTGGGTTTCATCCAGCTCCTGGCCGCGCAGGCGTACCTCCTCGGCGTTGTCGCGGTCATGCGAGCTGCGGGGAAGGCGCTTTAGGCGCAGGCTTGACCGACCTTCGGTGTAGCGCGCCGGCATCAGCGGGCGGAACCTTGGGATCGTGTGGAGCGACATGGCATTGGACATTAGATCACCTGGGAGCTGCGCTCGTTCAGCGAGAAAAATCTCATAAGGTGATACATGGCCCGATGAGCTTGCTGCTTTGTTAACGGCGCACCATTTATATTCGGTCCTTGGCGCCTCTCAGTCGGCCGGTACCGGCGCCGTTGCCCCAAAATATGCGGCGTCACGGCGTTATCACGGCGAATGCGACGTAAACTGTGGGCTGCGTCACATCCATGCCGCGATTTGCGCCGTAAACTCCTCGAGATCGAACCTATCCGCACGGTTGCGGCGGACGATGAGCAAGGAGTTGTTCCGATGTGCCAAGCCGACATCACACCGTGCTTCGACCACAGCATCGTCTTTCCGGACGTGGACGCAGCCACCCTGGCGCGTGAGAGCGCGGCATCGCTGGTTTCCCCCGCTTCGCCATGGCAGGCTTATCTACGCAAGGTTCTGCCACCGGTGCCGCAGCCGCCCCGGCACGCGTTGCTGCGCGAGGTTCGTTTTTAGAGCCTAAAATTCAAGCGCGAGCGTGGCGGGATGACAGGGAAACACCCGTCATCCCGCAGGGCGCGCTATTCGGCGGCCTGCGCGTAGGCTTCGAGCGGCGCGCAGGTGCAGATGAGATTGCGGTCCCCGTAGACGTTGTCCACGCGCTTGACCGGCGGCCAGTACTTCGACGCGCGCAGATAGGGCAGCGGGAACGCCGCCTGGATGCGGGAATACGGGTGAGCCCAGTCCGGCGCTGAGATTTCGGCCACCGTATGCGGTGCGTTCTTCAGCGGGTTGTCGGTCTTGTCCAAACTGCCCTGGCCGATCGCTGCGATTTCGGCGCGGATCTGGATCATCGCGTCGCAGAAACGGTCCAGTTCGGCCTTCGTTTCGCTCTCGGTCGGCTCGATCATCAGCGTGCCGGTGACGGGCCAGGACATGGTGGGGGCGTGGTAGCCATAATCCTGTAGGCGCTTGGCGATATCTTCCACCATCACGCCCGCTTCGGCCTGAAAACCGCGACAGTCGATGATGCATTCATGCGCCACCATGCCTGAAGTGCCGGTGTAGAGGATGGGGTAGTGCGGCTTGAGGCGGGTGGCGACGTAGTTGGCGTTGAGGATCGCAACCTCGGTGGCGCGGGTGAGGCCGGCGGCACCCATCATGCGAATATACGCATAGGAGATCGCCAGGATCAGCGCGCTGCCGAACGGGGCGGCGGAAACCGGGCCGAACCCGGTGGCGGGACCGGCATCGGCGCGTTCGGGGTGGTTGGGCAGATGCGGCAGCAGATGCGCCGCCACCCCGATCGGGCCCACGCCGGGGCCGCCGCCGCCATGCGGAATGCAGAAGGTTTTGTGCAGGTTAAGGTGGCACACGTCCGCCCCGATGGCGCCGGGGGAGGTGAGGCCCACCTGGGCGTTCATGTTGGCGCCATCCATATAGACTTGGCCGTCATGGCCGTGGATCAGCTGGCAGATGTCGCGGATGGTCTCCTCAAACACGCCGTGCGTGCTGGGATAGGTGATCATCAGCGCTGCCAGATTGGCGGAATGCATCTCCGCCTTGGAGCGCAGATCGTCCATGTCGATGTTGCCGGCGCTGTCGCATCCGGTGACGACGACGCGGTAGCCGGCCATGGTGGCCGAGGCCGGGTTGGTGCCATGGGCGGAGCTGGGGATGAGGCAGATATCGCGATGCCCCTGGCCGCGGGCTTCGTGATAGGCGCGGATGGCGAGCAGGCCGGCATATTCGCCCTGGCTGCCGGCGTTGGGCTGCAACGACACCCCGGCGAATCCGGTGGCGGTGGCGAGCCACTCCGACAGGCGAGTGATGAGTGTGAGGTAGCCCTTGGTCTGATTGGCGGGCGCGAAGGGATGGATGTCGGAGAAGCCAGGCAGCGTGATGGGGATCATCTCGGCCGTGGCGTTCAGCTTCATCGTGCAGGAGCCGAGCGGGATCATCGAGCGATTCAGCGCGATATCGCGGTCTTCCAGGCGCTTGAGATAGCGCAGCATCTCGTGCTCGGCGTGATACGCGCTGAACACGGCCTGTTGCAGGAACGTCGAGCGGCGGGCGAGCGTGTCCGGGATGGAGGCAGCAGCGGCCTCCAGCGTGCCGGCGAAGAGAGCGGCCAGTTCGGACAGCTCGTCCCGCGTGACGGTTTCGTCCAACGCGACGGCCACGCCGGACGCATCGACGCGGCGCAGGTTGAAGCCGAGTGCCAGGGCGCCCTGCATCAGCGCGTCGGCGCGGTCGCCGGCCTCGATGCAGATGGTGTCGAAGAACGCCGCGTGGCGCAGGGTGAGACCGCCTTGGCGCGCGGCGTCGGCGAGAAGCCGGGCCTGGAGATTGATGCGTCTGGCGATGCGGGTGAGCCCCATCGGGCCGTGCCACACGGCATAGAACCCGGCCATGACGGCGAGCAACACCTGGGCGGTGCAGATGTTCGATGTGGCCTTCTCGCGGCGGATATGCTGCTCGCGGGTTTGCAACGCGAGGCGCATGGCGGGCGCGCCGGCGGCATCCTGGCTGACGCCCACGAGCCGGCCGGGCATCGAACGCTTATATTTGTCCGACGTGGCGAAGAAGCCGGCATGTGGGCCGCCGAAGCCCATCGGCACGCCAAAGCGCTGGGCGGAGCCGACCACAACATCCGCGCCCATTTCGGCGGGCGGCGTGAGCAAGGTGAGGCTGAGCAGGTCGGCGGCGACGACGGCGAGCGCGCCCATCTCATGCGCGGCGGCGATCTCGGCGGTGAGGTCGCGGATTTCGCCGGTGGTGCCGGGATATTGCAGCACGAGCACGAAGGGCGCGGCGGCGTGGATGGCCTCGGTGTCGCCGGGTTTGATGTCGACCAGCGTCATGCCCAGCGGCCATGCGCGGGTGGCGAGCACGGCGCGGGTCTGCGGATGCAGGTCGGCGGCGACAGCGATGGTGGTGGATTTCGCCTTCGACATCGCGTGGGCCATGCTGACGGCCTCGGCCGCGGCGGTGGCCTCATCGAGCAGCGAGGCGTTGGAAATCGGCAGGCCGGTCATCTCGCAGATCAGCGTTTGGAAGTTGATCAGCGCCTCCAGCCGGCCTTGGGCGATTTCAGCCTGGTAGGGGGTGTAGGCGGTGTACCAGCCGGGGTTTTCCAGCACGTTCCGTAAAATGACCGGTGGCGTGTGGGTGCCGTGATAGCCCTGGCCGATCAGCGACTTCTTCAAATCGTTATGGCCTGCGAGCGCGCGCAGCTCGCCGATGGTGGCGGCTTCGTCGATGGCGGGTGGCAGGTCCATCGCGTGCTGGATGCGAATGCCGCCGGGCACCGTGCGGGCGGCGAGGTCGTCCAGCGTGACGGCGCCGACGGCCTTCAGCATGGCGGCGATCTCGACGTCCGACGGGGCGACGTGGCGGGCGACGAAGCTGTCGGCGGCTTCCAGGGTTTCAAGCTCGACCAAAGCGGGGGACAGGGGGGCGTTCATCATGCTTCTTCCACGAACTTCGCGTAGGCGGCTTCATCCATCAGGGCGTCGAAGCCGGCCTTGTCGGCGAGCGTCATCTTGAAGAACCAGCCTTCGCCGCCGGCTTCGCGGTTCACCAGAGCCGGGTCCTCGGTGATGGCGGCGTTGGCTTGCGTGACGTGGCCGGCGAGCGGGGCGTAGACGTCTGACGCGGCCTTGACGCTTTCGACCACGGCGCAGGCCTCGCCCTCGGTCACGTCCCGGCCGGGCTCGGGGAGTTCCACGAACACCACGTCGCCCAACGCTTCCTGGGCGTGGTGGGTGATGCCGACGGTGACAACGAAGTTGTTGCCGTCAGCGGTTGCCGTGTCGCCCTCGAGGCGCACCCACTCATGGTCCTTGGTGTAGCGGATCTGGGTCATGTCTGGATGTCCTTCAGCGGCTGTAGCGGTGGGGAACGAACGGCATGGCGACGATGCGGGCCGGCAACGGCTTGCCGCGTACCATCAAGGCAATGGGCGTGCCATCGGCGGCGTGGGCGGTGTTGACGTAGCCCATGGCGATGGGCGCGTTGACACTGGGGCCGAAGCCGCCGGAGGTGACGCGGCCGATCACCGCGCCGTTGGAATCAACGATGTCGGTGCCGCCACGGGCGGGGGCGCGGCCTTGTGGCTGAATGCCGACGCGGCGGCGCGTCACGCCCTGGTCCAACTGATCGCGCAACGTGAGGCCGCCGGCAAAGTCCCACGTCATTTTTCGGCGTTTGTTGATGGCGAAGGTGAGGCCGGCTTCGATGGGTGTGGTGGTGGTGTCGATGTCGTTGCCATAGAGCGGAAGGCCTGCTTCGAGGCGCAGGCTGTCACGGGCGCCGAGGCCGACCGGGGCCACTTCCGGCTCGGCAAGCAGCAGGCGGACGAATTTTTCCGCGGTCTCGCCGGGGATGGAGATCTCGAAGCCGTCTTCGCCGGTGTAGCCGGAGCGGCTGGCACGAAGGCGGCCGATGCCGTCCAACTCGAAATCACGGACGTCCATGAACGACATCGCCCCGGATGCGGGCACGAGCCGGGCGAACACCGCCGCCGCCTGGGGGCCCTGGAGTGCGATCAGCGCGCGGTCTTCATGGCGGGTGAGTGTGACGCCGGGGGGAAGGTGGGCGGCGATATGGGTGAAATCGGCGTCTTTGCAGCCGGCATTGACCACCAGGAACAGCTCGGTGTCGCTGATCTTGGCCACCATGAAATCGTCGCGGATGGTGCCGGTGTCGGTCAGCAGGAGCGAATAGCGTTGGCGGCCGGGTTTAAGCCCCTGGATGTCGCCGGGTATCAGGGCTTCCAGGGCCTTGATCGCGTCGGGGCCTTTCAGCGTGGCCTGGCCCATGTGGGAGACGTCGAACAGGCCGGTCTGGGCCCGGCAATGAAGGTGTTCGGTGAGAATGCCGGCCGGGTATTGCACCGGCATGTCGTAGCCGGCGAACGGCACCATCTTGGCGCCGAGCTCTCGGTTCAGCGCATCCAGCGGGGTGATCTTGAGAGGTTCGCTCATTCTGGCTCCGGACGCGGGTCACCCGGCAACGACATGTCGCCAGAATGACCCCCCTCTGTCACGGAACCTGAGAGATTCGGGCCGGTGGTCTGGCCCTTTCGCCGTCGGTGCGGCCACGACTGTGCGGCCGGCTTTCCAGAGATTCTTTATCCCGGCGCGGTCCCTTATGCCTGAGCGTTTCCGGGGGCCGGTTGCGCCTTCGGCGGCGGGGATGATGTCCCGCACTCTCCCGCGAGGGATGGCTCGAATACCTTCTACATGGCCGATTGCGGGCCGCGGTTCAACCGCTGATATCGGCGTGGCCGGCTTTCTCGGTGGTTCACACTCTCTTCATGTTTGTCTGTGACCATGCGCGGCGAAACAACCGCTCAGGGTGTGTATGGCCAAGATGTTCTCGATGTTCAGGCCCGGCAAGATGGCCGCGACGCTCTCTGCGTTCAGCGCGTCCCAGGCCATGATCGAGTTTGCAATCGATGGGCGGATTCTGAACGCCAACCCGAACTTCCTGTTTGTCATGGGCTATACCCTGGCGGAGGTGAAAGGGCGGCACCACAGGATATTCGTGGCGCCCGACCAGCACGACTCCGCGGAATACAAGGCTTTCTGGGTCGACCTGCGGACAGGCACGCACAAGCAGGCGGAATATTGCCGCATCGACAAGGCGGGCCGCGACGTATGGTTGCAGGCCAGCTACTGCCCGGTGCGCAATCTGGCCGGCCGCGTGACGCGCATCGTCAAGATCGCGACGGATATTACCGCGGCCAAGCGTTTGAGCGCCGATCAGGCGGGCCAGGTGGCGGCGATCGGGCGGGCGCAGGCGGTGATCGAATTTGCGTTGGACGGCACGGTGCTGACGGCGAACGCGAATTTCCTGGCTGCGATGGGCTACACGCTGGCGGAGGTTCAAGGTCGGCCACACCGCATGTTCGTGGGGCCGGGCGTGGCGGACAGCCCGGCGTATCGGCAGTTCTGGGATGAGCTTCGCGGCGGGGCCTTCCAGTCCGCCGAATATTGTCGGGTGGGCAAGGGCGGCCGGGAGGTTTGGATCCAGGCCACGTACAATCCAATCCTTGATGCCAGCGGGCGGCCGTTCAAAATCGTGAAGTTCGCCACCGACATTACCGCGGCCAAGTTGTTAAGCGCCGATTGTTCGGGGCAGATCGCCGCGATCGGCCGATCTCAGGCGGTGATCGAGTTTGAGCTGGACGGCACGATCATTTCAGCCAACGCCGCTTTTCTGAACACGATGGGCTACACGCTCGACGAGGTCGTGGGCTTCAAGCACTTGATGTTCGTCAAGCCGTCCGACCGCGGAACGGCGGAGTACGACCGGTTTTGGGAGCGTTTGCGGGCCGGGACGTTCCAGACGGGCGAATTCGAGCGCGTTGCGAAGTCTGGACAGCGTGTCTTGATCGAGGGCACGTACAACCCGATTGTGGACATGGCGGGCCGGCCTTTCAAGGTTGTGAAATTCGCGGCTGATATCACCGAGATCAAGCGCCAGCGCGACAAGCTGGCCGTGCTGTCGCTGGTGGCCAACGAGACCGATAACAGCGTGATCATCACCGACGCCGGTGGCCTGATCGAATATGTGAACCCCGGGTTCTCACGGCTCAGCGGCTACAGCTTCGAGGAAGCGATCGGCCAACAGCCAGGCCACCTTTTGCAGGGGCGTCATTCCGACCCGGCGGCAATTGCGCGCATCAGCGCCCATCTGCGTGACGGGCAGGCCTTCTACGAGGAGATCATGAACTATTCGAAATCCGGAGCACCTTATTGGATCTCGATCTCGATCAATCCCATCCGGAACGCGGCCGGCAAGGTTGAGCGCTTCGTGTCGGTGCAGGCCAATATTACCCGGACCAAACTTTTGGCGTTGGAGGCCAGCCTGCGTCTGGCGGCGATCGAGCAGTCCAACGCCGTTTTGGAATGGGATGCGGAGCTACGCCTCGTGCGGATAAACGACGCGGCGCGGGGCCTTTTGGGCGTGGCCGTGAACGCGGCGCTGCCGCAGGCGCTGGCGTATGGCGCGATATTCGATGCGGCCGACCAGGCAAGCTTGCAGGCCGGCAATGTGTTGGAGCGGGACATCGTGCTGCGCAGCGCGTCCGGTGGCGAGGTGTTCTTGTCGACAATCGTGCAGCCGCTGTTGGACGTGGATGGTCGCCTGCATTGCACGGTGCTTTACGGAATCGACATGACCGCGCGCCGGCTTGCGCTGCGCGAAACGGAGCAGGTGATGAGCGCCATGCTCGATCGCATTAACGGCATCGCGCTGACCATATCGGGCATTTCGTCGCAGACCAATCTGCTGGCGCTGAATGCCACGATCGAGGCTGCGCGTGCCGGAGAAGCCGGGCGCGGGTTTGCGGTTGTGGCCTCGGAAGTGAAAAGCCTGGCCGGCCGCACGTCTGGCTCCACGGAGCAAATCAGCAGGCTCGTGTCTGAGACGAGGGCCAAGATCGAACAGCAGAAAACCATGGTTTAGAGCGTGATAATTTTGAGTAGAAGCAAAATCATCACGCTCTACTCTTGTTCGATCGAACATGTTTATGCGTTCGGGTTAATCAACCCAAACGCATGTCGATACGACGGGCAGGCAGCCCAAACGTCGCCTGCCAGTGCTTTTTGCAAGGAGCATGAAGGCGCCTGCTGTGCACCTGCGCGCAAAGCCGGATCGACGGGCGCCCGCCGGGCGGCGGTTGCGCTTTGGAAAACATGGGTGCCAGCGCAGCGCCCGGAACGAAACGCGTGTATCGTGATGTCAGCGATCGAACCGAGGGAGAGCGACCCATGGCCAATATCCATTACCGCGTGGTGGCGCATGACGGCGGTTGGGCCTACACGCTGGACGGCGTATTTTCCGAATCTTTCCCCACCAAGGATCTCGCCACGCGTGCGGCGCACCTGGTGGCCGAGGAGCAGCATGTTCCCGGCAACACCACCTATATCGAGTTCCAGGACGCGACTGGCGAATGGCATACCGAGACGTCCCAGGGGGATGACCGGCCGGATATCGACGTGATTTCGTCGTGAGGCGCTTTCCGGCCTAGGGCGTGATGATTTTGAGTAGAAGCAAAATCATCACGCTCTACTCTTGTTTGATCGATCATGTTTATGCGTTCGGGTTAATCAACCCAAACGCATCATGATCTAGGGAATGAGGAGCTCGATCAGGAACGGGCCCGGTGTTCGATTGGCCTGTTCGAACAGGGTGTTTAACTGATCCATCGTGGTAGCCTGCGCGGCGGCGACGCCCATGCCGCCGGCGAGCTTGACCCAGTCCAGATCGGGGTTGCCGAGATCCATCATGTCCAGCGCCACGCGCCCGGGATTGGCGCCGACATTGGCGAGTTCGCCGAGCAAAATGGCGTATTTGCGGTTGGCCAGGATGATGGTGGTGACATTCAGACGCTCGCGCGCCTGGGTCCACAGCGCTTGCACGGTGTACATCGCCGAGCCGTCTGCCTGAAGCGTGATCACACGGCGGTCGGGGCAGGCGACGGCGGCGCCGGTGGCCATGGGCAGGCCGTTGCCGATGGCGCCGCCGGTCAGTTGCAGCCAGTCATGCGGCGCGGCGTGATGCGTGCCCGGGTAAAGGCCGCGGCCGAAGCTGACGCTTTCGTCCACGACGATGGCATTGTCCGGCAGCAATGCGCTGAGCGATCGGCCCAGCGCCTCGCTGGTAATGGCGCCGGTGGCCTTCTCGCCGCGTGTGCCGGATGGGGGAGCGACCGGTTTGGCTTCGAGCGTGTCGGCCAACGCGATGAGGGTGGCGGCGAGGTCGTGCTCCATGCGCGCCAGCACGTGCACCTGGGCGTCCTCGGGGAACATGTAGCCGGGTTTGTTCGGATAGGCGAAGAAGCCCACCGGTTTTTCTGCCCCCACGAGAATGACGTGCTTGACGCCGGCCAGGGACGCGATGGCCTGGTCGATCGGGTAGGGAATTCGGTCGATTGCGTGGCGGCCCTCACCCCGTTCGATGCGGGCATTCGAGGTCTGCGCCATCAGGGCGGCGCCGGTTGCCGCCGCGATGGCGTGCGCGGTGGCGAGGGGGGCGGCACGCAGGGCGGCGTTGCCGAGCACGATGACGGTCTTTTCACCGCGCCTCAGAATGCGGGCGGCGGTGGCGACGAGGCCGGGTTCGGCGGCCTGCGCGGTGGGGATAGGCAGGGGTGTGGCCACCACGCCGCCATCGTCCCAGCAGGTGTCGGACGGCAGGATGAGGGTGGCGATGGTGCCGGGTGTGGTCTGCGCGGCCTGGGCGGCCATGGCCGCATCCTGGCCCACCGTGGCGGCGTGGGTGGCGGTGCGCACCCAGCCGGACACGACACGGGCGAGACTTTCGGTGTCGGCGGTGAGCGGTGCGTCGAGCGGGCGATGGTAGGTGGCCTGGTCGCCCACGCAGTTCACTATCATGGTGAAAGCCCGCCTGCCGTTGTGCAGGTTCGCCACGCCGTTGGCGAGGCCGGGGCCACAATGGAGCAGCGTGGCGGCGGGTTTACCGGCCATGCGGGCGTAGCCGTCGGCCGCACCGGTTACCACGCCTTCGAACAGGCCGAGCACGCAGCGCATGCCGGAAACACGGTCGAGCGCCGCCACGAAATGCATCTCGGACGTGCCGGGATTGGCGAAGCAGGTGTCGATTCCGGCGGCCAGCAGCGTGTGAACCAAACTCTCCGCGCCGTTCATGGACATCTACATTCTCCGTGGCTATGCACGAGCCTGAACGCCCGCACACAAAGGCGCAAGACGAGGAATTCAGCGATGAACATTCTGTATCCCGAGCGGATGTATGCCCACGACGTGGTGGAGCGTGACGTGTTCGGGCCGGATGCCATCATCGTGATGCGCGACGCGGCGACATTGGCGGATCTGGCGCAATCCGACCGTGACGCGGTGGAGGGGCTGATGATTTTCCGGCTTTTCGCGCCGGGCGAGGAGCTGGCCAAATTCCCCAACCTACTGGCCGTGGTGCGGATGGGCGTGGGGTATGACCGCGTTGATCGGGCGTGGTGTGCAGCGCATGGCGTGACCGTGTGCAACGTGCCCGATTACGGAACGATGGAGGTGGCTGATCATGCCATCGCGCTGACCTTGGCATTGCGTCGCGGCCTTGTGCTGCATCACGAGGCGCAGCGCAGGCCGGTGCCGGCGCCATGGACGCAGATCGAAACGCCGATGATCCGCCGTCTGTCATCCCAGGTGTTCGGGATCGTGGGGCTGGGCCGCATCGGCACCGCGGTGGCGCTGCGGGCCAAGGCGTTCGGCTTCGATGTGGTGTTCTTCGACCCGCTGCGCTCGAACGGGTCCGATCTGGCGATCGGGGTGCGTCGGGCGAAGTCGCTCGATGCGCTTCTCGCTGAGGCGGACGTGCTGAGCCTCCATACGCCGCAGACACCCGAGACGATCGGCATGATCGGCGCCCGCGAGCTGGCGCTGTTGCCCAAGGGCGCCGTTGTGATCAACACCGCGCGCGGCCGCATCATCGATATCGACGCGCTGGAGGCGGCTTTGCGCAGCGATCACATCTCCGCCGCGGGGCTGGACGTGATCCCGGTGGAGCCGCCGGTGGGCCCCATTCCCGGCCTGCTGCGCGCCTACCGCGACCGTGAGCCCTGGCAGGAGGGCCGCCTGATCATCACGCCGCATTCGGCGTTTCACACGCCAGAGGCGTGGGACGATATTCGGCGGAAGTCGGCCGAGACGATGGCCGCTGCATTGAGCAACAGGCCGCAGAATGTGATCGCGCCGGAGAGCTACTGAACCGGCGCGTTAAGGGGGCGGGCGCACACGCTTCCGGTTGACACTCCGCCGGTGCAAAGCCCACCTTGCGCCGCCGGTTACAAGGCATGCGGGGATGACACGATGAGCCACGATCACGAGGATACCACGCCACGGTTGCGCAGCAGGCGTTGGTTCGACAACCCTCACGACCCCGCCATGACGGCGCTCTACATCGAGCGCTATACCAATTTCGGAATCACCCGCCAGGAGCTGCAGGGCGGCAAGCCGGTGATCGGAATTGCGCAGACGGGGTCTGATCTTTCGCCGTGCAATCGGCATTTCCTCGATCTGTCCAACCGTATCCGCGACGGCATCCGCGACGCCGGCGGCATTCCGTTGGAGTTTCCGATCCATCCGATTCAGGAGACGGGCAAGCGGCCGACCGCGGCGCTCGATCGCAACCTTGCGTATCTGTCGCTGGTGGAGGTTCTGCACGGCTACCCCATCGATGGCGTGGTGCTCACGACCGGGTGCGACAAGACGACGCCGGCCTGTCTGATGGGGGCGGCGACGGTGAATATTCCGTCCATCGTGCTGTCCGGTGGGCCGATGCTGGATGGCTGGTACAAAGGCCGTCTCGCGGGGTCCGGGACCATCGTGTGGGAAGGGCGGCGGATGTATGCCGAGGGGCTGATCACCTATGATCAGTTCATGGACATGGTGTGCGCATCGGCCCCTTCGGTGGGGCATTGCAACACGATGGGCACCGCGCTTTCGATGAACTCGCTGGCCGAGGCGCTCGGCATGTCGCTGCCGGGTTGTGCCGCCATCCCCGGGCCGTATCGCGAGCGGGGGCAGATGGCCTACGAGACCGGCAAGCGGATCGTGGACATGGTGCACGAGAACCTGCGGCCTTCCGACATCATGACGAAGCAGGCGTTCGCCAATGCCGTGGTGGCGGCGGCGGCCTTGGGGGCGTCGTCCAACTGCCCGATCTCGATGATCGCGATCGCGCGCCACATGGGTGTGGATCACTCGCTGGATGACTGGCAGGAGATGGGCCAAAGCGTGCCGTTGCTGGTGGATGTGCAGCCGGCGGGGCGCTATCTCGGCGAGAAGTTCCACCGCGCCGGTGGCGTGCCGGCGGTGATGCGCGAGCTGTTGGCGGCGGGGCGTATCGACGGGTCGCTGATGACCGTGACGGGCAAGAGCATCGCCGAGAATCTGCAAGGTGTGGAGGAGCCGGATCGCGATGTCATTCGCGCCTTCGATGCGCCGATCAAGGCCAGCGCCGGTTATGTGGTGATGTCGGGCAATCTGTTCGAAACGGCGGTGATGAAGACCAGTGTGATCGATGCCGCGTTCCGCGAGCGGTTTCTGTCCAATCCGGATCGGCCGAACGTGTTCGAGGGCAAGGCCATCGTGTTCGAGGGGCCGGAGGATTACCACGAGCGGATCGAGGATCCGGACCTGGGTGTGGAAGACCAGTCGGTGCTGATCATCCGCAACTGTGGCCCGGTGGGCTATCCCGGCGGGGCCGAGGTGGTGAACATGCAGCCGCCGGCGAGCATGCTGAAGCGCGGCATCACGTCCTTGCCCACGATGGGTGACGGGCGGCAGAGCGGGACCTCGGCGTCGCCTTCTATTCTCAACGTGTCGCCGGAAGCGGCGATCGGCGGGGGATTGGCGCTTCTGGAAACCGGTGACCGCATCAGGATCGATCTCAACACGCGCAAGGTGGATGTGTTGATCCCCGAGGCGGAACTGGCGGCGCGGCGCGCGGCCTGGGTGCCGCCCGTGCTGGTGAACAAGACGCCGTGGGAAGAGATCTATCGCTCGATGGTGGGCCAGCAGGGCACCGGGGCCTGTCTGGAACCCGCGACGTTGTATCTGAATATTCTGGAAACGCGCGGCGAGAGCCGAAATAACCATTAAGCAAGAGAGAAAAGTTCTTTTTTGAAAAAAATAACCAAAAAACTTCATTCTGCTGCCGGTCTTTGCTGAAGTGGGGGCCGGCAGCAGGATAAAAGTCTTTTGCTTCTTTTCTTCAGAAAAGAAGGCCTTTCCTCTTTAACCAATACGGATGCGAAAATGACCGGACGTCTCGCAGGCAAGACCGCTTTCATGACGGCATGTGCGCAAGGCATTGGCCGCGCCACCGCCTTGGCCTTTGCCGCCGAGGGTGCCAAGGTGTTTGCCACCGATCTCAACATCGACAAGCTGTCGGAGATTGCAGGCGAGCACATCGAAGTCGCCAAGCTGGATGTGCTGGACGCAGCTGCCGTGCAGGCGATGGCGAAGCGGGTGGGGGCGGTGGACGTGTTGTTCAACTGCGCCGGCTATGTGCATCAGGGCACCATTCTGGATGCCACCGAGGCGGAGTGGGATTTTGCGTTCAATCTGAATGTGCGCTCGATGATGCGCACCATTCAGGCGTTCCTGCCTGGGATGGTGGAGAAGGGTGCGGGGTCGATCCTGAACATGGCATCCGCCGCCAGCTCCATCAAAGGGGCGCCGAACCGGTTCGTGTATGGCACGACGAAGGCCGCGGTGATCGGGTTGACCAAGTCTGTGGCGAGCGACTTCGTGAAAGCGGGCATTCGCTGCAACGCGATCTGCCCGGGCACGGTGCAGTCGCCCAGCCTGGACGACCGGATCGCGGCCGGGGCTGCGCAGTTCGGCTCGGTGGAGGCGTCGCGTTCGGCGTATGTGGCCCGCCAGGCGATGGGCCGGCTTGGGTCTGCGGAGGAGATCGCGGCCATGGCGGTTTATCTGGCCAGCGACGATGCGCAGTTCGTGACCGGGCAGGCGATGTTGATCGACGGTGGCTGGACACTTTGACGCGCGGGCGCTGCCCGGCATACGAGGAATGAACATATGAAGCTGTTGCGTTATGGGCCTGTGGGCGCCGAAAAGCCGGGCATGCTGGACAAGGAAGGCCGCATTCGCGATCTGTCCGATTTCGTGAAGGACATCGACGGCAGCACGTTGTCACCGGCGAAGCTGGCAGAGCTTGCCCAGATCAATCCGGAGGGGCTTTCGATCGTGCATGGTACGCATCGGATCGGGCCGTGCGTGGCGCGGCCGCTGAATTTCGTGCTGATCGGGCTGAACTATGCCGATCACGCGGCCGAGACGGGCATGGCGCTGCCAAAGGAGCCGATCGTGTTCCTGAAGTCGCTGTCTGCGTTCTGTGGGCCGAACGACGAGCTGCCGATTCCGCGCGGCTCGGTGAAGACCGACTGGGAGGTGGAGCTTGGCATCGTGATCGGAAGCCGCGCCAGCTACGTGTCGGAAGAGAACGCGATGGACCATGTCGCCGGGTATTGCGTGATCAACGATGTATCCGAGCGGGAATACCAGATCGAGCGCGGCGGACAGTGGGACAAGGGCAAGGGCTGCGACGGCTTTGGCCCGGTGGGCCCGTGGATGGTGACCAAGGACGAGATCGCCGATCCGCAGGACCTGCATATGTGGGCCGATGTGGACGGCGTGCGCATGCAGGATGGCTCCACCAGAACGATGGTGTTCGGCGTGAAGAAGCTGGTGAGCTATGTGAGCCAATTCATGACGTTGCAGCCGGGCGACCTGATCTCCACCGGAACGCCGCCGGGTGTTGGCATGGGCAAAAAGCCGGAGGCGATCTATCTCAAACCCGGGCAGGTGGTGAAGATCGGCGTGGCGGGGCTGGGCGAGCAGGAGCAGAAGACCGTCGCCGCATAAGCGTTCGCGGGCGTGGTGGGAGGGCGGCGGTTGCGTCGCCTTCCCAGGAATGACACATGGGCGCGATGACACCCAAGCGCGCCCTGTTGTGGCTGATCCTTGCCGGCACCTTCGTGCGCATTCTGTTCGGAGGGGGCATCGGGCTTGGGATCGATGAAAGCTACATGGTGGTGGCCGGGCGCGGGGCGCTGCGGCTGGGGTATTTCGATCATCCCTTGATCTCCTGGTGGATGTCCAACCTCGCGGCGCGGCTCGCCGGCAGCGAGGCGGCCGTGGTGGTGCGGTTGCCGTTCATTCTGTTGTTCGCCGTCTCCACCTGGTTGATGTCCCGGGTCACGGCGGAGATGTTCGGCGACAAGGCCGGGTTATGGGCAGCTTTGGCGTTCAATCTCTCACCGGTGATGGGCGTTTCGACCGGCGGTTGGGTGTTGCCGGATGGGCCGCTTGTGGCGGCGTTGCTCGGCGCGGTGTGGTGTGTGGGGCGGGCTCTGGCGGGGCACGGGCTTGGGTGGTGGCTGGGCTTTGGCGTCTGCGCCGGGCTTTCGATGCTGTCGAAATACACCGCCGTGCTGCCGTTGGCGGGTCTGGCGGCGTTCCTGCTGATCGATCCGCGTTATCGGGCCTGGTTCTCGCGTCCGCAGCCTTACGGGGCGCTGGCGGTGGCGCTGCTGGTGTTCAGCCCGGTGGTGATCTGGAATGCCGGCAATGGCTGGGCGTCTTTGGCGTTTCAGGGCGGCCGGGCCGCGGCCTCTCGTTTCAATCCGTGGGGACCCGTTGTGACATTGGCGGGGGAGGCGGCGTTTTTGCTGCCATGGATCTGGGCCGGTTTGGTGCTTGTGCTGTGGCGGGGGGGGCGTGCGGGGGATGGGCGAGCTCGGCTGCTGTGCTGGATGGCGGCGCCTGCGATCGTGCTGTTCGCGGTGGTCTCGTTATGGTCGCGCCAGGTGCTGTTTCATTGGGCGACTCCGGGATATCTGATGCTGTTTCCGCTGCTGGGCGCGTATCTCGCCGAGCGGGCCTGGGCAATGCCTGTGGCGCGGGCGACGGCGGGTTTGCTGGCGGTGGCGATGCTGCTGGTGGTGAGCGAGATCCGGCTGTCCTGGGCGCCGCTGCCGGCGGAGGCGCTTTTGACGGTGCGCGACTGGTCGGAATTGCGTGATGCGGTGGGTGCCACGGGGTTGCCGGTGGCGGCGGTGAGCTGGTCTGATGCCGGCAAGGCGGGGATCGGGTTGGGGCCGGATGTTCCGATCTTCTGCCTGAATGTGGATGCGCGGGAGTTTCGGTTCGCAATGCACCCCCCGTCGTCGGGCGATGTCGTGATCGTTGCGCCGCGCCGCACGCTGGCTTCGATGCGCCAGACCTATATCGGCGAGTTCACCAGCATCGAGGCGTTGCCGCCGGTGCGGGTGGGAGGCGCCGATATCGCGTTGTTCGTGGGGCGCGGGCTAAAGGCGTGGCCGTACTAAACGGCCAGGCAACCTACAGAAAGTTGTTCGGCCAGATGGCCGAGCGCCACATATGCGCCGACGGCGAGCTGTCGAAGCCCAGGCCCTGTTCCGGCTCCTTGAAGTGGCGGCCGATGATGTCGGTGAACATCTCGGGGTCCGGAGCTTCCATCTCGTCGAAGAAATAAGTGTCGTAGATCGTGACGAGGCGAGAGGTCATGTACCAGGGATGGGCCTTGGCCATGTCGGCATCCTGGCGGATGTAGTCAGGCGGCACGTAGTCGGCGCCGAAGAAGCGCAGGTAGCTTTCAGGGTAGGCATAACCCACCGCCTCATCGGCGAAGTAGCGCAGTGGCTGGTGGTAGCGGACGGCCCAGGCGATCTCTTCGCTAACATACGGCGCGATCATCTGGGCGCCCCAATAGCCGTGATCGGTGCGAACGAGGCAGCCGTTGGAGATGTCGTGTAGCAGGCAGGCCATCACCACCTTCTCGTGCTGACCGGCGGCCAAGGCGCGGGCGGCGCTGGTGAGAAGATGGCGGCCGGTGAGGTCTGAGAAACGCAGGCGAAAGAAGTCGAGCAGCTTGGGGGCTGCGGGCATGCGGGGCAGGGCGGGATTGTCACCCATCATCATCACGTGGCCGGCATCGAGCTTGCCGAACAGGGCGGGCTCGGGGTCGGCCATGCCGGTGCCATACCAGCCGACCGGGGCTGGGACGATCATCCGCTCGCGGCCGGGTTGGGGCCATTCCGGTTCACACATGTCTCTGTCCCTTCCTCGTTGACACCGGGGCCGCCGCTGTGCTGCGAACGGCCCCACTATCGTCAGGCCGCGCGGGCCTGGGCGATGGCCTTCCAAAGAACCTCGGGCGTGGCGGGCATGTCGACATGGGTGACGCCGACGGGGGTGAGGGCGTCGACGATGGCGTTGATCACGGCGGGGGGGGAGCCTACGGCACCGGCCTCACCTGCGCCCTTCACGCCCAGCGGGTTCGACAGGCAGGGGACCTCGACGAAATCCACTTCGATGTCCGGCAAGTCTGACGCGCGGGGCAGGGCGTAGTCCATGAACGAGCCAGACAGGAGCTGGCCGCTTTCAGCGTCGTAACGGGTGCTTTCGTGCACCGCCTGGCCGAGGCCCTGGGCGACGCCGCCATGCACCTGGCCGCGCACGATCATCGGGTTCACGGCCTTGCCGACATCGTCCATCACGATATAGCGCTTGACGTCCAGCATGCCGGTTTCCGGGTCGATCTCGACCTCGGCGATGTGGCAGCCGTTGGGGAAGGTGTGGCTTTTGATCTCGGCGACCTCGGCGGCATCGAGGGTGACCACGTCTTCGCCCTTGATGGCGCGGGCGCGCTGGTGGGTGGCGAGCGCCACGATGCCGATGTTGCGGTCGGTGCCGATAATGGAAAATTTACCTTCTTCGAACACGATGTCCGCAGGGGCGGCTTCCAGAACGTCGGATGCGGCCTGTTTGCCCTTTTCGATGACGGAGGATGCGGTGAGCAGAATGGCCTGGCCTTCGGAATACAGGCTGCGGGCGCCGCCGGTGCCGCCGCCGGTGGGAATGCTGTCGGTGTCGCCCTGGATGATGCGCACCTTGTCGCCGTCGACGCCGAGCTGGTCGACGGTGAGTTGCACATAGGCGGTTTCATGGCCCTGCCCGGTGGATTGGGTGCCGACATACACGTCGACGAAGCCGTCTTCGGCGAAGCGGATTTCGGCGCGCTCGGTGGGGGCGCCGCCGGTGGCTTCGAGGTAGTAGGCGAGGCCGATGCCGCGCTGCTTGCCGCGCGACGCACTTTCGGCGCGGCGCTTCTCGAAGCCGGCCCAGTCGGATTTCTCCAGCGCGGCGTCGAGCACGATGCGGAAATCGCCGGAATCGTAAAGCTTGCCGACCGGCGTGCGGTGCGGCATCGCGTCGGGCGTGACCATGTTTTTCCGGCGGATTTCAACACGGTCCATCCGCATTTCGCGCGCGGCGGCATCGATCAGGCGCTCGACGATGTAGTTGCTTTCTGGCCGCCCGGCACCGCGATAGGCGTCAACCGGCACCGTGTTGGTGAAGGCGCCGATGACGTTGGCGTAGACATTCTTGAAACCATACACGCTGGCGAGCACGCCGGTGCCGGCCCCGGTTGGGATCATGGGCGCGTAGTTGGACAGATAGGCGCCCATGTTCGCCACGTTATGTGTGCGCAGGGCGAGGAAGATGCCGTCCTGGTTGAGCGCGATCTCGCCGATGGTGATGTTGTCGCGGCCATGCGTGTCGGACAGGAAGGCTTCCGACCGCTCGGACGCCCAGCGAACGGGCTTGCCCAGCTTGCGGGCGGCGTAGCAGGTGAGCGCGTGCTCGGCGTAGACGAAGATCTTCATGCCGAAGCCACCGCCGACATCGGGCGTGATGACGCGAAACGAATCGGCACCGGTTTTGAACACGGTGTTGCCGAGCACGTTCTTCAGCAGCCAACCGCCCTGGGTGTTGGTACGCAGCGTGAAGCGGTCGCCCTCGAACATGGCAAGGGCCGCGCGTGCTTCCATGGACGCCACGACGATGCGGTTGTTGACGACGGTGAGGCGGGTGACGTGGGCGGCCGACGCGAAGGCCGCGTCGGTCTGTTCCTTGTCGCCGATCGACCAGTCGAACACCTTGTTGCCGGCCGCATCCGGCCAGACCTGCGCCACGCCGGCATCGAACGCCGCACCGAGATCGGTGATGGAGGCCAGCGTGTCGTAATCGACCAGAACGGCTTCGGCGGCGTCTCGCGCGGCCTCGATGGTGCTGGCGACGATGAAGGCCACGGGGTCTCCGGCATGGCGGACGGCGCCGCGGGCCAGCACGGGGTGGCCGGGGTTGTGCATGGGGCTGCCGTCCCGGTTCTTGATCTGGGCCAGGCAGGGCAGTTCGCCGATCCCGTCGGCGTCGAGGTCGGCACTGGTGTAGATCGCGGCCACGCCGGGCATGGCGCGCGCGGCATCCACGTCGATCGACACGATGCGGGCGGCGGCGTGCGGGCTGCGGAGCACGATGCCGTGAAGGGCGCCGGGGAGCGTCATGTCGTCGGTGTAGCTGCCGGCGCCTTTAAGGAGGCGGGGATCCTCCACGCGGCGGACGGGCTGGGCGATGCCGAACTTTGTCATGATGTCTCTCCGAAAACGCGAAAATTACGTGGACTGAATGTACGACGATCTCGTCACTCGCCAAGGGCGGGATGCTTTTCAGTTTCGTGTGGCCCCGAACTCGGTCCCTGGGGGTGGCCGGCGAATTTCGCCCGCGTCCATTCCCGCATACCTTGGAACAGCACGTAAAGCATCGGGATGAGAAAAATACCGATGGTGCTGGCGGCGATCATGCCGGCGAACACCGGCATTCCGACAGCCCGGCGCGACAGTTGGGCGGCACCGGTGGCGGTGACCAGCGGTATCAGGCCCAGGATGAACGCGATGGAGGTCATCACCACCGCGCGAAACCGCGTGCGCGCGCCGAGAATGGCCGCCTCGCGTATCGAATGGCCGGCCTCACGCTGCTCCTTGCTGAATTCCACGATCAGAATGCCGTTTTTGGCCGCCAGCGCGATCAGCACCACAAGGCCGACCTGGGCGTAGATGTCCAGCGGTGTCTTCGCGATGTAGAGGCCGATGAACGAGCCGAGCACACCCACCGTGACAGAGAGCAGAACGGGGATGGGGATGACCCAGCTTTCATACAGCGCCACGAGGAACAGATAGGCGAACAGGACCGCGAGGCCGAGGATGGAGCCGGTCTGGCCGCCGGCCTGGATCTCCTGATAGGCCGTGCCTGTCCATTCGAAGTCGTATCCCGCGGGCAGGGTGGTTTTCGACAGGTCCGCCATCACCTGCAGCGCAGCACCTGACGAGACACCCGGGGCCGGCGCGCCGTTGATGGTGATGGAGCGATAGTTGTTGTAGCGGCTGATCGTTTGCGGTCCCAGCACGATGCGCACATCGGCGATCGAGCGCAGCGGCACCATCGTGCCCTGCTTGTTGCGTATGAAGATGCGCCAGATGTTGGACAGGTCGATGCGATCGGCCGTCTCGCCTTGGACGTTGACCTGCCAAGTGCGGCCGAACAGGTTGAAATCGTTGACGTAGATACCGCCGAGCGTGGCTTGGAGCGAGGAGAACACGTCGGTGATGGACAGGCCGAGGGCCAGGGCCTTCTCACGGTCGATATCGAGGAAATAGGCGGGGGTGTTGGCGGAGAAACTGCTGAACACCCGTGTGAGCCGGGGGTCGCGGTTGGCCGCGGCGATCAGCCCGCCCATCGCGGACCCCATTTCGGTGGGGTCTCGCCCTTCGAGGTTCTGCAGCAGGTATTCGAAGCCGCCGCCGGTGGAGAGCCCGATGATCGGTGGCAGGTTGACCGGAAACACCACGGCTTCGCGGATCTGGCTGAGTGCGCCGAACAGCCTTCCGATCACCGCTTTCACGTTGTCCGCCGCCCCCGTCCGGTCGGCGAACGGCTTGAGGCGGCCGACGAGGAAGGCCGAATTGCTCTGCGCGCCGCCATCGAGCAGCGAGAAGCCCACGATCGCCAGCATGTTGGAGATCTGTGGCTGCTGGCGGAAGATCGCTTCGACGCGCTTGACGACCTCACGGGTGCGGGTGACCGAGGCGCCGTCTGGCAATTGGACGAACGTGAAGAACGCGCCCTGGTCTTCCTCCGGCACGAAGCCGGTGGGCGTGATGGTGGACAGGCCGAAGGCGCCGGCGCCGATCACGCCGACCAGCAGCAAGGCCACGACCGCGAACCGCAGCAGGCGCGCCACGATGTTGCCGAAGCCGTCGCGCACGGCATCGATGCGCCGCGAGATCCAGCCCATGACGCCGCGGCGTGGCCCGTTATGGCGCAGGAACACGCCGCAAAGGGCGGGCGACAGCGTGAGCGCGTTGGCAGCCGAGATCATCACCGCGACGCTGATGGTGACGGCGAACTGGCGGAACAGTGTGCCCGAGATGCCGGGGATGAAGGCCAGCGGCACGAACACCGACAAAAGCACCAGCGTGATGGCGATGATCGGGCCGGTGATCTGCGCCATCGCCTTTTTGGTGGCCTGCTGGGGTGTGAGCTCCGGCTCCTCCTCCATCACGCGTTCGACGTTTTCGACCACCACGATCGCGTCGTCCACCACGATGCCGATCGCCAGCACGAGGGCCAGGAGCGAGACGGTGTTGGCGGAGAAGCCCACCGCCAGCAGCACCGCGAAGGTTCCGATCAGGCTGACGGGAATGGCGATGGTGGGGATGACGGTGGCGCGCAGATTGCCGAGGAACAGGAAAACGACGATCACCACGAGCACAAACGCCTCGATGAGGGTTTTGAGGACCTCGGAGATGGTGTCGGAGACGAAGCTGGAGCTGTCGTAGAAGATGATCTTCTTCATGCCGTCCGGAAACCGTTCGCTCAGCCGGTCCAGCGTGTCGTTGACGCGTTTGGCGGTTTGCACCGCGTTGGCGCCTGGCGCCAGGTAGATGGCCATGGTGACGGCCGGGTTGCCGTTGAGCCGGCTTTCGGTGTCCTGCTGGGCGGCGCCCAGTTCGAGCCGTGCCACATCGCGCACGCGCAGGAAGGAGCCGTCGGGGTTGGCGCGCACGATGATGGCGCCGAACTCATCGGTGGTGGTGAGCCGGCCTTTGGTCTGCAGGTTGATCTGAAAGCTGGTGGCGTCGTCGGTGGGGCGGGCGCCCACACGGCCCACCGGGGCCTGGATGTTCTGCGTTTGAATGGCGGCCACGATATCGGCGGGCACGAGCCCGAGCGCCAGGAGCCGGTCGGTCTGGAACCAGATGCGCATCGAATAGTCCAGCGCGCCGATGAGGCGGGACGAGCCCACGCCTGGTATCCGGCCGATGGCGTCCAGCACGTTGATGGTGACGTAGTTGGAGATGAACAGCGGGTCTTGTTTGCCGCCTTCGCTGTAGAACTGCAGGAACTCCAGGATCGCGGAGGACTGTTTTTGCACCGTCACGCCATTGCGCTGCACTTCGGCCGGCAGCTTGGACAGGGCGGACTGCACGCGGTTGTTGACGTTGACGGTGTTGATGTCGGCGTTGGTTCCGAGCGCGAAGCTGGCGGTGAGCGTGTAGCTGCCGTCGTTGCCGGAGTTGGACTTCATGTAGAGCATCTTGTCGGCGCCGTTGACCTGCGCCTCCAACGGCTGCGCCACGGTTGCCTCGACCACGGCGGCGGACGCGCCGGGATAGCGCGTGGTGACCTGCACCTGGGGGGGCACGATGTCGGGGAACTGGCTGACGGGGATCTGGGTGAGGGCGAGGCCACCGGCGATGGTGGTGATGATGGCGATGACGATGGCCAGCCGTGGCCGGTCGACGAAGACGTCGGAAATCATACGTTTAGCCTTTCGGCGCCGCAGCCGGGGCTGGGGGGGCCGGAGGGGGGGCGCCGGCCGGGGCCGGGTTGACGGGGGCGCCGGGCCGCACGCGTTGCAGCCCTTCGGTGATCACGCTGTCGCCCTCGGACACGCCGGCCAGGATCACCGCGGTCTCGGGCGTTGCCTGCCCCAAAGTCACCCGGTGGACCTGCGCCTTCTTGTCGGCGTCGACGACGTAGACGAAGCTGCCCTGCTGGTCCGACAGCACGGCCACGCGGGGCACCGCCAGCGCCTGGACGGGCTGCACGCCTTCGAGGGTGACGGTGACGTAGGAGCCATCGATCAGATCGCGGTTGCCGGGCTCGCCCGCCTTCATCCCCGCGCGCAGCGGGTTGGGTATCACGGCGCGCAGATTGACGGTGTCTGTGCTGACCGCCACCGATGGGTCGACGTAGTCGAGCTTGCCATCCATTTTATACATCGTGCCGTCGGGCAGCCTGATGTGGATGACGGCGCCGGCGAACCCGCCTTTGTCGGCGTATTTGGTGCGCAGATCGAGGGCCGCGCGCAGCGAGACCGGGAACACCACGTACATTGGGTCCTGGCTGACCACGGTGGTGAGCGCGCCGGAGGTGGGGCCGACGACGTTGCCCACGGTGACGGTGGATTTCGAGGTTTTGCCCGCGAACGGGGCCTTGATATCGGTATAGTCCAGATTGATCTGGGATTGTCTTAGCTGCGCCTGCGCGGCCAGCAGCTGGGCCGCCTGGCTGGCCTGGCTGGCCTCCCGGTCATCGACGGTGGAGCGCTGGCCGGCCGGCGTGTTGAGCAGGGACTGGGCGCGGCCCAGGGTGATGACGGCGTTGCGCAGCAGGGCGGCATTCTGCTGCACGGCGGCCTGTTTGGCCTGCAGATCGGCCTCGAAAGGGCCGCGTTCCAGCTTGTAGAGAAGAGCCCCCTTGGTGACCTCCTCGCCTTCCTGGAATTCGCGTTCGGCGACGAAGGCCGTGACGCGGGCGATGATGTCCACCTTGTCGACCGCCTGGACGCGGCCCACGAACTGGCTGGTTTCGAACACGGCGCGTTTCTGCGCCACCACGACGCCCACCGCCGGCGGGGGCGCGCCGGGGCCGGCCTGGGCGAGCACGGGTGCGACAAGGGCAGGTTGGGTTGCGGCGGCGATGAGCAGGGGTATGATCGCGTGGCGCAAGCGCATCGTGAATCCTTGGATGAAGTGGCGGCTGGCTGCCGCGAAGCCTGGCTGACTGTGCTGCAACGCAACACGCTGGGCGGACGCTGGCACGGACCCTGGCACGAACCCGCGCGACACCGCTAGCATCTTGGGACAATGCTTGATTTCGCAACAATTGTCATCCTGGCCAGAAAGCCGGGTGCCGTAGGCAAGAGAGGAACTGGCGGATGCGCGAACGCGTGACGGTGTGCGAAGTGGGGCCGCGCGACGGCCTGCAGATGGCGAAGTCGCGCATGTCGACGGCGGTGAAAACGCGCTGGATCGCGGCGATGGCGGAATCCGGCGTGCCGGAGATCGAGGTTGGCAGTTTCGTGTCGCCGCGGCTGATCCCACAGATGTCCGACACCGCCGAGATTGTGCGGCGCGCGGTGTTGCTGCCGCGTGTGATCATCGTGGCGTTGGCGCCCAATCTGCGGGGCGCGCAGGAGGCGTATGCGGCAGGCGCGCACCGGATCAGCGTGCCGGTTTCAGTGAGCGAAGGGCATAGCCGCGCCAACCTCAATCGCACGCCGGATGAGCAGGTGGCGGAGGTGGCCCGCATCGTGTCGTGGGTGCGCGGGCAGGACCGGCCGATGGAGGTGGAGGGCGCGTGTTCCACGTCGTTCGGCTGTTCGTTCGACGGGCGCGTGGCCACCGCGTCCGTGGTGCGGGTGGCGGTCGAGCTGGCTGCCGTGGGCGTGGATATGGTGGCGTTGGCCGATACCGTGGGCTACGCCCATCCGTCGCTGATCCGCAGCGTGGTGCGCGCGGTGCGGGGCGAGATCGGCGCCCGGCTGGACGGCCTGCATCTGCACGACACGATGGGGCTGGGCATCGCCAACGCGCTGGCCGGGCTGGAGGAAGGCATACGGAATTTCGATGCGGCCTTGGCCGGGCTGGGCGGTTGCCCGTTCGCGCCGGGGGCGTCCGGCAATATCGTAACCGAGGACCTGGTGTTCATGCTGGAAAGCATGGGGTTCGACACCGGCATCGACCTCGACCGGCTGATCCGGGCGCGGGACATTCTGGCCGAGGGGCTGCCGGCGGAGGCGCTGCATGGCCAGGTTTCGGTGGCGGGCATTCCCAAGACGTTTCGGGTCGCGGCCTGAATGTCGGCCATGCTGAAGGGCGTTCGCGTCGTCGAGTTCGCGCATATGGTGATGGGGCCCACGACGGGGCTGGTGCTGGCCGATCTCGGCGCCGACGTGATCAAGGTGGAGCCGGCGCCGGACGGCGACAACACGCGCAGGCTCGGCGGGTCCGGTGCCGGGTTCTTTGCCATGATGAATCGCAACAAACGCAGCGTGGCGGTGGATCTGAAATCCGAAGGTGGGCGGGCGTTCGTTCTGAGCCTTTTGGCGGACGCCGACGTGTTGGTGGAGAATTTCAGGCCGGGGGCGATGGAGAAGCTGGGCCTGGGGCCGGCCGCTTTGGCGACGCTGCACCCGAAGCTCATCTATTGTTCGTGCAAGGGGTTTCTGCCGGGGCCGTACGATCATCGTGTGGCGCTGGACGAGGTGGTGCAGATGATGGGCGGGCTGGCGTATATGACGGGCCTGCCGGGCAAGCCGATGCGGGCGGGGTCTTCGGTGAACGACATCATGGGCGGCATGTTCGGCGCCATCGGGATCCTGGCGGCGCTGCATGAGCGGCATGCGACCGGGCGGGGGCGGCATATCCAGGCGGGGCTTTTCGAGAACAACGTGCTGCTGATGGCCCAGCACATGGCGCAGTTCGCGGTGAGCGGCAAAGAGGCCCCGCCGATGAGCGAGCGGATGGTGGCGTGGCCGATCTACGATATTTTCGACGTGTCGGACGGCCAGGTGTTCGTGGGCGTGGTGACGGACACGCAGTGGCGGGTGTTCTGCGAGGCATTCGGGCTGGAGGCGCTGATGGCACATCCGGATCTGGGCACCCAGGAACTGCGACGTGCGGCGCGGGGCTGGGTGATCCCGATGGTAGCGGAACGGCTTTCGGATCTGACCAAAGCAAGTTTAATGGCGCGGTGCGAGGAATTGGGGCTGCCCTTCGCGCCGATCGCGCGGCCGGTGGAATTGTTCGACGATCCGCATTTGAATGCCGAAGGCGGGCTGCTGCCGGTGACGTTGCCGGATGGGTCGGTGGCAAAGCTGCCGAACATCCCGCTGTCGATCGACGGGCGGCGGCCGGTGCTGCGGCATGATCTGCCACGCGTGGGGCAGCATGGCGCGGAGGTTGCGCGCGAGTTGGGGTTGTCGGAGGCGCAGATCGCCGCGTTGCAGGAGGCGGGGGCTCTGATGTGAAAATGGGGCGCCGCGAGGCACCCCATTTCCCACAGGCAGCGGTAGGATTATCCCACCCGCCGTCTGGTTTACTTCGGCAGCAGAACCTTGTCGACGACGTGGATCACGCCGTTGGACTGCACGACGTCGGCGATCGTGACGGTGGACGTGCCGCCCTTTTCGTCGGTCAGGATCACGTTCTTGCCGGACATCGAGGCAACGAGCGTGCCGCCCTCGACGGTTTTGATGCTGTGCTTGCCCTTGTCGGCGGCGATCGCCTTCACGAGATCGGCAGCCATCACCTTGCCGGACACGACATGGTAGGTGAGGATCTTGGTCAGCGTGGCCTTGTTCTCAGGCTTCAGGAGCGTGTCCACCGTGCCGGCGGGCAGGGCTGCGAAGGCGTCGTTGGTCGGCGCGAACACGGTGAACGGGCCCTTGCCCTTCAGCGTGTCGACCAGGCCGGCGGCCTTGACGGCGGCGACCAGGGTGGTGTGGTCCTTGGAGTTCACCGCGTTTTCGATGATGTCCTTGGTGGGATACATCGCCGCGCCGCCGACCATCGGCTGGGCGAGCACGGGAAGGGCCGCGGTGGCAAGGCCGAGCGCCATTACGGCGACGCGAAAGTTCATGCGCATGTTGCGTATTCCTCTGGTTTCTTGAAAGCCTGAGCGTCTGGCTGAGTGCAACGGCGTGCCGTCACTCACCTCTTACATACGCACGGACTTCGAAATTGGATGCCCCCGGCAGCCGAATGTTTCCGTGTTGTCACACAGGATCGTATTTTCGGCAGAAATCTGGGGCGGTCATGGCACGAAAATCAGCGAGACCGGTGCGGAGCTGGTCGTGCGTCCAGTCCCACCAGGCGATGCGCCCGAGCGCTTCGATGATCTCGGGGGTAAATCGGTAGCGCAGGATGCGGCCGGGATTGCCGACCACGATGGCAAAGGCCGGCACATCCTTGGTGACGATGGTGCCGGCCCCCACGGCGGCGCCGTTGCCGAGCTTGACCCCGGGAAGCACGACGGCGCCGTGGCCGATCCAGACATCATGGCCCATCACACAGCGAAAGCTGCGGCGCCAATCGAAGAATTCGGCGTCGTCCTGGCCGAGGCCGTAGCTGCTGGAGCGATAGGTGAAGTGGCTGAGTGCCACGCGTTCCAGCGGGTGGTTGCCGGGATTGATGCGGGTGTGGGCGGCGATGGAGCAAAATTTGCCCACCGTGGTGTAGATGATGTCGCTGTCGTTCACGACGTAGGCGTAATCCCCGAAACTGCTCTCCGCGACTTTCGTGCGGGCGCCCACCTCGCAGAAACGGCCAAAGGTGCTGGCGCGGACGGAGGCGGTACGGTGGATGGACGGCTCGTCGCCCAGGTTCTTGTCTGATTTGGGATCGCGGGTCATGCGGGGCTCCTGGATGCGCCCTTGTAAGGGTATGAGGTGGCTTCTTCCAGTTCGCGCCGAGTTGTCCTAGACGGGTGGGATGACCAGAACGATCGCCTTTCAAGGCACCCCCGGCGCCTATTCCGACCTTGCCTGCCGCAACGCGTATCCGGGCTGGCAGACCATGGGGTGCTACAGTTTCGCCGATGCCATCGAGGCGGTGCATGCAGGGACGGCCGAGCTTGCAATGCTGGCGTGCGAAAACAGCCTGGCGGGGCGGGTGCCGGATGTTCATTCGCTGCTGCCGGAGAGCGGTCTGCATGTGATCGGCGAGCATTTTCAACGGGTTGAGCATTGCCTGCTGGGAACCAAGGGGTCGAAGATCTCGGACATCAGGCGCGTTCACTCGCATCCGGTGGCGCTGCAACAGATCCGCAAGATTCTGGCGGAGTTGGGAGTGCAGGCGGTAGTGGAGGCGGATACCGCAGGGTCTGCCGAGCTCGTGGCGCAATGGGCCAACCCTGAGGACGCGGCGGTGGCGTCGTCTTTGGCGGGAGAGTTGTTCGGGCTGGAGGTGCTGCGGGCCAATGTGGAGGACGCGGCGCACAACACCACGCGGTTCTACGTGATGGCGAAGTCGCCCCTGATACCGCCCGCGTCGCAGCCGGGGCTGATGACCACGTTCGTGTTTCGTGTGCGCAACGTGCCGGCCGCGCTTTACAAGGGGCTGGGCGGATTCGCGACCAACGGCGTGAACATGACGAAGCTGGAAAGCTACATGGTGGATGGCGCGTTCACCGCCACGCAGTTTTTGTGCGAGGTGGAGGGGCATCCGGAGCAGCCCCATGTGCGCCGCGCGCTGGAGGAGCTGAGCTTTTTCTCGCGCGAGACGAAGATCATGGGTGTGTATCCGATGGCCGCGATGCGCGGCGTCTCGGCGGCGGCGGATTAGATCATGATGCGTCTGGGTTGATTAACCCGAACGCATAAACATGATCGATCAAACAAACGCGGCCGGGGATGCAGAGCGGCAACACGTCGAACTCGATCCGGCGCGGCGCAAGGCCCTGTTCGAGCAGATGCTGGGGCTGTGGGAGATCGAGGCGCCGGGCACGGTGCTTCATCAGCCGCTGGAAACGTAAGGGGTGCGCAGGTCCGTCACCTGGCAGCCCTATACGTTCTATTTCATGGATCTGCGGCCGTACAATCTCGGCTTCGGGGCCTGACGCGGTTTCATTTTCCCAGGTTCTTGTCGAACCATGCGGCGATCTCGCCGATGGCGAAGCGGACTTCGGGGATGCGGTCGTCGCGGTAGAACTGGGCGTGGGACTGCCCCTCGAACACCTGCAGGCGGGTTTCAACGCCGGCTTCGCGGAGTTTCTGGTTCGTGCGCACGGTGTTGCTCAGCAGCAGGTCGCGCGTGCCGCTGGTGAGGATGGTCGGCGGGAAGCCGTGCATGTCGCCGTTGATGGGTGACAGCATGGGGTCTGCGAGGTCGTGACCTTTCGCGTAGAATTTCGTGGCGGCATCGCAGAACCCGGCTGGCGAGACGAGCACGTTGTCGACCAGCGCGTTGGTCTGGAAGGTGTCGCCGGCCTGCGTGGCGTCCGACATCGGGGTGCCGGGGGCGATGGCGCCTGGCATGGGCAGGCCGCCGGCTTTCGCGCGCAGCATCATCTCAAGCGTGAGCGCACCGCCGGCGGAGCTGCCGAAGACGCCGATATTCTGTGGCGGCACCATCGATGTGGCGGATTTGTAGACCGTCATGGCGTCGTCGAGTGCCGCGGGGAAATAGGCCTCGGGTGGCATGCGGTAGTCGACCGCGATGGTTTTGATGTGGCTGATCCCGGCGACCAGCAGCGCCTCGCCCAAGGCTGCCAGATGCGGGTTCAGCACGTAGCAGCCGCCATGGACGTGGACCAGCAGGCGGTTCTTGTTGGAGGCGGGGATGTCGGCGGGCGTGATGATGTAGACCTTCACGCCGTCGATCGTGGAGGTTTCGAACGTCACGTGAAGACGGTCTGCCATGGGTTGCGCGCCGGCGCCGCCGGTGGCCTCGAGCTGTTTGACAAGCGCTGTCCAGCCTTCGGGCGTGGTGGGCGGCGTGTCCCAGCCGGTGCGCAGGGGTTGAGCGATGATGGCCTGCATCTCGGGGCTGGTGGTGGTGGGCACCGGGACCGATTTGGCGGGGACGTTGCGGGGGGCAAGCGGGGCTTGGGCTTGCGCGGAGGCCACAGGGGTGAGCAGCAACAAAGTGACGGCAACGGCGGTTGCGGCGAGCGGGCGGTTCATGGTGGCCTCCGACGGTTTTTGCTTTTGCGGGACGCTGGCACGACAGAGGGGAAGCGACAAGCTTCGACGGCAAATCCTTGGGCGGGCTGGAGCGTGGAAGCTCCGGCTGAAATCGATCACTCCGACCAATTTAATCGATTGGACAGATCGTGGCTGTCGGCATTTACTCCGGTGCGAAGCGTGCCCGGGGCTGTTAGTGCTCCGTGGGTGCGCTTGAAATATGCAGAACGATCACCGGAGGATGCCATGAACGCCGAACCGAAATGCCCGATGGGCGGCAAGGGTGGACCGAACGCAACCGCGGTGGTCCTTGAGATGAACAACCGGCTGTGGTGGCCGAACCGGCTGGAGCTTGGGATTCTCAGCCAGAACGCGCCGTCGAACGATCCGATGGTGCCGGATTTCCATTACGCCGCGGAATTCAAGTCGCTGGACCTGGCGGCGGTGAAGGCCGATCTGTTCGCGCTGATGACCGATTCGCAGGCCTGGTGGCCAGCCGATTACGGGCATTACGGGCCGCTGTTCATTCGCATGGCGTGGCACAGCGCCGGCACGTATCGCATCGCCGATGGCCGTGGCGGCGCGGGCTCCGGCACGCAGCGTTTCGCACCGCTGAACAGCTGGCCGGACAACGCCAATCTGGACAAGGCGCGGCTGCTGCTGTGGCCGATCAAGCAGAAATACGGCCGCAAGCTGTCGTGGGCTGACCTGATGATCCTGGCCGGCAACTGCGCGCTGGAATCGATGGGCTTCGAGACGGCGGGCTTCGCCGGTGGCCGCGAGGACGTGTGGGCGCCGCCGGAGGACATCAACTGGGGGCCTGAGAACGAGTGGCTGGGCGATGCGCGCTACAGCGGCGACCGTGAACTCGCCAATCCGCTGGCGGCCGTGCAGATGGGCCTGATCTACGTCAATCCGGAAGGCCCGAACGGGCGGCCCGATCCGGTGGCCTCGGCGCGTGACATTCGCGAGACGTTCGCGCGCATGGCGATGAACGACGAGGAGACGGTGGCGTTGATCGCCGGTGGTCATACGTTCGGCAAATGCCATGGCGCGGCAAGCCCGGAGCCGTATGTGGGCGTGCAGCCCGAGGCGGCCGGGCTTGAAGCGCAGGGTCTCGGCTGGCTCAGCAGCTATGGCACCGGCAGCGGTGTGGATGCGATCACCAGCGGGATCGAGGGCGCCTGGACGAAAAACCCCACCCAGTGGGACAACGGGTATTTCGAGAACCTGTTCGGCTATGAATGGGAGCTGACCAAAAGCCCGGCCGGCGCGCATCAGTGGACGCCGAAGAACGGGTCCGGCGATGGCACGGTGCCGGATGCGCATGATCCGTCGCGCCGGCATGCGCCAATGATGGCCACCACCGACATGGCCATGATCATGGACCCGAACTATCTGCCGATCTCGCGCCGTTTCTACGAAAATCCAGACCAGCTGGCCCATGCGTTCGCGGAGGCCTGGTACAAGCTGACGCATCGCGACATGGGTCCGCCCGTGCGCTTCCTCGGCGCCGAGGTTCCGGCCGAGACCCGCATCTGGCAGGACCCGGTTCCCACCGTGGATCATGCGCTGATCGATGCGGCGGATATCGCGTCGTTGAAGGCTTTCATCCTGGGGTCTGGGATTTCGCAGGAGCGGCTGGTTTCGACCGCGTGGGCTTCGGCGTCGACATTCCGTGGGTCGGACAAGCGCGGCGGGTCGAACGGCGCGCGCATCCGTCTGGCGCCGCAGAAGGATTGGGCGGTGAACGAGCCCGCGCATCTGGCGGCGGCGATGACAGCGTTGGAGGGCATCCAGTCGGCGTTCAACGGCCAGCAGACGGGTGGCAAGAAGGTGTCTCTGGCGGATCTGATCGTGCTGGGCGGGTGCGCCGCGGTGGAGCAGGCGGCGAAGAATGCCGGCTTTGACGTGCAGGTGCCGTTCACGCCGGGCCGCACCGATGCGTCGCACGAGCAGACCGACGCGCATTCCTTCGCCGTGCTGGAGCCAAAGGTGGATGGGTTCCGCAACTTCTTCAGCGGCATCCAGACGCGTTCGGCCGAGGAGTTGCTGGTGGATCGCGCGCAGCTGCTGACGCTGAGCGCGCCGGAAATGACGGTGCTGGTGGGTGGCCTGCGGGTGTTGGGCGCCAATGTCGGCGGGTCTGATCTCGGTGTGTTCACCGATCGGCCGGGCCAGCTTTCCAACGACTTCTTCGTGAACCTGTTGAAGGCCAGCACGATGATGAAGTGGGAGGCCTCCGCCGAGGACGACGACGCGTATGTGGCGTCTGATCGCGTGACGGGTGCGAAGAAGTGGGCGGGTTCTCGCGTGGACCTCATCTTTGGCTCGAACTCGCAGCTGCGCGCGCTGTCCGAGGCCTATGCGACCGACGACGCCAGGCCGGCGTTCGTGCACGCCTTTGTGGCGGCGTGGAGCAAGGTGATGAACCTCGGCCGGTTCGACCTGGCCTGAGACTGAGACCGAGACTGATGGCCCCCGGCGTGAAAGCGCTGGGGGCCGTTTGGCCTATGTCGCGTGAAGCCAGCGTTTGGCGATGCGGCAGGCGACGGTGTAGGCGGGGTTGAAGACGTTGCCGATATCGTAGCGGACCACCTGGCCCATCACATGGCTGGCGGCCCGTGCGTCCAGGCCGTAATCCTCCGACAGCCATTGTAGCATTTCCGTGGTGGCGTGTTGCAGCGCCTGATCCAACGGGCGGGCGTTGCCGATGGTGAAGATGTCGTCCGCGGTCTCGCCCCGCGGCCAGGTGATCCGGCGTTTCAGGACGCGAAACGCCACTTCCATCTCGAACGATGTCTCGATGCCGGTGCCGACGATTTCGCCGTCGCCCTGACAGGCGTGGCCGTCTCCGAGATAGAACAGCGCGCCGGGCACGGCGACCGGAAACCATGCGGTGGTGCCGGGGGCGAACAGGCGATAATCCATGTTGCCGCCATTCTGCGCACTGGTGGCGGTGGACAGGGCCTGGCCGATGGCGGGGGCCACGCCGAAGCAGCCGATCATGGGCTGCAAGGGGGCCACGAAATTCCTGAGCGCGGTTGGCGGCTCGCGCAGGCGGACGGTGCCGGCCTCCGCATCGATGTCCCACACCGCGCGCTGGTTTTCGGGCCGGCTCATGATGGCGGCGGGGTCGAGCACCGTGACGGCGAGTGGCGAATAAGTCCAGCCGGTGGCGCGGCTGGGGGTGAGGCGGATGATGTCCACCGCCAGCGTATCGCCGGGCTCGGCGCCCTCGATGAAGAATGGCCCGGTCATCGGATTCGGCCCGCGCATTGCCTGGACCTCGTTTGCATCCAGGCCCGAGGCGTCGATCGTGTCGGTGATGACGGTGTCGCCATCGGCCACGACGAGGCAAGGCTCGGCGGTGCCGATGACGTTGTGATAGCGCGTGGGGCGGAAGCGATGCGTGGCCATTTCAGGTTCCCCTGCGGTTGGTCGGTTGTGATTCGCTGTAGCACAGACGTTTTCCAGGGCGCGAACGGGCTCTGGCGGCCAGCGCCGTGTTCAGCCACGTTGCTGCTCTTCAGACCCACGAGGCGATGGAATGGCAGGCCCCGATTCGGATACGCGCGTTGTGGCCGAGACGAGCGCCGGGATGTTCGAGATATCCGTCCATCGGGACTGGTGCCCGCACGGCGCCGCCCGGTTTTTCCATTTGGTGCAGCTTGGATATTATGACGACTCGCGGTTCTTTCGGGTGGTTGCGGGCAAATGGGCGCAGTTCGGCATCGCAGGCACGCCCGACGTGGCGCAGGCCTGGCGGGGCCGCACTATCTTGGACGACGCGATGGCACGCTCCAACATCAGGGGCTTCGTGGCCTTCGCCAACACCGGTCCGCACACTCGGTCGACCCAGGTTTTCATCAACCTCGGCGACAATGCCGGACAGAACGACGGAGAGGCCGGCTTCGCGCCGTTCGGCGAGGTGGTGGTGGGCATGGATGTGGTGGACAGGCTCTATGCCGGCTACGGGGAGACGTCGGGCGGGGGCATGCGGGCCGGGCACCAGGAGGCGTTGTTCGAGCACGGAAATCGCGTGCTCGATGCCGATTTTCCGAAGTTGGACCGACTGATCCGGTTGCGGACAAGGCCTCTGTCGAGGTAGCCGAGGGGGCCGCTTCCTATCGCCATTCCGGCGGTGTCGGCGCGGCAAAACGGGGGAAAGTCGCATGTTCAACCATATCATGATGGGCAGCAACGACATCGCGAAGTCGAAGACGTTCTACGATGCGATCATCGGCGCCATGGGCGGCAAGCCGGCGGCGCAGGATGCCAAGGGGCGGCTGATCTACGTGCATCGCGGCGGTGTTCTGATGATCAGCAAGCCGATCGACGGCGCGGCGGCATGCGGCGCGAATGGCGGCACGGTGGGGTTTGCCGCCGCCAGCGCCGAGGAGGCCAATGCCTGGCACAAGGCGGGCGTCGCAGCCGGTGGCACCGCTGTCGAGGATGCGCCAGGCGTGCGGCAGGGTAGCTCGGGCCCGCTGTATCTTGCGTATCTTCGTGATCCAGACGGTAACAAGCTGTGCGCGGTTCATCGTCTTCCCGCCTAACCGGCCCGGCGCTACGACCTGCGCGGCAGCGATGCCGCGCAGGTTGTCCGGCGGGGATGTAGCCCTTGTCGATGCAAGATCGCGTAATAAAAACAGTAACGGTTGAAGTATCCGAGCAAGCTTTGCAGTTGCGAGGCATTCGCATATTCGGTCTTTTAGTTGCTGCTTCAGACAAGCGCCCCTATATGGGAAGCTGGAGCGAACGGAGTGTCGGATGCGGAATTTCAATGAATTGTCGGAGCGCGAGATTCTGGCCCTGGCCATCAGCAGCGAGGAGGAGGACGGCCGCATCTATGCCGACTTCGCCGAGCGCCTCGGCGGCGATTTTCCCGCCAGCGCTGTGGTTTTCAAGGAGATGGCGGCCGAGGAAAGCGACCATCGGCGCGTGCTGCTCGATCTTTATGTGGAGAAATTCGGCGAACATATCGTGCTGGTCCGAAGGCAGGATGTGCGCGGGTTCGTCAGCCGGAAACCGGTCTGGCAAAGTACGACCCTTGGGTTGGACGTTGTGCGCAAGCAGGCGGCCAGCATGGAGGCGGAGGCAGCGAATTTTTATCGCCAGGCGGCCGGACGCAGCACCGATGCCACCATCCGCAAACTGTTGGGGGATTTGGCGGAGGTGGAGGCCGGGCATGGCATCACCGCCGATCGGCTGATGGAAAAGAACGTGACGGCGTCTGTGAAGGACACCGAAGATGACACCGAACGGCGCAACTTCGTGCTGCGCATCGTGCAGCCCGCCTTGGCCGGACTGATGGATGGCTCGGTCTCCACGTTGGCGCCGGTGTTCGCTGCGGTGTTCGCCACCGGCAACACGCATGACGCGTTTCTGATCGGCATGGCGGCCTCGATCGGCGCCGGAATTTCGATGGGGTTTGCCGAGGCGCTGTCTGACAACGGGTCTTTGACCGGGCGTGGCGCACCGTGGATTCGCGGCGGCATCTGCGGGGCGGCGACGACGCTGGGCGGAGTGGGCCACACGCTGCCGTTCCTGATCGACAATTTCAACACCGCGCTGACGGTCGCGATCTGCGTGGTGGTGGCGGAATTGGCTGTGATCACCTGGATCCGGTGCCGGTTCATGGACACATCGCCGTTCTCGGCCGCACTGCAGGTAGGTTTTGGCGGCGCATTGGTGTTCGCCACGGGCATTCTCATCGGCGGCGGTTAAGGATCCATCTATGCCTGGCAATATAGTCTATGATCGCCGCACCGTTGTTTTGCACTGGCTCACCGCGTTGCTTGTAGTCACGTTGTGGGGCCTGGCGCAGGTGATCGATTTCTTTCCCAACGCGCTTCGGGTCTATCCACGCTCGACGCATATCCTGTTGGGGGTGGCCCTGGCGGTGATCTATATGACGCGCGTTGTCTGGCGTGCCACCGGGGGACGGAGGCTGCCCCCTGCGGATGGCGGTCTGCGCGGGCTGGCGGCGAAAGCGGCGCATTACGGGCTCTATGCGCTCGTGCTGGCCGTGCTGGTGCTGGGCATCAGCTACGAGGCCGTGCGGGCGGACAACATCCTCAATGTGTTCCGCCTTCCATCTGTCGCGCCCGGTGACAAAGGTCTGCGCAACCTGCTGGGGGACTGGCATGGCACGGCGGCCAACGCGGTGCTTATTCTGGCGGGACTTCACGCTGCCGCCGCGTTGTTTCATCAATTCGTGCTGAAGGACAATCTGCTGCACCGGATGACGCGCGGGTGATCGGCCGCCGCGGCCATCTTATGTGCTCTATGTTGCGGCGGCTTCCGCCTGGCGCAGAATACGGATAAAATTGCCGCCCCACAGGGCGGCGATCGCGGCGGCGTCGTAGCCGCGCTTCACCAATTCGGTCGTCATGGCGGCGCATTCGGCGGCGTCTCGCCAATTCGTAAAACCGCCGCCGCCGTCGAAGTCCGATGATATGCCGACATGGGCGAGGCCGATCCGCTTGACGGCGTAATCGATGTGATCGACGTAGTCCTGCGGCGTGATCTGCTCGGGTTTGGCGCCGGCGCGCAGAAAGCCGCTGACGGCGGTGATGTTGATCATGCCGCCGACATCGCGGAGCGCGTCGAGCTGTTCATCGTCGAGATTGCGGGGGTTGTCGCACAGGGCCTTGATGCAGGAATGCGTGGACATGACGGGCGTGCGGGATGCTTCGGCGGCCTGCAGCATGGACGCCTTCGACACATGGGCGATGTCGATCATCATTCCCAGCCGGTTCATCTCGGCGATCGCGGCGCGGCCCGTCTCGGACAAGCCGCCGTGCAGGGTGGGGCCATCGCCGAGATCGGCACGCGGATTGGAGCTGTCGGCCAGCATGTTGTGGCCGTTATGGGTGAGTGTCATGTAGCGCGCGCCACGGGCGGCGAACGCGGCGAGGCGGGAGATGTCGCCGCCCAACGCGTGGCCGTTTTCAACGCAGGGCACAATCACGGTGGCGCCAGCACGATGGGCGGCCTCGATCGCGTCGGCGGAGGTGCAGACGCGGGCACGGTCCTGGCCCATGACGCGGATGTGGTCGAGCATGGCGATGGCGCGGGCATAGGCCGCTTCGTGCCCCTCTGGCGTTATGGGACCTTGCGGGACGTAGGCGGCAAAGCAGCCGGCGACCATGTGGCCGCGCTGCATCTTGGGCAGATCCACACGACGCTTGGTCTGATCGAGAAAACCCGGCCCGTCGGGCCAGGGGATGTCGATATGGGTGTCGATGGTCAGGAGCGTGGCGTGCAGGGCGATGGGATCGGTCATGCCACAAGCGTCGGGGCCCGAACCCGTTTGGTCAAGTCTGTTTGGACTTCGTGTGGGGGTGGGGTCAGAAGCCCACCATGTCTCCGCCCTTCAGCTTCAGAATCTCCCGGGCCTCGGCGGGTGTTGCGATTTCGAGGCTGAGGTCTTCCAGGATGCGGCGGATCTTGGCCACCTGCTGGGCGTTGGACGTGGCCATCTTGCCTTTGCCGATATACAGGCTGTCCTCCAGCCCCACCCGCACATTGCCGCCCATAATTCCCGCCATCGTGCAGAAGCTCATCTGATGGCGGCCGGCGGCGAGGACGGACCAGACATAGTCGGTACCGAACAATTTGTTCGCGGTCTCGCGCATGAAGACGAGGTTGCTGATATCGGGGCCGATGCCGCCGGTGATGCCGAAGATGGACTGCACGAAGAACGGCGGTTCGATCCAGCCTTTGTCGGCGCAATGGGCGAGGTTGTAGAGATGGCCGATATCGTAGCACTCGAATTCGAACTTCGTGCCGCAGCCTTTGCCGAGTTGATCGGTGATCGATTCGAGGTCGGCGAAGGTGTTGCGGAAGATGAAGTTGGTGGTGTTTTCGAGGTATGGCTTTTCCCAGGCGTGCTTCCAGGTTTTGATCTTTGCGGCGGCGGCGGAAATGTTGAAGTTCATGCTGCCCATGTTGAGGCTGCACATTTCCGGTTTGGCCTTCAACGGCGCTTCCAGCCGCTGCGCCACCGTCATGTTCAGGCCGCCGCCGGTGGTGATGTTGATCACCGCATCGGTCGATTGCTTGATAACGGGCAGGAACTGGTCGAACACCGCGGGGCTGGGCGTGGGCTCGCCGGTCACGGCGTCGCGCGCGTGCAGATGGATGATGGCGGCCCCGGCCTCCGCCGCCTCGATGGAGGCGCGGGCGATCTCGTCTGGCGTGATCGGCAGCGCGTCGGACATCGACGGCGTGTGAATCGCGCCGGTGATGGCGCAACTGATGATGACCTTGGACATGGCCCGCTCCCTTTATGCGTTCTCGTTGCAGCGAGACTGCACGCAGGGAGCGTGGTTGGCTAGCTTTCGCTCAGCTGCGGGCGGCATGCTTGCGGATGGTGGCCTTGGCGGTTTTGGCGGCGGATTTGTGTTTCTTTTTCGCCGTGGTGGAACTTGCGGCTTCGGCGGCGGTGGCCGAGACGATCAGCGCGGCGGCGATGACGGGGGCGGAGAAGAACGCGCGGCGTGCGAGCATGGGGTTGGTTCCATTTGGTTCAGAGCGCCATAGAGGAACGGCGCTCATGCATTTGAAACCTATGGCCCTTTTTTCCCGGCAAGTGCAAGGGCGTACGAATGCGTACGCCGCATCCTTGGGTCTATAATAGCCCGAGTGACTGCAGCGAACGGCGCATCGCCTCGGGCAGTTCGTCTGAGAACGCGGCCATGCTGCGATCGAGGTCGGGCGGTGCCGTGTCGGCCGTCATGTAGCGCCAGCCCTGGAACGCGCGCATGGGGGTGGCGTGTACCGGCACCAGTGTGGTGTCCAGCACCAGGCCGGCGCAGGTGGTGTTGTCGTCCCAGCGGTCGTCGATGATGTCGGTGATGCGCTGGCGCACCAGAACGGCGCCGGCGACCACCCAGTATAGCGATCCGCCATCGACGACCTCGTCGCGACGGCGGGGAAAGTTGCGGGTCTGGTGGCGCAGCGGCGGCCGCGCGGCGCCTCTTGCTTCCTGCACCGCGCGAAGGTGCGCGATGTCACGTATCCCCACGGCCAGCTTGACGATATGCAGCATGGTGGCGATGTGCGCCCGCTGGGTATGAGACACAAGGGAGAAAGCCGATGCCGGATGGCAGTGCGGGATACGGGCGCGGACCGGAGCGGCCGACGGCGCGCAATGTGCTGGGCGGCACGCTTGCGATCTGTTCGGTTTCGCCGATGACGGGGTTCACCCGCAACGGGTGCTGCGACACGATGGTGCAGGACGTCGGCAGCCATACCGTTTGCGCGGTGATGGATGCCGCGTTCCTGCGAGCCAGCGTCGCGGCCGGCAACGACCTGTTGACGCCGAGGCCGGAATACGGCTTTCCTGGTCTGAAGCCGGGCGATCGCTGGTGCCTGTGCGCGCCGCGCTGGCAGGAGGCGCTGGCGTCTGGCCATGCTCCTTGCGTCGTGCTGGAGGCGACGCATGAGGGCGCGTTGCTGCACTGCTCCCTCGCGGACCTGCAGCGACATGCCGTGGCAGCTGGATGAGAATTTGCCGCCCAGGGCAAAACTGACCATTGATCTTGCGCGAAACGCAGGGCACCTTCCCGTCCCGTGCGGGTCTGGCCCGCTTTCACCTTTAGGATGACACGCAATGATGCGACTGACCCTCACCGGCGGCATGATGGCAACTGCACTTCTCGCTGCCGCTCCCACGTACGCACAGCCGTCCGGCTCGGCGACGCTGGACGCCGTGAAGGCGCGCGGCATGGTGATCTGTGGCATTGCCGGCGCCGTTCCAGGTTTCTCGCTGCCCGACAGCCAGGGTGTGATGCGCGGCATCGACGCCGACAGCTGCCGCAACGTGGCCGCGGCCGCCTTGGGCGACGCGACCAAAATCAAGTTCACCGCGCTGACCACCACCAACCGCTTCACCGCGCTGCAGTCTGGCGAAGTGGATCTTCTGGTGCGCTCCACCACCTGGACCCTGGGCCGTGAAGCCAATCTCGGCCTCGAATTCGCCGGCATCAACTATTACGATGGGACCGGCTTTCTGGTGAAGAAGTCGCTGGGCGTGAAAGGCGCCAAGGAAATGGATGGCGCGACCATCTGCGTTCAGCCTGGCACCAGCACAGAGCTCGCGATCTCGGACTATTTCCGTCAGAGCAAGATGAAGTTCACCCCGATCCTGATCCAGGATCTGGCCGAAATTCAAAGCGCCTTCCTGTCGGGCCGCTGCGACAGCTACTCCACCGATAGCTCGGCGCTGGCGACCTTCCGTGCCACCCAGCCGAACAAGGACGATTTTGTGCTGCTGCCCGACATCATCAGCAAGGAGCCGTTGGGCTACGTGGTCCGCAAAGGCGACGACAAGTGGTTCGACATCGTGCGGTGGACGTATTTCGCCACCGTTGCCGCCGAGGAATACGGCATCGACAGCAAAAACGTTGATGAGAAGCTTAAAGACACCAATCCCGACGTGCGCCGTCTGCTCGGCCTCGAAGGCGACATGGGCAAGGCTTTGGCTATCGACAACAAGTGGGCGTACAACGTCGTCAAGCAGGTTGGAAACTTCGGCGAGACCTGGGACCGTAACATCACGGTGCTTGGGGTGCCGCGTGGCATCAACAACATCTGGAACAAGGGCGGTCTGCACTACGCTCCGCCGATCCGCTAAATCTTCCATCACAAACGAGCCGCTTCGGACATCCGAAGCGGCTTTTTTGTGCAAACACCACGAAGACGCATTGATCTGTCACGCCATTTGACGGCAGAGTTTTGGCCTGCGTCTGGCGCAGATCTGACTTCGGTCGGGCCGCGGGTCGGCGGAGGTTGCGCGGCATGACGTTTGCTTGGTTTGGACGCGGAGCTTCTGTGCCCGCAGCGTCGCTTGCGCATTGGAATCAATCTCTGTTTGCGGCCGGCGCCGTAGGAAAGATGCACGATGTCATCAACTTTTGATCCGCGACTTGCCAATGCGCGGATCGCCCCGAAGCGTGGCATCCGCCTGTCCTGGTCCGATCCGAAGTTTCGCAACATCATCTTTCAGATCCTGATCGTCTCCGCCCTGGGGCTTGCCATCTGGTATGTTGCGCACAACACGCAGCGCAATCTTGAGATCCAGCGCGTGGCCACCGGGTTCGGCTTTCTGGGTCGCACCGCCGGCATACCGATCGGCGAGGCGCTGGTGCCCTACGATCCCGCGGTCAACACCTACGGTCGCGCGCTTGTGGTGGGGCTGCTGAACACGCTGAAAGTGGCGGTGATCGGGATCGTGCTGTCCACCATCCTTGGCACGATCGTGGGCATTTGCAGACTGTCCAAGAACTGGCTCATTTCCAGGATTTCGGCCGTTTACGTGGAGACCCTGCGCGACATTCCGGTGCTGCTGCAGCTGCTGCTTTGGTACACCTTGCTGCAGGGCCTGCCGGCGCCTCGCCAGGCGATCAATATCGGCGATGCGGTATTCCTGTCGAACCGCGGCCTGAAAATGCCGCTGATCGAGTGGCAGGACGCGCATTGGTGGACACTGGCGGCATTCGTGCTCGGCGCCTTGGGAACCTTGGCCTGGAACCGAACGGCATTGCGTCAGCGCGACGAGACGGGCAAGAAGCCGCCGGTGTGGCCGGCCGCGCTGGGCCTGATGGTGCTGTTGCCGGTGCTTGTATGGGCATCGCTGGGTGCGCCCTTTGCCATTGAATATCCGGCTCTGCGTGGTTTCAACTTTTCGGGCGGCGGTATTATCTCGCCGGAATACTTCGCGCTTCTGTTGGGTCTGACGATCTACACCTCGGCCTATATCGCTGAAATCGTGAGGTCCGGTATTCAGGCCGTGCCGCGCGGCCAGTGGGAGGCCGCCGGCGCGCTGGGTCTGCGCCAGGGTGCCGTTCTGCGGCTGATCGTTCTGCCGCAAGCCACCCGCGTCATCATCCCGCCGATGACCAGCCAGTATCTCAACATCACCAAGAACAGTTCGCTTGCGGTTGCCATCGGCTTTCAGGATGTGGTCTCGCTGTCGCAGACAACCCTCAATCAAACCGGTCAGGCGATCGAAGGCGTGGCCATCGTGATGGCCGTGTTCCTGACCATCAGCCTTTCGATCAGTCTGTTCATGAACTGGTATAACGCGCGCATCGCGCTGACAGAGCGTTGAGACAATGACAATGCCAGGCAATAGCGCCCCAGCTGCCCTCCATGCCCCGATCGACGCGCGCGATCGCCCGCCGAGCAGCGTCTATGGGCCCGTGGCCTGGATGCGGGCCAACCTGTTCAACGGCTGGCTTTCCAGTGGCGTGACGATCCTGTTCGGCTACCTGATCATTCGCGCGGCCATCGGGTTCGTCGACTGGGGCTTTCTGAACGCGATCTGGACGGTGCCGGCGCTACCGAACGGCAATCCTGATCCCGCCACCTGCCGCGCGGTGCGCGGCACGGGCGCCTGCTGGGCCGCCGTGGGCGACAAATGGCGGTTCATAACGTTCGGCCGTTATCCCTACGATCAACAATGGCGCCCCGGCATCTGCATCGCCTTGTTTCTGAGCCTGTATGTCATGTCGGCGATGCGGCAGTTTTGGCGGAAAGAACTCGCGTTTATCTGGCTTGGCATACTCACTCTCATCGGCGTGTTGATGTGGGGCGGTGTGCTCGGCCTGCGCTATGTGCCGCAGGACGAATGGGGCGGCCTGCCCATCACGTTGATCCTCGCGACGTTTGGCCTCGCGTTCGCCTTTCCGCTGGCCGTGTTCGTGGCCCTCGGCCGGCGCTCCACCCAAATGCCGGCGGTGAAGCTCATTTGCGTGCTCTACGTCGAACTTATTCGCGGCGTGCCACTGGTGGCGTTGCTGTTCATGGCCAGCGTGATGCTGCCGCTGTTCCTGCCATCCGGCATGAACATCGACAAACTGCTGCGCGCGCAGATCGCCATCATTCTGTTCGTCGGGGCCTATGTGGCCGAGGTTATCCGTGGCGGCCTGCAGGCGCTGCCGAAAGGCCAGGCCGAAGCTGCCGATGCCCTGGGATTGTCCTACTGGCAGAAAACGATGCGAATTACCCTGCCGCAAGCATTGCGCCTGGTGATTCCGCCGTTGGTCAATACCTTTATCGGATTTTTCAAAGATACGTCCCTGGTACTGATCATCGGTATTTTCGATTTGCTGACATCCGGCAAGACTGCGATGTCTGATCCCACCTGGCAGGGCAGTTCGACCGAAATCTATATCGTTATGGCGATCGTCTACTTCGGGTTCTGTTTTGCCATGTCAACATACAGCCGCAGTGTGGAGCGTAAGCTCGACAGCGCGCATAATCGCTAAGAGGATAAAGCCATGGCCGAAGAAGCGCCCGCGATCGTACTCGACAAAGTCAACAAATGGTACGGCACCATGCACGTGCTGCGCGATGTCACGATGAACGTGGCGCAGAAGGAGCGTGTCGTGGTCTGCGGGCCATCCGGCTCGGGCAAGTCCACCATGATCCGGTGCATCAACCGGCTGGAGGTTCACCAGGAAGGACGCATCGTCGTCGACGGCACCGAACTGACCGACGATCTGCGCGCGCTCGACACCATTCGCCGCGAGGTGGGCATGGTGTTCCAGTCGTTCAACCTGTTTCCGCACCTGACCATCCTTGAGAACTGCACGCTGGCGCCCATCTCCGTGCGCAAGATGCCGAAGGCCGAAGCCGAAGAACTGGCGATGGATTTCCTGCGGAAGGTCAAGATCCCCGAGCAGGCCAAGAAATACCCGGGCCAGCTCTCCGGAGGCCAGCAGCAGCGCGTGGCCATCGCGCGGGCACTGTGCATGAAACCGAAGATCATGCTGTTCGACGAGCCAACCTCGGCGCTCGACCCTGAAATGATCAAGGAGGTGCTGGACACCATGGTCAGCCTCGCGGATTCCGGCATGACGATGGTCTGCGTCACGCACGAGATGGGCTTTGCCCGCATGGTCGCCGACCGCGTGGTGTTCATGGATCGCGGCGAGATCGTGGAATCGGGCACGCCGACCCGGATGTTCGAAGACCCGCAGACGGACCGGCTCAAACTGTTTCTCAGCCAGATCCTGCGCGGCCACTGACACGAGAGCGGCGGGGGCACCCGGCCCTCGCCTGATGTGCCGGTTCAGTCCGCGGTGTCGCCGCCCGCCATCACGCGGGGCGCATCCGGATCCCATTGCGCCACCACGTGGCTGCCGGGTTGGAACGCCTCGGCGTGTTCGCTGGCCAGGTCCGCCCAAATGTTCAGGGGCGTTTGGGTGCCGTGGACGGACAGGCGCACACGTGTCAGAGCGCCCAGAAAGATCGTCTCGCACACCTCGCCGCTGACGGCGCCATCGGGCACGGCGCCGCCCATTGCCTGCAAACGCACTTTCTCCGGGCGAATGAAAATCTGCACCGGCGTGCCGTGCGCGTGTTCGGCGGCGGCGCGGGCGGCGAGGGACAGATGCTCCACGCGCACCTGCCCGCCTTCGGCCACGCCCGAGAATACCGCGCCGGAGCCGATGAACCGCGCCACGAACCCGTGCGAGGGGGCGCGGTAGATCGTGGCCGGGCTGGCCACCTGCAGCAGCCGGCCGCCATTCATCACTGCAACACGGTCGGCGATCGACAGCGCCTCCTCCTGATCATGCGTCACCAGCACGGTCGTGACACCGGTATCACGCTGGATGCGGCGGATTTCCTCACGCAGCTGCGCCCGCACCTTGGCATCCAGCGCCGAAAGCGGCTCGTCCAGCAGAAGCACCTGCGGGCGCACCGCCAGCGCCCGCGCCAGGGCCACGCGCTGCTGTTGGCCGCCGGAGAGTTGATGCGGATATTTCGCCTCGTGCGCGGAGAGCCCCACGAGATCGAGCAACTCGCGGGCCCGCTGGATCTGTTCCGGCTTGCCCAGCCCGGCCACGCGCGGGCCGAAACGCACATTGTCCAGCGCTGTCATGTTGGGAAACAGGCTGTAGGATTGAAACACCATGCCCACGCGCCGCGCGCTGGCGGAAAGACGCGTCACGTCCGCGCCGCCCACCACCACGCGGCCGGCATCGGGGCGCACGAAGCCTGCGATGATGCGCAGCAGCGTGGTTTTGCCGCAGCCGCTGGGGCCGAGCAGGCAGATCAGTTCACCATCCGCCATCCGGAGGTCCATCTCGGAAAGAACCTCGCGCCCGGCATAGGATTTTCGCACGCCTTCGACATCGACGGTGGCCATATCAGCGTGCTCCGATCGGGGTGGCCCGGCCGCGGCCGACAACGAGAACACCCAGCATGGCGCCCCAGGTGAGAAGGAAACTGGCCACCGACAACGCCGCCGCCGCCGTGACCTGATGCTGCCCGATCTCGTTGATGAACACCGCGTAGGTGTGGAACAGCAGCACGTTGGCGAAGGTGAATTCTCCGAACACCACGGCCAATGTGAGCAGCGCGCTGCCGACCATGGCCGAGCGCAGGCTTGGCAGCACGATCCACAGAATGGTCTGCCCCATGCCGGCGCCGAGCGACTGCGCGGCCTCGGTCAGGGTGGGCAGGTCGATCGACCTGATACCCACGTCGATCGAGCGATAGGCGTAGGGCAACGCAAGAAAGAAATACGGGATCACCAGATAGAACGGCGTGCCGATCAGCCAGTCTGGCCCGGTGATGAGCGCCGACAGACCCGCCACCAGGGCGATTGCCGGCACCACGAAGGGCAAGGTGGCGATGAATTCGAAGACCGGGCGCAGCTTCGGCGCGTGGAGATTCATGAAGATCATCGCCGGCACCAGCAACAACACCAGGGCGGCCACGGTGGCGAGTGCGAGTTCGATGGAAAGGGCCATCGCCTCGAACAGTTTCGGCGAGGCGAGCAGCACGTGATAGGCCTCCAGCCCGTACCGGCTGCCGCCCTCCCAGAAGCTGAACGCCGCCGTCATCACCAACGGGACCGCGAAGAACAGGCCAGTCAGGATCAGGATCGCCCAGCCGCCGGCGCCGAGGCGGTCGGTGTCGCTCATGATTTCACCGTCCAGCGTGACGCGCGGGCGGCCAGGATGTGGCTGGCGGCCAGAACCAACACCATCACCACGATCATTCCGACTGACAACGCCGCGCCCACCTGCGGTTCGGAACTGACATTGCCGGACAGCACGGCGCTGATCTCGGTGGTGACCAGGCTGATATTGCCCGAGGTGAGCGCGTATGCGGTGCCGTAGGCGGAAAACGCGCTGCCGAACAGTAGGATCCAGGCGGCCAGCAAGGACGGCGCCAGCACCGGCAGCCCGACCATGCGCCAATACTGCACGGACGACGCCCCGAGGTTCTCGGCCGCCTCCCGCCAGGATGGCCGAAGCGCCTCGATCGCCGGCGTGATGATGATCACCATGAGGGGGATCTGGAAATACGAATAGACCAGCGTGAGGCCGGTGATGGAGAACAGGCTGAAGCCGATGGCGTAAAGATCGATGCCGATGTTCTTCAGCATCGTCGTCAACATGCCGAGCGAGCCGAGCGTGGCGATAAAGGCAAAGGCCAAGGGTACGCCGGCGAAGTTGGCCGCCACGGCGGAAAAGCTGGTCACCACCACGCGCAGCAGGCGGGGGGCATCCGGCTTCAGCACGGCGAACGCGATCAGCCCGCCGGCGATCACGCCCACGGTGGCCGAGGTCAGCGACAGATACAGCGAATGCGCGAAGGCCACGCGATAGCGGTATTCGCCGAGCGTTGCCACGTATTGCAGCGTCAGCCCGTCATCGTCGGTCACGGCCTGCACCGCGAGCATGGCGGTGGGGGCGATGAGGAACACCGCGCAGACCACAAGGAAGGCTGCGATGAAGACCCACGCGATGGGCGCCTTCATGCCGGCATCCCAGCCGGCGGTGCAGGCCGGTGGCACGGGATGCTGTGCGTGTCAGCGCCCCGCGCCAACGGAATCACGTCACGTGACCTGGATCAGATTTTCACCAGACGCGGCCAGGCGTCGGCGATCACCTTCTTGGCTTTTTCGGACTGTTCGAGCGAGGCGAACTTGATGTCCTTGTAGGCCGCGGCGGGCGGTAGCGTTTTCAAAATGGATTCTGGCACCTTGCCTGCGGCAACGAGACTGTCGAAGCGGATCGGGTGCGCGAAGCCGCCGAGGAACGCCAGCTGGCCTTCGTCGGAGTAGACGTATTCCATCCACAACTTTGCCGCGTTGGGGTTCGGCGCGAAGGCGCTGATCGCCTGGCAGTAATAGTTGCCGAAGGGCTTGGCGTCCCGTGGCACGACCACTTCGATCTCGACCTTGGACGCGTTGGCCTGCTTGTAGCCGAGGCTCAAATAGTCCCAGTCGATCGTGATGGGGGTCTGGCCGGCGACGAGGCTGGCGGCGCCGGCCTTGGAGGGGCTGAAATTCCCCAACTTGGCGAGCTCGGCGAAGAACTCCACGCCCGGCAGCACGTTGTCGAAGCTGCCACCATTGGCCAGGGCGGCGGCGAACACCGCGCCGATGGCGGCGCCGGCGGAGAGCGGGTTGCCGTTCAGCGCGATCATGCCCTTGTATTCCGGCTTCTTTAGATTGGCCCAGGTGACCGGCATGTTCTTCACAACTGACTTGTTGGCCGCGAACGCTGTCACGCCGTAATAGTCGCCGTAGTAAAGGCCATCCTTGTGCTTCACGTCTTCGGGAATGTCTTTCCAGGTTGCCACCTTATACGGTGCGAACAGCTTTTCCTTGGCACCGATGGCGGCGAAGGCCGGTCCCACATCCACCACGTCTGGCGCGCGCTTCTGGCTTTTCAGGCTGCGAATGGCCTGCAGTTCCTCGGCCGAGCTGCCATCGGGATTGGCGTTGTCGATCTTGACACCGTAGAGCTCGGCGAAACGATCCAGAGTCACACCCCAGTTCGCCCAGTCGCGTGGGAGGGCAATGACGTTGAGCGCACCTTCCTTTTTAGAGCCGGCCAGCAGACCGGCCGGCATGGCCGGGCCCGCCGCGAGAGCGGAGCGGGACATGCCGGCGCCGAAAAAACTGGTGCTGGTCAGTGCCAGAGCGGATTGGAGCAGGGTACGACGGCTCGGCGACATGGCGTTCTCCTCAGGGGCTGCCTGAGACCAGTTACCGCAACCTGAGTACAACCAGATGACTGTCCGGTGAAGCTTTTAAGGCAACGGTCACCTTCCGCCTCGATGCGCCTACCCAGCCGGGGCGGGGGCCACCTGTTCGAACCAGTCCATGCCCATCTTTTTGATGATGCGGTTGCTGATCACGATCAGCCGCGCCTCGCTGTCAGCGCTCGCCACATGCTGGTGGTTGGAATAGGGCGGAATGAAGATGAAATCGCCGCGCTTCCACGGATATTTCTTGGGCTCGGCCGCCCATGACCAATGGTATTCCTCGTCGCACTCATAGCTCATGTCCCAGTGCAGATCATGGCCTTCGCCTTCCATGACGAAGATGATCTCTTCCCACATATGGCGATGGATGCCGGAGGCGCCGCCGGGTTTGAGGAACTGCATGTAGGCGTCCACGCACATTTCGGCCGAGTTGAATCGCTCGTGCATCAGGTGCTTGATCAGCCCGTCGTCGCACAGCTCCATCGGCATTTCTTCGGGCGAGATAAGCCGCGAACGCGTGGCATATTCGGCGCGGAAGTCTTTGGACGCCTGCACGTCGTCGGCGCGAAAGCTGCAGGTACCGCCGTTGATGCGGGCGAAATCGGCTTCGAGAAGGTCTTGGCTCATGATGTGTTCTTCCTTTTCGCGGCTTACAGATCGCTCGGTGGCTTGAAGCCTTCCCAGCCGGTTTTCGGCGGGTATTCCACGATCTTTTGCAGCATCAGATGCATGAAGAGGAACAGCGGCTTGGCCTTGAACACCAGCACGATGGCCTCCTGCTCAGGGTCGTCGTTGAAATGCTGATGCACGCAGCCGTTTTCGACGATCATGATGTCGCCGGCCTTCCAAGGCACTTTCTTGCCGTCGTGAATGTCGTGGCCACGGCCTTTGATGATGTAGAAGCAGGCCGAATTCAGGTGCCCGTGCTTTTGGCCGTAGGCGCCGGGTGCGAACACCTCGAGATGGCATTCGATCGACTGCGTCACCTTGGCGTGCTGTGGGCTGATGACGTGCTTGCCGTAAAGGCCAGGCCCGCCTTTCCACGCCATGGCGGTGGAGGAATACACGCGCGGCTCGTCCACCAGCGACTTGTAGAGATGGCTGTAGGTGCCTTCGAGCGCGCGAACAAAGGTGCGTTTCTTGGCCCAGCGTTCCCATTGCTGATTGTCGGCGTCGAGATCGTGCGGACGCTCGTTGCGGCCTTTTTTCGCGGCGTCGTCCTCGGTCTGGTCGTAGAGGCCGGTCATTGTTTTGCTCCCCGCGTCATTTTGGCGTTCGCCGGAACCGGACGTTGCAAGGTCCGGCGTGCGCAGGGCGAACAATATTATTGACTAGCGAACAGGCTATCGGCTTTTAGGGGCGTGTCAATATCGCCGGGATGCGCGAGACTGCACCGCTTGGAAAGGGTTGGTGATGTGACGGATGATGTGCCGCCCCCCGGGTCTGCCACCGGGTTTGCCCCTGGATCTCCCCCCGGGCTTGGAGACCTCTTTTCGGCCTTTGCGAAGCTGGGCCTGACGAGTTTTGGCGGCGGGCTGACGGGTTGGATGATGAACGAGTGCGTGCGCCGGCGCCGCTGGATGACGGAGGATGAGTTCCTCACCGGGCTTGCCATGGCGCAGGCGCTGCCGGGTGTCAACGTGGTCAATCTGCCGATCTGGATCGGCTATCGGCTGGCGGGCAGCCCCGGCGCCATTGTGGCGGCGCTGGGCGTGATTGTGCCGCCAATGCTGGTCGTGGTGGTGATGGCGGCGTGCTACAGCTGGCTCGCACGCTACGAGGCGACCCATCTGGCGTTGCAGGGGGCGGCGGCGGCTGCGATCGGCATGTCGCTCTCCATGGGGTTGCGCGCGGCGCGACGGCAGGTGCGGCGGCTGTGGCCGGCCTGCGTGTTGGGCATCGTCTTCGCCGGCGTGGGCGTGTTGAAACTGCCGATGGTCGCCGTGGTTTTGGTGATGGCGCCGGTGAGCGTGGCGCTTGCCTTTCGGTATCCGCGTTGATGCGGGACAATCCGCTTCTGGCCCTGTTGCTCATCATGGCGCCTTTGTCGTTGATGTCGGTGGGCGGCGGTCAGGCCATCCTGCCGGAGGTGCATCGCCAGGCGGTGCAGGTGCATGGCTGGATCGACGAGGCGACATTCGTGGCCGATTTCGCCATCTCGAAAATGGCGCCGGGGCCGACATCGCTGATCGTGACGTTGATCGGCTGGCAGGCCGCGGGAATCGCAGGCGCGGCGGTGGCCACGTTCGCGATTTTTGTGCCGTCGTCGATCGTGGTTCTGCTGCTGGCGCGGGTGTGGGCGCGTTATCGCGGGGCGGCCTGGCAAAAGGCCGTGGAACAGGGCCTGGCGCCGGTGGCGGCGGGCTTGATTCTGGCGGGCAGCCTGACGCTGTTTCGCGCCGCATCCGGCGGCTGGCTGGCCTGGGCGGTGGCATTGCTGGCGACAGGGATCATTCTGGCGACCGAGCTTAATCCACTGGTGCTGATAGGATCAGGTGCTTTGGTTTTTCTGCTGGCGGGGGGCTGATGCCGCACGAGGTTGATGGACAGGTTCACTGGCACGAGCCCGCGGGGTTGAGCGCCGCCGGGATCAGCCGGTTTCTGCAGCCCCCGCTCACCTATGACAGGTTCATGGAAGCTGAGGGCGGGCCGGTGATACGCGCGATGTCGGTGGATCTGCGGGCGGTGCCGCTTCAGCCGTGGCGCCGGCTGGCGGCTTCGGGTGCGTATGTGCAGATGTTCGGCACCGAGGGTGGGCTGGGGTGCGCGCTGCTCGAGATCGCGGCGTCTGGCGACACGCGTGCGGAGAAGCATTTGTTCGAGGAAATTGTGCTGGTGCTGGAGGGGCGCGGCACCACTGAATTATGGTTGGAGGACACCGATCGCCGCGTGGTGTTCGAGTGGCAGGCGGGATCTTTGTTTTCGGTGCCGCCGAACGCCGTGCACCGCATGGTGAACGCCACGGGCACGGCGGCGCTGCTGCTGCAGGCCAGCAACGCGCCGGCGATGTTGAACATGCTGGGCACCGTAGACGCGGTGTTCGCCAATCCCTTCGTGTTTGCCAACAGGTTCGACGACGAGGTGGGGCTGGCGTTCGACGATGTGGAGCCGCATCCGGTGCGCGGGCTTGCTCAGTGCCGTACCCATTTGGTGCCTGATATCGTGGGCTGCGACCTGCCGTTGGACAACCGTTATTCACCCGGCTACCGCCAGCTCGGCCTTGCCATGACGGGGCCGGGCCTGGACTGCGCGGTGGGCGAACATCGGCCCGGGCGCTATGCGAAAGCGCATATCCTGCCAACCTGCAGCGTGATGGTGGGTTTGCGCGGGCGCGGGTTTTCGTATCTGTGGCCCCAGCGTTCTGGGCCCACGCCCTGGGCGGACGGCTTGGCCGAGACCGTACTGGCGGTGGCGCATGCGCCGGGCGTGATCATGGGTGCGGGGCCGGGCGGTGGGAGGTGGTATCACCAGGTGTTCAATACCGGACCGGTGCCGCTGCGCCATCTGACATGGGGCGTGCCCGAACGGGCCGGCGGGCCGCCTGGCGCTGAGATGTGCGATGATACCGCCGTTGATCTTGCTGATGGCGGCACGATGATTTCCTACGCGCGGGAGGATCCGTTCGTGCGCGCCCAGTACTCGAGCGAGGTCGGCGTGGCAGGTCAGATCAATCGGATGCGCGACGATGACTATGCCGCGTGAACCCGAGGGCGGGCGGATCTTCTTTGCCCGCAGCCGCCGCGCACCGGATCGGGACAACGACATTCGCTTGGTGAGCGTGGGGGTGGATATCGGGTCATCCACGTCGCATCTGGCGTTTTCCCGGATCGTGCTGCGCCGGCGGATGGGGCGGAGCGACGTTGTGTCGCGGGAGTTGCTGCACGAGTCTGATATTTTCCTGACGCCTTATGCCGATTCCGACACGATCGACACCGCGGCGCTGGGTGCGTTCATCGGCTGGCAATACGAAAAGGCTGAGATCGAGCCTGAAATGATCGATACCGGCGCGCTGATTCTGACGGGCACTGCGGCGCGAAAAGGAAATGCTCGCGCTATCGGGGAGTTGTTCGCCTCCGAGACGGGCCGTTTCGTGGCGGTGGCGGCCGGCGACGGGTTGGAAACCACCCTGGCGGCGCATGGCTCTGGGGCGGTGGCGGCCTCGGCGCGCACGGGTCTGCGGGTGATGAATGTCGATATCGGTGGCGGCACCAGCAAGATCGCGATTTGCGAGGCCGGATCGGTGATCGATCTCACGGCGTTGGATGTGGGCGCGCGGTTGATCCGTCTCGACGGTGAGGGTCGTGTCAGCCATATCGAGCCTGCCGGCCTGGTGCACGCGGCGGTGGGGGGGCTTGCGATTGGCGCGCGGCCCGCAGAGGGCGCGCTGGAAGCGGTGGCGGCATCGATGGCGGCGCACCTGTTCGCGGCGTGCGGCGGGGCGGCGATGCTGCCACAGACGGAGAAGCTGCTGCGCCTCGCACCGTTGCGGGTTGGACGGGCACCGGATCAGGTGAGTTTTTCCGGCGGCGTGGCTGAATATATCCATGGCCGCGAGCCTCGCCGTTTCGGAGATCTTGGCCCGTTGCTGGCGGATGCCGTCTCGGCACTGATGCGGCCTTGGGGGCCGGTGCTGCGCTTTGCCGATCAGGGCATCCGCGCCACTGTGATCGGGGCCTCGCACTACAGTGTGCAACTCAGCGGCAACACGATCTTCGTCGATCCCGTCGAGATTCTTCCGTTGACCAGCGTGCCGGTGATCGTGCCGGACATCGCGTTCGACACTGTGATCGTGCCGCAGAGCGTGGCTGCCGCTGTGCGTGCCGCGCTGGTTCGGCTGGACCTTTCGTCGTGCGACCGTACGTTGGCGCTAGGTTATCGCTGGCAGGGATCGGCCACCCATGCGCGCATTGCGGCGTTTCTCGACGGTGTGATCGAGGGGCTGGCCGACTATCTCGAACGCGGCCATCCCTTGGTGTTGGTGGGTGACGGCGATGTTGGCGGGCTGATCGGCATGCATGCCAGTGAAAGTCGGGCGGCGGCGGCACTGGTGTCAATCGATGGTGTCAAAGTCAGCGAACTCGACCATATCGATATCGGCGAGCTATTGCTTGTATCCGGCGGCGTGCCCGTGGTGGTAAAGTCGCTGATATTCCCACCCAAGCACTAGACTATCTGAATGAAGTTTTTTGGTTCTTTTGCTCACAAAAGAACCTCTTTTAAATTTACCTTGATTTGAGTTCTCGCAACAGATCAGCAAGTTTAACGCCGGGATCCGCCAGTTTCGCGGGATCGACATCCACGCCGAGGCTGATGATTTGCTTGGCAAAGCGGAGGTCGCGCGTGGCGTTCAGTCCGATGGCGCAGACGAGGCGATTTCCGGTCATTTCCAGCAACAGGCCGTTGAAACCGTCGATGTCGCCGCGTTCGATGGTTGTGGCGCCGGGCGTGGGCAGGCCGGTGATTTGCATGTTCACGCCGTACTGGTCGCTCCAGAACCACGGCACTTCGGCATAAACTATGTTCTGGCCCGCAATGTTGCGGGCGATCGCAATCGCCTGATTCTGCGCGTTCTGCCAGCTTTCCAGCCGCAGCGAGAGGCCGAAAAGCGGGTTGTAATGGCGCGTGACGTCTCCCGCGGCATAGATAGCGGGGTCTGTTGTGCGGCCGTGTTCGTCCACAACGATGCCGCCATCCACCGCGAGTCCGCAGGCGACGGCCAGGCCATCCTCGGGCACGACGCCGATGCCGACCACGATGGCATCGGCGGGGATGCTGGTGCCATCGGCACATTCCACGACGGGGGCGTTTTCCGGCCCGGTGATGGCGGTGATTCCGACGCCGAAATGCAGTTCGACGCCATGGCTGCGATGGAGCGCGGCGTAGAGGCTGCTGATACGGGGCGGCACACCGCGCGCCATGACGCGGCTGCCGGCTTCGAGAACGGTGACGGCACAGCCGTGGCTGGTTGCGGCGGCGGCGGCCTCGAGGCCGATGAAACCCGCGCCGACCACCACGATCCGGGCCCCAGGCACGAAATGGGTGCGCAGCGATCGGCTGTCTTCAAGGGTGCGGATGGTGTGGCAGCGCGGGTGATCGCCGCCCGGCACCGGCAACGCACGCGGGGATGCGCCGGTGGCGAGGATGAGTGTGTCGTAGAAAACAACGGTGCCGTTATTCAGCGACACAGCGCGTGCGTCGCGGTCGATCGATGTGGCGGTGGCGCCGAGCAGGAGGCGCACATTCTCGGCGGCATACCAGTCCGCCGGCCGGACCCATGCAATCGTCTCGGATGCTGTGTCCAGAAGCATTTCCTTGGACAAGGCAGGGCGCTCGTAGGGAAGATGCGGCTCGCTGCCGATCAGCGTGATGGGGCCTTGGAACCCGTGGCCGCGCAGGGCTTCGATAGCGCGACCGCCGGCCTGCCCCGCGCCGATCACGACGACGCCGGGCATCATTGGGCGGGACGTCATGCGTGGGCCAGCGACCGCCGATGCATGGCGGCGCCCGCGAGACGCTGCACGGCCTCCACCACCGCTTCGGGGCTGGCTTTGTTCTGTCCGGCGATGTCGAGCGCGCTGCCGTGCGCCACCGACGAGAACAGGATGGGCGTGCCGATCGTCATGCCCGCGGTGCGGTTGGTGGCGAGCAGTTTCGCGGCAAGATGGCCTTGATCGTGATACATCACGATGTAGGCGTCGTAGCCGGTTTTGTGAAACATCGTGTCTGCGCCAAAGGGGCCTTCGACGTGCAATCCAGCCTGACGCGCGGCCTCGATGGCGGGGGTGATGGTGGTGATCTCTTCCTCGCCGAACATGCCGCCCTCGCCGGCGTGCGGGTTCAGGCCTGACACCGCGATGCGCGGCGCCGCAACGCCCAGTCCGCGCAACACGTCGTGCGTTGCCTGCATCACCCGCATCAGGCGGGCATGGGTGATCAGATCGATGGAACGGCGCAGGCTGACATGCAGGGTTGTGTGAACGATGCGCCGCGCATCGAAACACAGCATGAGGAATGCGTCGTCCACCGGCGTGCCCGTGCAGCGCGCCACGAACGAGGGATAGCCGTCGAACTCGATGCCGGCCTGGTGGATTGCCAGCTCCGTCTGCGGGCAGGCCACCACGGCCTCCACCTCGTGCCGCATTGCGGCCTTGATGGCGAAAGCCGCCGCGTCGACCGCTGCCTGACCGTGCGCGGCTGCGATTTCGCCAGGCTGCAACAGTGTTTTTTCGAATTGCCGGAGATCGACGATCTCCACGCCCGTGCTTTGGCCGGCCTGCGCGAAGCCATCGATGGACACGATATCGGCCGCGATTCCGCAGGCCTGCGCGTGCCATTCCAGTGCCGCGCGATCGCCGACCAGCACGGGGATGCACGCGGCTCTCACCCGCGGGTCCAGCACGGCCTTCAGCGCGATTTCGGGGCCGATGCCGGCCTGGTCGCCCATGGACAGGGCCAGCTTCGGAAGCGTCATGGCTTTGGGCCTTCTTGTGTCAGGCTTGCGCGGGGTCGATGCAGATTTTGCCGTCCTGCACGGTCACGGCCCAGACGCGCAGCGCATCGGTGCAAGGCGGGGCTGTGGGCGCGCCGGTGATGAAGTTGAATTTGCCCTGGTGGAACGGGCACTCCACCTCGCACCCTTCCACATAGCCTTCGGACAGGTTGCCCGGCCCATGCGTGCACAGATCCTGGGTGACGTAATAGGCGCCGTCATGGGCGAAGACGGCGTACACCTCGCCGTCATGGTCCACCTGTGCCGGTGTGTCTTCTGTGACCTCGGCCACGTCGCACAAGGCGACGAGGCGGGACCCGGCAGGCTGATCGGTCATGGCCGTTCCTGTTATTCGTTCAAGCTCATGTTCACTGGGCGCATATTCACTGGGCGCATGTTCACTGGGCGCATGTTCACTGGGCGCACAGTTCTGCGCTATGCGGACTCTTGCCGCGCCGATCCGGCCCTGTCAACGCGGCCTTGCCGGGTGGGAATTCGCGGTCTACCAATGTTCGCAGTGCGAACGACGGAGAGTTTCGTGAGTGATGCCGACGCGGTTCTGAGCGCGGACGAGTTGCTGGAAGACCCGGCCGACAGCCGCAACTACGTCACCGCGCTGGCGCGTGGCCTGGCCGTTATCCGGGCATTCAGCGGCCAGAACCAGCAGATGACGTTATCGGATGTGGCGCGTGTGGCGGATCTGCCGCGCGCCACGGTGCGGCGCTGCCTGCTCACGTTGCAGGCGCTGGGCTATGTGGATGTGGCCGGCCGGTTCTTCTCGCTGTCTCCGCAGGTGCTGACATTGGCGCAGGCGTATCTGCGGTCCAGCGTGCTGCCGCGCGTGGCGCAACCGTTTTTGGAACGCATCAGCGAGGCGGTGGGCGAAAGCTGTTCCGTCTCCATTCTGCATGGGGCGGAGGTGATTTATGTGGCGCGATCGAGCCGCAAGCGCATCGCATCGCTGCACCGCGATGTCGGCACGCATCTGCCGGCGCACTGCACCTCGATGGGCCGCGTGCTGCTGGCGTCGTTGCCGGCGAAGGAGCTGTCTGTCTTTTTCCGAACCGCCGAGCTGGAGCCGCTGACCCCCTTCACCATCACGACCGAAGCTGGCCTGCGCGCGGCGGTGGCGCAGGTGGCGCGCGACGGGTTCTGTGTGGTGGACCAGGAGATGGAGGTGGATCTGCGCTCATTGGCGGTGCCGCTGCGCAATGCCTCCGGCAGGGTGGTGGCGGCATTGAATGTGAGCACACAGGCCAGCCGGACGCCTGACGATGTTTTGCGCACGCGTATTCTGCCGGTGTTGCGCGGCACCGCGGCCGATATGCGGCCGTTGCTGATCGGCTGAGCCCGTTTTATTCCATTCCAAACGCTGGAGATTTTCGCATGGCCAAACTCGCCCTTTCCATCGCGGTCGGCGATTACGACCGCATGCGCGCGCTGAAAACCGGTGAGGTGCAGATCGATGGCTGCGACCCGGTTTTCATGTCGCTGGAGCCGGAGGAGATGTTCTTTCGCGGATTTCGCCACCAGGAGTTCGACGTGACGGAGCTGTCGCTCAGCAGCTTCACGGTGAAAACCGCAGGCAGGGACTGCCCGTATGTGGGCGTGCCGGTGTTCCCTTCGCGCGCCTTCCGCCACACTTCCATCTATCGGCGCACCGGCTGTGGCATTGAAACGCCGGCCGATCTGAAGGGCCGGCGCATCGGCACGCCGGAATATCAGCTGACCGCGAATGTGTGGGCGCGGGCGATTCTGGAGGAGGAATACGGCGTGAAGCCGTCCGACATCACCTGGGTGCGCGGCGGCATGGACACGCCGGGGCGGGAGGAAAAGATCACGCTGGACCTGGGGCCGGATCTGCGGCTGGAAAACGCGCCGGCGGGCCAGACCTTGAACGGCATGCTGGAGGCGGGCGAGATCGACGGCATCATCGGCCCCCGCGCACCGGCTTCGTTCGAGGCCGGCAGCCCAAAGGTGGATTGGCTGTTCGCCGACCCCGCCGCGGTGGCTTCGGACTGGTTTCGCCGCACCGGGCTGTTCCCGATCATGCATATCCTCGGCGTGCGGCGCGCGCTTGTGGAGCAGCATCCCTGGTTGCCCGCGGCCTTGCTGAAGGCGTTCGAGAAATCCAAGCAGGTGGCGCTCGCGAAACTGGCGGACACGTCGGCCACCAAGGTGACGATGCCGTTCGTGGAGGAAAATCTGCACCGCACGCGTGTGTTGATGGGGCGTGATTTCTGGCCCTACGGCTATGCCGCCAACAAGGCCACGCTGCAGGCCTTCCTCGGCTTTCACCATCATCAGGGCTTGTCCAAAAGGCTGGTGGGGGTGGACGAGCTGTTTCACCCATCGACGCTGGAGGCGTTCAAGATCTAAGGCGGTGCTTGACAGCGCGGGTGGTCTGGCCGAATTTGTGCGCAGGAACGTCCTAATGTGCGCTGGGTGAACACTATCCCGCCGAAGCGGGCGTGACCGGAAGCACCGCGAAGGACAGCATCTCGGCTGGAGAGCTGCCATGTTACGCCGTGAACAGAACGACATCGTCACGCAGACCGGGCCAGGCACCCAGATGGGAAACCTGTTCCGTTGTTACTGGCTGCCGGCGATGCTGGCCGAGGAACTGCCGGCGGATGGCTGCCCGCCGGTGCGCATCAAGCTGCTGTCGGAGCGTCTGCTGGCGGTGCGCGACAGCGAGGGGCGGCTGGGGCTGATCGACGAGTTCTGCGCCCATCGCGGGGTGTCGCTCTGGTTCGGCCGCAATGAGGAAGGCGGCATTCGCTGTCCGTATCACGGCTGGAAATACGGCGTGGACGGTGCGTGTCAGGAAATTCCGTCCGAGCCCACGGAATCCGGCATGTGCGACAAGATCAAGTTGAAATCCTATCCGCTCATCGAGAAGGGCGGCGTGCTGTGGACCTATATGGGCCCGCCGGAATTGCAGCCGCCGGAGCCGGAGTGGGAGTTCGCCACCGTTCCCGCCGATCAGACCTTCACCACCAAGCGCCTGCAGGAAAGCAATTGGCTGCAGGCGCTGGAAGGCGGCATCGACAGCAGCCATGTCTCGTTCCTGCACAGCGGCAACCTCAACACCGATCCGCTCTTCAAGGGCGCCAAGGGCAACCAGTATAACCTCAACGACTCCAAGCCGGTCTTCGAGGTTGTTGAAAACGACGGCGGACTTCTGATCGGCGTGCGACGCAATGCCGAGGAGGGGCGCTATTACTGGCGCGTGACGCCCTGGGTGATGCCGTGCTTCACGATGGTGCCGCCACGCGGCGATCATCCGATGCACGGCCATTTCTGGGTGCCCATCGATGACGAGAAATGCTGGGCCTGGAGCTTCGATTATCACCCGGTGCGCCCGCTGCACGCCTATGAGGTGAAGGCGATGCAGGAGGGCCACGGCATCCATGTCACGTATGTGCCAGGCACGTATCGCCCGGCGGCGAACAAGGACAACGACTATCTGATGGACCGCGAGGCCCAACGCGCCAAGACCACCTATAGCGGGGTGGCGGGGATTGCGATGCAGGATGCCTCGCTGCAGGAGAGCATGGGGCCGATCGTGGACCGCACGCGCGAGAACCTGGTTTCCACCGATAACGGCATCATCATGGCCAGGCTGCGGCTGCTGCGCGCGGCAAAGGCGCTGGCGGAGAAAGGCACGCGTCCGCCGGGGTTGGAGATCGCGCACCAGAAGATCCGCTCGGTGGCGATGGTTCTGCCGCCGCATGAGGCGTTCAAGGATGCCGCGGCCGAGGCCCTGAAGGCGCGCCCCGGCGTGGCGCAGGCTTCGGTGTGACCGCGGGCGTGGGGCAGAGCGAGTCGGCCCGGGCGACCTCGGCGCTGGAGTCGCGGTTTCGCGCCCCCTATCCGAACTCGCGCGGCCGCACGGCCAGCCTGATCGCGCTCGATTCCGGCAGCGTGGCGTTGGTGGCGCAGGCGGTGGCGGCAGCGCCCGATCGTCGGCGCCTGGTGGCTTTGTCGGCTTTGGCGGGGGCGGACTGGATGGCATCGTTACAGTCCCACGCTCAGGCCTTGCTCGATGATGCCGAACGGTCGGACATGCTGGTGCTGGTGGCCCACGCCGGTGAGAACGCCGACGCGGCGACCTTGCTGGGCGAGGCGTGCCGGATGCGCGGCGTGCCGGTGACGGCGCTGGTGATCGCGGCGGCGGATACGCCGACCGAGCGCGTGGCGCGCACGCTGGCGCAGCTTCGCCCGTTCGCCACAATGATCGTGGTGGCCAACGGTCCTGACTATGTCGAGGACATGTTGATGGCGCTGCGGGCATGACGGAGCCGGGCGGGAGCGATGCGGGTGGGGGCGAGACGGGCGGGATCGATCCGGCGCACGTGGTGGTGGACCACGCGTTGGGGCAGGACCTCAACCATCTGCACGTGCCGGGTTTGGCTTACGATCATGACCACGACCACTTCGACGACGACGGCCCGATCGAGGACAATCCGTTGTGGATCGCCGATCACGTGTCGTTGGTCAGTGTGGGGATCGACATCGGATCGTCCGGCACGCAGGTGATCTTCAGCCGCATCAATCTGCGGCGCCTCGGCGAGGATATGTCCAGCCGTTATTTCGTCGTCTCGCGTGAGACGTTGTTTGAAAGTCCGGTGGCGCTGACACCGTATATCGACCAGCGACGCATCGATGAAAGCGCGTTGGGCGACATCATCGATCGCGCCTATGCGGCGGCCGAGCTGACGCCGGATGACATCGACACCGGGGCCGTGATCCTGACCGGTGAGGCGTTGCGGCGGGAAAATGCGGCGGCGATTGCCGGTATTCTGTCGGAGAAGGGCGGTGATTTCGTGTGTGCCACCGCGGGGCATCATATGGAAGCGATGCTGGCGGCGTATGGGTCTGGTGCCGCGGCCGTTTCCAGCAGCACCGGCGGGCGGGTGCTGAACGTGGATATCGGCGGCGGCACCACCAAGCTGGGGCTGATCGAAGCCGGCCGCGTGGTGGCCACGGCGGCGTTTCATGTCGGCGGCCGGCTGATGGTGGTCGACGAAGCCGGCGTGATCACCAGGCTAGACCCGGCCGGGGCGCATCTGGCGCATGAGGCCGGCTATCACTGGCATCTCGGCGACACCATCAGCCGGCGCGGCATGGAATTCACCGCGAACTGGATGGCCGATGCCGTGGTGCGCGCGGTGCGCGACGTGGAGCCGGATGCGGCCGTGCGCGACCTGTTCCTGACGGCCCTGCTCGGCGAACGCGGGCCGATCGACGGCGTGATGTTTTCGGGCGGCGTGGCTGAATACATCTACGGAGTGGAGGATCGTGACTTCGGCGACATGGGCAAGCTGCTGGGCCACGCGGTGCGCAAACGGCTTGACGAGGGTGCGCTGCCGTGGCCGCTGCTGCCGGCGCAGGCCCGCATTCGCGCCACCGCGCTCGGGGCATCTGAATATTCGATCCAGCTCAGCGGCAACACGATCTTTATCTCGAATGCGGGCGTGCTGCTACCGCGCAAGAACTTGCAGGTTCTGTCACCAAACTTCGAATTCGGCGATGTGATCGACCCCGATGCCTTCGCCGCAACGGTGGCGCGTCATTTCACCTCGTTCGATCTTGTCGAAGGCGAAAGCGACGTTGCCATCGCGCTGCATTGGAGCGGTCTGCCGGACTACAGCCGTGTTGCAAGCCTGGCACGCGGACTTCTGGCCGCGTTGCCGAACACGGTGGCGGCTGGGCGGCCGATCTATGTGATCATGGACGGCGATCTGGCCCGCACGCTGGGCGGCGTGTTGCGCGAAGACCTTGGCCTCGCCTCCGAACTTCTTGTGATCGACGGTATCGTGCTTTGGGATTTCGACTATATCGACCTTGGGCGGATCCGGCTGCCTTCTGGTACCGTGCCCGTGACGGTGAAGTCGCTGGTGTTCAGCCAGGACCCGCATGCGCCTGCGGTCGCGCCCCGCCCCCATCATCATCACGACCACCCGCATCCTCACGTCCATGGGGATGACGGCGAACACCAACACAGCCACGCGGGAGCCTGAGCCATGGCAAAAGATGCAATCGTATCCGACGATCTCGCGAAGAAGTTCGCCACGGAAAAAGACAGTTCCTATACGCGCTGGGTGCGCGCCGAGGGGCTGGACATCATCGCCGCGCATTACATCCCCAATCTGCACACGACCGAGCTGAAGCCTTGGGCACGGCGGGGCGGCAAGGGCGTGTATATCAATCACGAGGCGTCGCGCACGTCCAACGACTGTTACCTGCTGGAGATAGCACCCGGCGACAAGGTTGCGCCGCAGCGGCAGCTGTTCGAGGAGATGATCTATATTCTCAGCGGTCGCGGTTCGACGACGGTGTGGAACGATGCCGGGCACAAGATGAGCTTCGAATGGGGCAAGGGCTCGATGTTCGCGATCCCGCTGAACTGCTGGCACCAGCATTTCAACGGCTCCGGCACCACGCCCGCGCGTTTCGTGGCGGTGACCAATGCGCCGCCGGTGATCAACCTGTACGAGGAGCCGGAATTCGTGTTCAACACGAGCTTCGACTTCAAGAACCGGTTCAACGGCGAGCCTGATTATTTCGCCAACAAATCCGAAATCGACGGGCTGAAGCTGGTGACGAACTTCGTCTCCGACAGCATCAACCTGCCGTTGATCTCCGCCAAGGAGCGTGGTGCCGGTGGCGGGCATATCCGCTTCAACATGGCCAATGGCTCGATGAACAGCCACATCTCGCAGTTCCCAATCGGCACCTACAAGAAGGCGCATTGCCATGGGCCGGGTGCCCACGTGATCATCATGTCCGGCGAGGGATATTCGCTGATGTGGCCGGAGGGTGAGGAGCCGCGGCGGTATGAGTGGCAGGAGGGCTGCATGATCGTGCCGCCGAACCTTTGGTTCCACCAGCATTTCAACACCGGCACCACGCCGTCGCGTTATTTGGCGTTCAAGCATGAGGTGGTGTCGATCCGCAACGCGCAGGGCGTGCCGAAGGCGTGGATCAGCCGGCGCATCGGCGGCGACCAGATCGACTATGCCGACGAGAGCCCGCTGGTGCGCCGCCTCTTCGCCGAAGCGCTCGCCAGGCACGATCTGAAGCCGCGTATGGACGAAGCCTATGCGACGGAGTTGTTGACTCTGCCTGCCATATCTCAAGCGGCGGAGTAGCAGATTGTATCCACCCCGCGCAAAGCGGGGTGGATAATCCCTTCAATGGGCGGCAGGCGCGCCGGGCTGTTTGAGTGGCAGCGCGTGGTTGAAGGCGTCGATTTCCAGACAGGCATCAACGATGCGGTTGATGGTGGGATACGGGCCAAAATCCACCTTGAAGCCGCGCGCGCCCATCACCTGGCTGAGCAGGCACAGATCGGCGATCGTGGGCGTGTCGCCATGACAGAAACGGCCGGTGGCGGGATCGTGCGCGAGGCGCGCTTCGCCAATCCGCAGTCCCTCGCTGAACCAATGCTTCACCCAGGCGGTACGCCCGTCATCGTCCACGCCCAGCGTGTCGCGCAGGTAGGCGCGAATACGGGGCGGGATCAGCGGGTGGTGATCGGCCGCCCAGATGAGGGCCAGCGCCCGCACCCTTGCACGACCGATCGCGTCACTCGGAAGCAGGGCCGGGGCGGGATGGGTTTCGTCCAGATATTCCAGGATCGCCACCGACTGGGTCAGCGTGGTGCCGTCTTCGAGGATGAGCGACGGCACGACCGCCTGGGGATTGACGCTGATATAGTCTGGCAAGTGCTGATCGCCGGCATCGAGGTCGATCATGGTTTCGGCAAATGCGATGCCCTTGAGGTTGAGCGCGATCCGCACGCGAAACGCGGCTGCAGAGCGCCAGAAGCCGTATAGTCTGATCATGCGGGCGTCCTTGGTGGCAGGCGTTACTGGAGAAGCGCGCCGGCCTTGCGGGCGACGTCTGGCGAGATGCGGTAGATGTCCGTCACGAGTTTCTGAACATCCTCGCCTGAGACTGGATTGAGCTCCAACTGGGCCTTCTCGGCATCGGCGAGAAAGGCGGGGTCTTTCATGGTCTCGCTGAACGCCTTGCGCAGTGCGGCGAGGCGGTCTGCGGGAATGCCGGGTGGCACCGCGTAGGGGCGGCCCATGACCTGGCGGGCGAAAACCAGCCGGAGAATGTCCTTGTTCTCGTCAGGCATCGGAAGGTCCATGACCAACGGAACATCCGGCAGGTCTGGGTGCTTGTGCAGGCCAAGCTGCAGCAGGATGTTGATCTTCTTGTCCGCGATCCAGCTGGCGCGCGTGGACAGCAGGCTGGAATAGGACCAGCCGCAACGGCCCTGAACCTCGCCCCGCTCCATCGCCAGCAACACGTCGCCGCCGCCGGGATAGCCGGTGACGGGGCGCATCTTCGTGCCGACGGTGCCGTTGATCACCTTCACGAACTGCACGGTGTCGTCGGACGGGCCGGTGCCGCCGGCCGTCATCTCACGGGTTCTGAGGTCGTCGATCGTCTTGATGCCGGTGGTGGCCCAGGACACGCACAGACTGGTCTCGTTGTTGGCGCTGCCGAGCCAGTTGAGCTTCGGCGCATCGAACGTGGCTCCTTGCAGGCCCATCAACGGGAAGAACGCGGCGCCACGGGCGAAGGTGGCGATGGCGGTGCCGTCTTTGGGCGCGCGGGAATAGATGTAGTTGGCGGCACGAAGACTGCCGGCGCCCTCCATGTTCTGCGGCACCACGGTGGGGTTGCCGGGGATGTGGCTGCCGAGATAGCGGGCGATCTGGCGGGCATAGACATCATACGCACCGCCCACGCTGTAGCCGATATAAAGGTTGATGGTGCGGCCCTTGTAGAAATCCTCAACCGGGTCGGCCTGTGCAGACGGCGCCTGCAAGACCAGGCAAGACAGCAAGAATCCAAATTTGACGGCAGACATTTTCATGCGTGGCATCTTGATCCCCTGGCATTCTTCCAAGCCGCTTGAACGGTCGCGAACGTCTTGATTGGCGGCGGACTGTCCGCTTCGCGATAAACACGTAGCGTTGCGGATACCATGGAGCAAGGGTCACTTGACGGCGGATCGCGGATTGCGGACTGTCGAGTTGTTCGCGAATGCGCCGAGAAGTGCGCCAGGCGAACGTTTCGTCGGCCTCCCGCGCACGAGGCGGTGGGGTCTGGGAAGGTCGACAAGGAAGATCCATGAACGCCGATATGCTGACGATGGCTGGCCATGCCTTGGCGATGATGCTGGAGCCGATGCGTCTGCTGATCCTTTTCGTCGGTGTGCTGATCGGGCTGGCGATCGGGGTTCTTCCTGGCCTGAACGGCATCGTTGGCATGGCGTTGTTGATCCCGTTCACCTACGCGATGGACGCGCCGTCGTCGTTCGCGCTGCTTTTGGGCATGGCCGCCGTCATCACGTCGTCTGATTTCATCACGGCGATTCTGTTCGGCGTGCCCGGCCATGTGGGTGCCGCCGCCACGGTGATCGATGGGCACGCCATGGCGCGAAAGGGCGAGGCGGGGCGGGCGTTCGGCGCGGGGTTCGCGGCCTCGCTGGTGGGCGGCCTGGTGGGGGCGCTGGTGTTGTTCCTCAGTATTCCTGTGTTGCGGCCGGTGCTTTTGGCCGTGGGCTCGCCGGAATTGCTGGGGTTCACCATCTTCGGCATGTCCATGGTGGCCACGTTGAGCGGCAAGGCGCCCTTGAAGGGGCTGACCGCGGCGGCCTTTGGCACCATGCTGGCGATGGTGGGGGACAAGGCGCCGGGGGGCGCGTTGCGTTGGACGTTCAGCACGGAATATCTCTACGAGGGATTGCCGCTGATCCCTTTCACACTCGGCATCTTTGCCTTGCCGGAGCTGGCGGAGCTGGCGGTGAAGCGAGAGACGATCGCGCGCGGCGATGCGTCTGACATCACCTTGTCCAGCCAGTGGGAAGGCGTGCGCGACGTCGGCCGGAACTGGTGGCTGGTGGTGCGGTGTTCGTTGCTGGGCACCGGGCTTGGCGCCATTCCCGGCATCGGCTCGGCGGTGATCGACTGGATTGCGTATGGCTATGCGCAGCGGAGCGAGAAAAACCCCGAGACGTTCGGGACCGGGGACGTTCGAGGCGTGATCGCACCGGAGGCTTCGAACAATGCCAAGGAGGGCGGCCACCTGGTGCCCACCCTGGCCTTCGGCGTGCCGGCCGGGGCGTCCATGGCGTTGCTTTTGGGGGCGATGCTGATCCACGGCCTGACTCCGGGGCCGGAGATGCTGACGAAACACCTGGACGTCACCTACGCCATCGTTTGGAGCCTGACGCTGGCGCACGTGATCGGGGCGGTGATCTGTCTGCTCGGCAGCCGGTGGCTGGCGAAGGTGGCGCGCATTCCGCCCGAAATCCTTTTGCCGATCGTGATGTGCCTGGTGCTGGTGGCGGCGTATCAGGGCACCCATGACTGGGGCGATCTCTACACCCTGGTATTCTTCGGCGTTGTCGGCTGGATCATGAAGCGATTGAACTGGCCGCGACCGCCGCTGGTGCTGGGCTTTGTTGTGGGCGAAACCTTCGAACGGTATCTGTTCATCTCGACGCAGCTTTATGGCTGGCAGTGGATGTTGCGGCCGGCGGTGATCGTCATTCTCATGGGGGTGGTGTGGGCGCTGTTCGCGCCGATGAAGCGCATCGTGCTGTCAGTCGTATCAGAGATGCGGCAGGCGCGCCGGCAGAAGCGGCAGATCACCGCGGCATCTTTCTTCACGCCTGCCGTCTTGCTGACGATCGGCGGCGCTCTGTTCATGGCGCTGCAATGGCCGCGGCCCGCCCAGTTGGTGCCGGTCACGGCCTGCATCCTGGCGCTGGTGATGTGCTCTCTCAATTTCGTCAATGAACTGTTCGGTGCGTCTGATCGCACGTCGGAGCAGCAAGACACGATGGCGGGACACATGGAATCCGACCTCATGCCGTTGCGCCAGATACGGATACGCGCCGGCGGATTTTACCTGTGGATCGTGGGCTTCATCGGTGGCGTGGCGGTGGTGGGATTTCTGCCGGCGATGGTGCTGTTCGTGTGCGCCAACATGACGCTGGCCTATGGCAAAAGCCTGCGCACCAGCGCCTTGAGCGGTCTCGGCGTCGGGTGTTTTTGCTGGGTGGTTTTTCACCTGCTGCTGCACGTGATCTGGCCGGAATCACTGCTGGGCGATCTTTTCCCAGCCGCACGGGCGGCGACTGGCTTTATCTGAGCGGCGCTTAAAGTGAGGGACAAGATGTTCTTTTGTGAACAAAAGAACCAAAAAACTTCATTCTATAAAGGCCAACTTATGGATATATCCGCGAGATATATCTGATGAATAAAAGTCTTTTTGCTTCTTTTTCTTCAGAAAAAGAAGGCTAATCTGCCTCTAGGTCTGTAGCATATCCCGCATGATACCCGTCACGCTCGCGGCCGAGAAATGGGCGGCGATGTAGTCCAGGCCGCTTTGGGCGAGTTTCTCGTTCAGTATCTCATCGCTGTGCAGCGCGGCGATCTTGTCGGCAAATTCTTCCGGCGTGCGGGCGATCAGCCAGCACAGATCTGGCGGCAGGTCGAGCCCCTCGGCTCCGATCTCACTGATCACGCAGGGAATGCCGTGGGCGAAACTTTCCAGCACCTTGCCCTTGATGCCTGCGCCGTAGCGCAGCGGCACCACCGTGCAACACATGCGGTGAAGGACGCTTGCCAGTTCAGGCACGTAACCGACGATCTCAATATCCTTGCCCTGCAACGCCGACACTGCGGGGGGCATGGAACTGCCGACGAGATAGGCGATCGCCTTGGTGCGCTTGCGTATGAGCGGCATGATGTCGCTGGCGAGATAGATCGCAGCGTCGACATTCGGCGGGTGGTTGTAGCCGCCGACGAAGGCAAACCCGCTGCGTTGGGCAAATGCAATCGGAGTCGGGCGGGGATGGATGGTCCATGGCATGACGGTGATCGCAAGCGCCGGATCGGCCTCGGCGAGCAGGGTCTTTTCATAGCTGGAATAGACAAGCACGTGATCCACATCCGACATCGTGCCGAGCTCGGCACGACGCTGCCTGTTGGCCTTGCCCATCAAGGCAGCATCGCCAAGCACGGTGGCTTCGCGCGCCATGCGCAGAAAATGCAGGTCGCAGACGCTGAATACAATCTGGCAGTCTGGAAAGTAACGCCGAACCATGGTCGCGTATTTCGACGCGTTCATGTAGCGGTGCAGATATACCACATCCGGCTTCACGCGCGTTTTACGGAATACTTCCTCCACCGACCAGTAATACGGCGCATAAAGGCATTCAATCCCAATTTTCTGTAGATCGGCGGTATAAGGGTTGATCTGCGCCATATTGTCGGCGGGCAGGAACGTCACCTTATAGCCGAGGTCCATGAGCGCGATCATGTGCGCCACAGCGGCGTTGGAGCCGGCATCCTTGTCCGGCGTTGGCACCGTTTCGTCGATGAAGAAGGCGCGGCGCTTGACCTGACGCTCGGCCTCGAGCTCCGGATGTTCGCCGTTGAAGCGATGGCTGGCCAGCGTGTCTTCCCAGCGCTGCTGGAACTTGCGCAGGTTGGCCAGCTGGTAGCGTTTCATGCCGGTGCCGTGCACATCCGTGCCGTTGCTGACACCTTCGAGGTGCACGATCTGCGAGGCCGGCTGCACCACCACGCGCAGGCCGCGTGCGCGCACGCGAAAGGCGATATCGGCGTCTTCGTAGTAGGCGGGCGCGTAGATTTCGTCGAACCCGCCGAGGTCGCGGAACAAGGCGGCCGGTATCATCAGGGCCGCGCCGGAAACCCAGTCCGCATCGCGAAGATAGGAGAAGGCCGGGTCCTCCGGGCTTTTGCCGCGGCCCCAGTTCCAGCCGTCGCCGAGCCGCCAGATGATGCCGCCGGCTTCCTGCAGGCTGCCATCCTCGAACAGCAGCTTGGCGCCCACGATGCCGATATTCGGCAGGGCTGCGAAGGTTGCCACCAGCTCATCCAGCCAGCCGTCGCGCATCAGGGTGTCGTTGTTCAAGAAGAACAGAAATTCGCCGCGCGCGGCGGCCGCGCCGGCGTTGGAGCTGCGCACGAAGCCGAGATTTGTGGGGTTGCGGATGATCCGGCAGCCGCCGGACACCAGAAGGCTTGCGAGAAGGGTTTCGTCCGTTGAGCTGTCATCGACGATGATGATCTCGAAACTCGCGCGTGACGGATGCCGGTCGATCGACTGCAGGCAGTTATACGTGGTGCTGAACTTATTGTGTACCGGAATGATGATGGAGACGAGCGGCGCAGGACTTACGGGAAAATGCACCGGCGTGTAGTCGAGCTGCAATCGCGCCAGCAGGTCGCGCGTCCAGTCGGTGATCGTGGCTTCGTAGGGCAGATCGAGCAAGGTGGCGCGTGCCGCGGTGTCCTTGTCGTGCGCCAGGGCCATGCGGGCGTTGACCAGGGTGTTCAGCCCGTTGAGCATGGCGGCGACTGGCTGGTCGAGTTCGTCGGCACTGCGCGCGGTCATCACCGCACCGAAGATCTGCTGATCCAGATGATCGGTTGCCACCAGGTCGAAGCCGGCGCTGTCTCGGCTGAGCCATTTGCCGGAACCGCTGAGATCCAGCCCGTCCGATGCGCGGCGCACGCGGACGTAGTGGCGGGAGCTTTGGAAGATGGCGGACGGCGAGGCGATGATGAAGCCGTGGCGTCCGTCGCCGATCCCGCTGGCCTGCAGGTCGGCGCGGTAGAGATCGGCCAGCACTTTCAGCACCACGGTATCGCCGTCCAGCAATTCGACGGCGATGGGATCGTGGGGATGGTCGGCATCCCAGGCCCAGCCGCGAATTTCGGACAGCGTCATGATGTCGGCGTATCCCGCCAGGGCGCGGTTTGGCGTGGGATCTGGCGCGGGATGTGGCGCATCCTCCGCCGGCGCGGGGGGTATTTCCGACTCTGGGTCGGGCGCGAAGTTGGACATGACAGTGGGAAAGGCGATGGTGTCCAGACGCAACGCGTCCGCGCCCGGCGGGTCCGAGATTATTGTGGCGGTGAGGGGCGTATCGACCTTCAGCGGTTTCACGTCTCCAGCGGCCGACCCGACGGATATTTTAGGGCGTTTACGGTTAGATGGCATCGAAGCGCATCTCCGTGATCGCTAGGCCCAGCTCGCGCAGGTCAGCGCTCATGCCGAGCGAGCTTGGCGAGGCGGCGTCTGGCAGCACGAACTGGATGCGGGTGGAGCGGCTGGTGATGGCGTGGCGGCGGATGGCGATCTGCAGAACGGTGCTGCCGCGAAAGGTGTGAAAACCTTGAAACAGACCGTTCACGTAGATGAACAAGGATTGCGAGGCGATCTTGTTTTCAACGGTGAAGGGCGTGGCATCGATGAAGAATGTGATGTCCTGGCGGGGAATGGCCAGTGACGCCTGGAATTCGCACGATTGCACGATGGTCCAGGAATGATTCGTGTCCTCGGACACATCGAAGCCAATGGGGCTGAGCTGCGCGAACGTTCCGGATTTGCCGAACGTTATTGCCTCGTTGTATTGCAAGCTCATAACCCCGTATCGGAAAATTCGATCGACGTATCAGAGCAACAGACGGCTCCGGATAGCACAATCTCGCTTTCAGTTATTTCAAAGGGAAGCGCCGTTGGGATGAATATACTGATCCCATGGTTGTCTCAGCCAATCTGGTCTATAGGCCCGCGCCGTTTTGCACGGCGACGTTCGCTCCACCCCTGAATTTTTTACGTCTCCGTCATGGGCAGGTCAAGCTGTTCCACGGCTGCCTTCCTGCCATTGGCGCCTGGGTCACGCGCTGTTGCCGCCGCCTGGCTGCGGCCGGTTGGCCGCCACGGCCATGCTGGCGATGATGTCGGCTTCCGCGGCGGCGGCGGTTTTGTAACGCGGCTCCGTCGTGACATATGGTTGGGTTGAATCGGCGGGGTAATAGAATTCCGCGTAGTATTTTCCGCTTTCGGCGTGCAGGCCGGTTTCAATGCGCAGCAAGGCCATGATGGGGTTTCTTTCTGATGATGGGTCGATGGGCAGGGCGGCTGGTGGCACGCAGCGCCACATGACGACGGGGCATGAGCGGCCGAGCTATCCGATGCAGCACAGCATCGGCGCCCAGGTGCGGCGCACGCAGCGGCTGTTCGCGCTGGATCTGCAGGCGGCCCTGGCGCCGCATGACGTGCCCGTGGGCATGTGGTATTTCCTGCGCGTGCTGTGGGAGCAGGATGGCCTGACCCAGCGTGAGGTCAGCGAGCGGGTGGGGGCCACGGCGCCCACGGCCGTGGAGCAGCTGCGCAACATGGAAACGCGGGGCCTGATCGCGCGGAAGGCAAGCCTGAAGGACCGTCGCAAGATCCATTTCTTCCTGACCGAGGCGGGGCGGGAACTGGAACACCGGCTGTTGTTCTATGCGGCCGAGGTGAACGCGGCGGCGCTGGAAGGGCTGAGCGCCGGAGAGATCGGATTTCTGCGCCTGGCGTTGCAGCGCATCCAGGACAATCTGGTGCGGCGGGAAAAGGCCCGATCGTAGCGCACGAGGGGGTCAGCCATCGTTCCACACACAGGCGCGCAGCCGCTCGGCCATGCGGCCACTCGCCGCCGGGTCCACCGCGCTTGCCACGCCCACGCCGAGATAGCGCTCCGCAATGCCGGGCGCGTGCAACAAGGCGTGGGCCGCGCCCTGCATCACCAGCCGGCCGTTCTCGATCACCGCGCCGCGATCGGCGATGGACAGCGCGGCGCGCGCGTTCTGCTCGGCCAGCAGCACGGAGATACCGCGCTGGCGCAGCGTGGCGATGAGCTGGAAAATCTCGGCGATCAGCAAGGGCGCCAGGCCCAGTGACGGTTCGTCGAGAATGAGCAGCCTGGGGCTGGACATCAGGCCGCGTGCGATGGCGAGCATCTGTTGCTGGCCACCGGAGAAATTGCCCGCGATATCGCCCATGCGCGGTGCCAGGATGGGGAACAGCGCGTGGATCTCGTCCATCACGCCGGAGGCCGCGCGCCCGCCCCGGCGAATGGTGGCGCCCATGGCGAGGTTTTCGGCCACCGTCATGCCGGCAAACACCTGGCGGCCTTCCGGCACATGGGCGATGCCGCGGCGCAGGCGTTCGGCGGTGGAAAGCCGGTCGATCCGCTCGCCGTCCCACACGATGGTGCCGCCGATCGCCGGGAGCAGGCCGGAAATGGTTTTGGCGAGGCTGGATTTGCCCGCCCCGTTGGCGCCGATCAACGTCACGATCTCGCCCGGCGCCACGGCCAGGCTGATGTCGTGCAGCACCATCGATGCGCCATAGCCGGAGGAGATGCCGCGGAGTTCCAGGCTCATGCCGCCTCCGCGCCGAGATAGGCCTCGATCACGCGCGGGTTGCACTGGATGGCGGCGGGCGTGCCGGTGGCGATCATCCGGCCGGCTTCCAGCACCACAATCTGATCGGCGATCCCCATCACCAGGGACATGTTGTGCTCCACCACCACGATCGTGACGCCGCAGGCCTGGATGGCGCGCAGCAGGGCGGACAATTCGGCGGTTTCGGTGTCGTTCAGCCCGGCGGCGGGTTCGTCGAGCAGCAGAAGGCGCGGCTGGGCCATCAGCGCGCGGATCACCTCCAGCAGTTTCTGTGCGCCCATCGGAAGCTGCGTGGCAGGGCTGTCGGCCTGGTCGGCAAGGCCCACGAGGTCGAGCAGCGCCAACGCACGCTGCGCCAAGGCGCGTTCGGCACGCCGGGCATACGGCATCCAGGTGAGCTGCGCCGCGAGCCCGTGCGGCAACAGCCGGTGACGGCCGGCCAGCACGTTCTCCAGCACCGTCATGCCCGGAAACACCCGCGCGGTCTGAAACGTGCGGATCACCCCCAATTTCGCGATGGCGGAGGACGACAGGCCGCCGAGTGCCACGCCGTCGAACGTCACGGTGCCGGCATCGGCCGCGAACAGGTTGGTGATGAGGTTGAACAGCGTGGTCTTGCCGGCGCCGTTCGGCCCGATCAGGGCGGTCAGCGAATGCGCCGCCACGCTGAACGACACGTCGGCGGTGGCCAGCAGCCCGCCGAAGGATTTGCGCAGGCCCACCACCTCCAGCGTGCTCATGCCGCAATCGGCCTTTTCTGGCCGGGGAGCAGCCGCACGATCAGGCCGAACATCCCTTGCGGCAGATACAGCGAGCAGCCCGCCAGCAACGCGCCGCTCGCGAGCGTTTTATAGATCGCCAGCGGTTGAAACACGGTGGGCAGGATCGTGAGGACGGCCGCGCCCAGCAACGGCCCGATCAACGTGCCCTCGCCACCGATCACCAGCATCGAGACGAGTTCGAGCGAGCGCGGCGTGCCCACCATGTCCGGCGACAGGAAGTGGAACTGGAACGCGTAGAGGCTGCCGGCCAGGGATGCCAGCGTGGCGGACAGGGCGAACGCCGCCATCTTGCAGCCCACCACGTTGACGCCGAGCGCCGCGGCTGCCAGCGGATCGGTTCGGATGGCCTGCAACGCGCGCCCGAACCCCGACCGCATGGCGCCCGCGACCGCGACGAAAATCAGCACAACCAACGCGAGGACGAGAAAATACATCCGCATCGGGGTGGCGAACGCGAAGCCCGCCACGCTGAAATCCGGAATGCCCACCATGCCGGAGGGGCCGCCGGTGATATCGTCGAAACCGATGGCGCAACTGTCGATCAGCAACCCGAAGGCGAGCGTGGCCAGCGCCATATACAGGCCGCGCAGCCGCAAGGTGACGGCGGCCAGAACGATCGCGCACGCAACGGACAGCCCCATCCCGGCCACCACGCCGGCGATCGGCGCCCACGCGTGCTCCGTGGCGAGATACGCCGCGGTATAGCCGCCGATCGCCATGAACCCGGCCTGGCCCAGGCTGATCTGCCCACCATAGCCCATCAGCACGTCTTGCCCGATCAGCGCGATGAACAGGATGAGCGTGATGATCAACGCGCCGAGCAACGCCTGGCCCAGCAGGAACGGCGCGGCGAGACCAAGGCAGATCAGCAGGCCCCCCCCGCGCCAGGCCATCGCGGAAGGAAGGCGCGAGACATGCATCCACACCCGGGCTTCGTCGCGCACGTCCGAGCGGCGTGCGAGCTTCGCGCGGATGAGACCGGAGGGCCGCCACACCAGCACGATCAACAAAAGGCCCAGCGCCAGCGCGTTGCTGAACAGCGACGAAACATACGCGGTGGCAAGCTGCCCCACGAGGCCCAGCAGCAATCCGCCCGCGATGGCGCCCGGGAACGAGGCGATGCCGCCGATGGCCACCGCGATGAACCCCGAGATGGTCAAAAGGCGCCCGGTATCGAATTGCAGCGCGATGGCGGGCGCCACCACCACGCCGGCGGCGGCCCCGATGGCGCCGGCGAGGGCGAAGGCGAACAGCTGCATGCGCGGCACGTCCACCCCCATCAACCGCGCCGCCGTAGGGTTTTCCGAACACGCCCGCAGCGACTGGCCCAGCCGCGTGCGCGCCAGCATCCAGCCCAGGGCAACAATAATGGCGAGCGTGACGCCGAACACCCACACCCCTTGCGTGGGAAGCAGCAGCCCCGCCACCCGCCACGGCTTCTCGCCTGAAAACGGCGGCATGGCGTAAGGCTGGCTGCCCCAGATCACGAGAACCAGGCCCTCGAACAACGTGAGCAGCCCGGCGGTCATCATCAGCATGTTGCTGTTGGTCAGCCGCGCCAGCCCCGGCACGAACAGCGCGCGTCCGGCGACGGCGGCGAGCGCGGTGGTGGCCAGGATCGCGCCCAGGGCCGCAAGCAAGGGCGGCAATCCCACTGAGGTTTCCAGCGAATACGCCGTCAATGCGCCCAACGTGCAGAACGCGCCCTGGGCAAGGTTGATCACCCCCGTCACGCGATACACCAGCGAAAACCCCAGCGCCAGCAAGGCATAGATGCTGCCTTGCTGGATGCCGCCGATGATGATCTGGATAAACTGGGTCATGCGGCGACGGTGCCGAACCTATGGCTTGGTCGGAACGCCGCCGGCAAGGCTCACGGGTGTCCACGTCCGCGCGGCCGGGTTCCATTTCGTCACCACCGCCTCGTGCTCGCCCACGCCACGCTGCGGCACGGCGGGAAAATCATAGGTGCCGTTCACGCCGATGAACCCCGTGGTTCCGGCCAGCTTGGCGCGCAGCTGCTCGGCGGTGGCATCCGGCCCCAACTGCGACAGCGCCGACAGCACCAGCAACGCCGGGTCCCAGCCGAGGGTGGACGCTGAGTCCGGCAGGATGCCGCTTGCCTTGTAGGCCGCGAAGAACTGCGCGCGCGCCGCCTTCTGTGGCTCCGACACCTCGCCGAGATCGGTGCCCATGAACGGCGGCGACGGAATATAAAGCTCCTTCGGCAGAAACGCCGCGTACTGGTCCATCTGCGCATACGTCATGTTGCCGTTGGTGGTGGCCACCGGAATATCCATGCCCGCCTCGCTCAGCCCCTTGAACACCGTGGCGATCGGCCCGCCCGTGGCCCAGGCGATCAGCGCCTGCGGGTTGGTGCCTTTGATGCGCTGCATCTGCGCGGAAACGCTCACATCGCCGGGGTTGAAGCGGGCATCGCCTACAATGGCGATATCCTTGTTCTCCGGCAGCGCCACCAGCGCGCGGATGTTGCGCTCGGCGTCCTGGCCCGAGGCATCGGTGCTGGTGATCAGCCCCAGACGCGTGATGCCCTTCATGCGCCAATACCGGATCATCGCGGCGGCGAGGTCTTTGGTGTCCACGCCCGAGGCGAACACGAAGCCGCCGGTCGCGGGGTGGATGCCGGGCGAGAAGCAGAACATCACCGGCCCGGATTTCATCAGCGGCGCCATCGCGTTGCACATCGCCACCTGGGACGAGCCGAGGATGACGGCCGGCTTGCCGCCAACCAGGCCGGTGGCCAGCTGCACCGCGTTCTGCGGGCTGGTCTGGTCGTCGTGGAACACGAAGTTGACCGGGTCGGCCTTGATGATCCCCGCCGCGATCGCCGCCTGAAGGTTCACCAGCGCGGTCTGCTGCGCCTTGCCCAGAAACGCGGTGGCGCCGGTCAGCGGCAGAATCACGTCGATGGTGCGGGGGGCCGCCACGCTCGCCGTTGACAGCAAGGCGGTCGCCAGTCCGGCGATCAGGATCCTGAACATGTCGTCCCCCGTAGGGCGCTTATGTGCGCCTTCTTTCTCTTCGCGAAAAATCCGGTCATTGTCGAGGGCCGAACCACAGCGACAACCGGCACTGCCGCCCTACTCCGCCGCGGCCGGGACCGGCGGCGCCAGCTCCTCACCGGGATACGACGCCAGCTCCTCTGCCGAGGCGCCCAGCGTGCGCCAGTTCGATTCCTTCGGCACCACACCTTCGAACGAGCGCAACGTCACATGCGCCAGCGCCTGCTCGCCGGTTCCCAACGCAGGCTCGCCACGCTGGAAGCGCTGCACGGCATCCAGCATCAGCCGGCGAAACTGCACGATCGCCACGTCCGACGCGCCAAGCCGTTCGTTGCTGCGATCGGCGATTTTGCCCATCGTCTCCCACATCGCCATGTCCTGATTGGGAATGCCGCGAATGCCGGTGAAATCGCCCAGCCTCATGGCCTTGCGGTCCTGCTTGTAGTTGTTCTCCCGCGTGCGGACCTTGCGGTATTCATGATCCACATCGATGCCAACCTGCGCGCCGCAGAGTTTGCGGAACGTCTCCTGGTCTATCCCCTCGCCATCCGACCACGCCACGAAGTAGAACATCGTGTTCGTGTCATCCATCGGGGCGGACAACTGCACCAGGCTGTATTTGTTGTTGGGCGGGATCAGCACCGTGATCGGCGCCACATACACGGTGGTGCGGATGTAGTTATGGGTGGCGGCGTTGAAGATCGGCCGGCGAATGGCGGCATAGCGCAGGCCGTAACTTGTCAGCTGCACCTGCAGGCGCGGTGCCTTGTCGGTGGAGGGCCGCTGCCACAGGCCATCGTTCGAAACCGTGTTGGAATTCACCCGCGCCGGCGGCATGTCGGTGGAATGCAGGCTGGAACTATGGGCGCTGTCGATGGCCCCTTCCAGAATCTGCGCCCAGTTGGTGGGCACCATCATCTTGACGATGCTGACCTTCGTGGTGGCGTTGGGGGCGAACGCCGGGGACTGGAAGGCCGGCATCTCGGCCGCGGGGCCCATATACACCCACACGAAACCGCCGGCTTCCTGCGTGGGATACGCCACATGCTTGACCTTCTCGGCCATGCGGCTCTCGGGCGGCTCGGACGCCATTTCAACGACGTTGCCCTCCACGTCCACCTTCCAGCCGTGATAAAGGCACCGCAGGCCGCATTCCTCGTTGCGACCGTAAACCAGTGAGGCGCGGCGATGCGGGCAGAACTCGCCCACGATGCCCAGCCGGCCCTCGGTATCGCGAAACGCCACCAGATCCTCGCCGAGCAGCTTCACGCGCACCGGCGTGCCGTCGGGCTCGCGCACTTCCTCGCTCATACAGGCGGGAAGCCAGTGGCGGCGCATCATCTGGCCCATGGCGGCTTCGCCCTCCACACGGCAGAGCAGATTGTTCTCGGCATCGGTGAGCATGGGTATCCCCCGTCTGGATTGCTTCGTTCTCAGATTTACTTAGGTTCCGAACCTATATATCGGCGGCGGCCACGGGCTGTCGAGCTTAAAATGATTTCCTTGTATACTTCGTTATATGCTGCAGTGCGGCAGGATCGCGATACGACGGACCCATGGGTTGAAGTGACGGGCCGGACCACGTTATTCCCTTCGTGGACGAATGAATTCAGGAAAAGCCGATGAGCCTCTCGCCCCCGCCGACATTGACCCCCCTGCACGTTCGCCGCGCGGAACCGGCGGCAGCAGGCATCCAGTCGTTCGAACTCGCACGCCACGATGGCGGGCCGTTGCCGGCCTTCACCCCCGGCGCCCATATCCAGGTGCGCGTGCCCGGCGGGGCGATGCGCCGCTACTCGCTGGCCAGCGACCCCTCCGACCTGTCGTTCTACCAGATCGCCGTCAAGCGCGAGGACCCCGGCACCGGCGGGTCGCGCGCGCTCGTGGATGGTGTGAAGACCGGGGACACGCTGGAGGTCTCGGCCCCGCAGAACGACTTCGCCCTGGCACCGGCCGCACCCAGCTACGTGATGATCGCGGGCGGCATCGGCATCACGCCCATGATGTCGATGGCGCGTCATCTGGTGTCGTCCGAGGGAAAGCAATTTAGGCTTTTCTACCTTGGCCGCACAAGCGCGCAGATGGCCTTTGCCGATGAGTTGTCCGGCCCCGCCTTTCGCGGCCGCGTGGTGACGCATTGCGACGAGGGCGACCCGGCGAAGTCGTATGATTTGTGGCCGGTGCTCGAGAAATTCAAAGGCGCGCATCTATATTGTTGCGGCCCGCGCGGGTTGATGGAGGCGGTGCGCGACATGACGGGGCACTGGCCCGTCTCGGCCGTGCATTTCGAGGATTTCGGCGCGCGCCAGGCACCGCTCGCCACCGACACCGCGTTCACCGTTCGCCTGGCACGCACCGGCACCACCCATGTCATCCCCGCCGACGCCTCCATTCTCGAAACCCTGCGCGATGCCGGCATCACCGTCTCCGCCTCCTGCGAAAGTGGCAGCTGCGGCACGTGCGAGGTCAAGCTGCTCGGAGGTGTCGCCGACCACCGCGACATCGTGCTGACCGAGCGCGAAAGGCCGCACAAGATCATGGTCTGCGTCAGCCGCGCGCTCACACCCGAACTGGTGCTGGATCTGTGACGCGTCCCATCCGCCTCGGCGTGGCCGGTCTGGGCCGCGGCTTCATGCTGATGCTGCCAACCTTGTCGCGTCATCCGCTCATCACCCTGGTCGCCGCCGCCGACCCACGGCCCGAGGCCCGCGCGAAATTCGCCGTTGATTTCAACGCGCGTACCTACGACAGCGTGGACGCGCTGTGCGCCGATCCCGCGGTCGATGCGGTCTATATCGCCACCCCCCACACGTTCCACGTCGAAAACGTCCGCAGCGCCGCGCGGCACGGCAAGCACGTGATGGTGGAAAAGCCGATGGCGCTCACCCTCGCCGATTGCCAGGCGATGATCGATGCCGCAGCCCAAGCCCGCATCCATCTCCTCGTCGGCCACAGCCACAGCTTCGACGCCCCTTACCTCGAAACGCGCCGGCTGATCGCCGGTGGAGAGTTCGGACCGGTGCGCATGATCACCGCCACCAACTTCACCGATTTCCTGTATCGCCCGCGCCGGCCGGAGGAGTTGGACACCGCCCAGGGCGGCGGCGTGGTGTTCAGCCAGGGCGCGCACCAGATCGACATCGTGCGCCTGCTCGGCGGCGGCCTCGCCCGGAGCGTTCGTGCCGCCACCGGGCGCTGGGACGCCAAACGCGGGGACGCCAAACGCCCCACAGAGGGCGCCTACAACGCATTCCTCGATTTCGAAGGCGGCGTGTCCGCCACGCTCACCTATAACGGCACCGCCCATTTCGACACCGACGAGTTCTGTGACTGGACCGGCGAACTCGGCCAGCCCCGCGATCCCACCTCCTACGGCACCGCCCGCGCGGCGCTGCGCCGCATCGCCTCGCCGGCGGAGGAGGCGGCGCTGAAGAACACCCGCGCCTATGGCCTGGCGCCGATGCCGGATCACGCGCCTTCGGCCCATAATCATTTCGGCCTCGTCATCGCGTCCTGCGAGCGTGCCGACCTGCGCCCGCTGCCGCGCGGCGTGATGATCTATGCCGACGACGAACGCCGTCTGCATCCGCTGCCCCCGCCCGCGGTGCCCCGCACCGAGGTGATCGACGAACTGCACGACGCCGTGGTGCATGATCGCCCGCCGTTGCACAGCGGCGCATGGGGCATGGCCACGGTTGAAATATGCCTGGCACTGCTGCAATCGGCGCAGGAGCGGCGCGAGATCGCCTTGCACCACCAGGTCGCCGTAACGGACCGCGCATGACCGCCGTCATCATCGGCGCCACCGGCGGCATCGGTGCTGCGCTGGCCTCGGCCATCGAAGCGAGCGGTGCCTATGCCACCGTCATCCGGCTCGGCCGCGCCACCACGCCGGCGCTGGATCTGCTGTCCGAACCCAGCATCGCGGCCGCGGCGGACCATTGCGGCACCGGCCTTCACCTGGTGATCGACGCCACCGGCTTCCTGCACGGCGACGGATTCACACCCGAACGAAGCTGGAAGCAGCTGGACCCCGCGCATATCGCGCAGTCCTTCGCCCTCAACGCGACCGGGCCCGCCATGCTGATGAAACACTTCCTGCCCCGCCTCGCGCGGGACCGGCGCGCTGTGTTCGCCACGCTGTCGGCCCGCGTCGGCAGCATCGATGACAATCACCTCGGCGGCTGGTACGCCTATCGCGCGTCCAAGGCGGCGCTCAACCAGTTCATGCGCACGGCGTCGATCGAACTGCGCCGGCAAAGCCGCCTTTCCATCTGTGTGTCGATCCATCCGGGAACGGTCGCCACCGGCCTTTCGGCGCCGTTTGCCAAGGCCGGCCTCGAACTGCAGGATTCAACGCTGGCGGCGGCGCGCATCCTGGCGGTGCTGGAGGGATTGCAGCCAGACCAGACCGGCGGTTTCTTCGATCATCACGGCGTGGCGATCCCGTTCTGAAATATGTGCTAGATCATGATGCGTTTGGGTTGATTAACCCGAACGCATAAACACGATCGATCAAACAAAAGTAGAGCGTGATGATTTTGCTTCTACTCAAAATCATCACGCTCTAATCGACGAACCCAAGATGGTGGCGATGGGCCGTCTCGATCGCGCCCAACAATGTCTCACGCCCGGCTGCCAATGAGTGATGCGCCTCCACCCGAGCCAAACCGCAATCGGACAGTCTATGCCACAGCACGGGGTCGGCATGCAATCGCAGACACGCGGCCGCGAAGTCCTCCGCGGTATCGGCCAACAACAGATCCTCGCCGTCACTGAGATCCATGCCCTCCGCACCGCAGGCGGTGGCCACGATCGGCAAGCCATACGACATCGCGGCCGAGATCTTGCCCTTCGTGCCGGCGCCGACGCGAAGGCTGCAGGCAAACACACGCACCGTGTCGAACACCGTTCGCAGATCCTCGATCATGCCGGTCACGACCACATGCGGCCCGGCCAGCGCCAGCACCTCCGCCTTGGGGTTGGCGCCTGCGATGATGAAGCGCGCGTCCGGCAAGGTGCGATGGATCAACGGCAGCACAACGCGCACGAAGAACACCACGGCGTCCACGTTCGGCGTATGCCCGTAGCCACCGAGAAAACAAAAATCCCGCCGCGCGTGAAACCCCACCTGCGTGCCGTGCAACGGAAACATGAAGGGCCACACGACAACCGGTGCGTCCGGCACGGCGAGCGCCAGCAGATCGCGCTCGAACGTCGAATGCGTGATGGTGCAGTCGGCTGCCCCGACCAGCCCCAACTCCCTCGTCCGCAACGCCGCTGCCGCCGCGAGATCGCCCGCATCCCCGCTCAGCCGTGCCTCACGCTCCAGGCGAAGGTGGTGCAGGTCCATCGTATGAAACAGGATCGGCGCCTGCGGAGCCAGCTGGCGGATCGTTCCCAAAACCTGCTCCAGCACCGTGACGCGAAACACCATGACGGCATCGAAGGTTTTGCCGTGGCGACGCAGATAGGTTTCAAGATCCGGCTCATACGGCGCATAGGCCACCTCCACGCCCTCACGCATCAGGTCGGTGGCCTCACCCTGCTTGAACAGGAAATTGTCCTGCGGCACGAAATGCACCTTGTAGCCGATCGCGCGAAACAACCGCAGCGTGAGCATGGCGGTCACCGATCCCGCATCCTGCAACGGGGTCGGCAAATTGGCATCGATCACCAGAACCCGCATGCGAACCTGGCGCTCGCGCTCCAGATGCGGCGCCTGCCCGTTCGCCCGATGCTTGGACAAACTCTGTCGCCAGCGCAAAAACAACTTGCGCGCATTCACGAGCTGCCAGGCCTTCACGCCCCGCGCGGTATCGGTGCCGGAGGTCACGCCCTCGTCATGGATCACACGCGACTGCGGCTGAAACCACACCTCTCGCCCGGCCTGGCGCACCCGCATGGCGAGGTCGGCATCCTCGCAATAGGCCGGCGCGAAATGCACATCGAAGCCGCCGAGCGACCTGAAAAGCGCCGTCGGCAACATGATCGAACAGCCGCTGATATAATCGGCCTCCCGCGCGAAACAGTGCCGCGGCTGGTTGGGATCGCCATCCCGCCCGTCGTTCCAGCAGGACGCGTCGCGCCAGATGATGCACCCGGCCTCTTGCAGGCGCCCGTCGGGATAAAGCATTTTCGAGCCCACCAGCCCGGCCGATGGAAACATCTGAAAGCTATCCACCAACGCATCCAGCCAGTGTTCCACCACACGGGTGTCGTTGTTGAGAAAAACCACGAACGCCCCGCGCGCCAGACCGGCGCCGGCATTGCAACTGGCGATGAACCCCTGATTTTCGACCTGGCACAGCAGCACGACGTGATCGAGCTTCGACAGGATAACGGCGCTGCCATCGGTGGAGGCATCGTCCACGATGATGATCTCAAATGCATGTTTCGTCACGTGCGCCCAAAGGCTGTCGAGACAGCTCAGCGTATGGCCCAACTGTCCAAACACCGGAACAACGATCGAAACGAGCGGCGTTTCCGTGCCGGCGGAGGAGACGGCGTTCAATGCCGCCACCGCCTCCGCGTAATCCGGGCGCTCCGACACCAGCGCATATCGTCCGAAAAATGCCGCCCCGCGATCGGCCTCCAACAACACCGCGTCATCCACCCGTATATCGTAAAGCCCTCTTTCCCCAGAACGATCTTCAGCGAGCTTCCAAGGATGCGCCCCATCCTGGGCAGGGGCATTCTCCGAGACCGCCTGTGGTGGCGACAGCCTCGCCCGCAGCCGCACCATTTCGCGGTGCCGCGCGAACAGCTGCGCGTCCAACGCCACGATCCGCTCGACCAACGCGCGCTCCCGCGCCTGTGCCGCTTCGGGCCACACCGGCTGGGGCGGCGACGCCGACCCCCGTTCACGCGTCCAAAGGTCACGTGTCCTGAGATCACGCGTCCTGAGATCACGCGTCCAAGCGAGCGAGCTCATAGTCCAACACCGATTTCAACGTGGTTTCAATTCTGAATTGCGGGGCCCAGCCGGTGCGCTGCTTCAACCTTTCGGAGTTGCCAAGGATGCAGACCTCATCGGAAGGTCTGAGTAACGCCGGATCCTGCCTGGCCGGCAGACGTATCCCCGCCAGATCCTCGAACATCGCGATGAGGTCGCCAATCCGGTGCGCCGCGTCGGCCGAGATATTATAGGCCTCCCCCGGTTCGCCAAACTCGGCCAGCAGGATCAACGCGTCGACGAGATCACGCACATCGATGATCGCGCGCCGGCTCTCGATATTGCCCACCCGCAGATGCGGCGCCCCGCCGCGCATGATGGTGGCCACCCGTGCGGCAAAGTCGCTGACGACGTCAGCACGTTTGCGCGGCCCGGTGCAATTGAAGATACGCGCCCGAATGCTGCGGATGCCGTGGTTTAAAAAACACTGATAGGCGTAAAGGTCCTGCCCTACCTTCGAGACGCCATACGGATGCATCGGCAACTGCGCCACATCCTCACGCACCGGCGCCCTGCTCGCCGCCAGACTCGCGCCATATTGGGCCGAGGAACATGCCACCACCACCATCGGATCATAGCCGGGCGACGCGACACGCAGATGCTTGATCGCCTCGAACACATTGACGGTGCCCTGCACATTCGTCTCGAACGTGGCCCACGGCGCCGCCCACGAAACCGTCGGCAAGCTCTGCGCCGCCAGATGATAGATCACCTCCGGCCTGGTTCGGTCGATCGTCTCGCACACCGCCTCGGCGTCGCGCACATCCAGCATCTGCAATCGAAACCGCGCCTCAAGCTCCGAAAGATCCACCGTCGGAAGGTAATACGTGCCCAGCACCTCCGTCTCACCCCTGTCGGCAAGCATCTCCAAGAGATGCGACCCAACCATACCCGCCGCACCGGTGATAAGAATACGCGCCATTACCTATATTTCCTGTGCCGCCGGTTCGTTAAGCACAACGATGCCTTGTCTCAGCTGCGCACTAGAGCGTTCTCTTCGCGGAAGTGTCGACCTTGTGAAATCACCTAGTGCAGCCGTCGGCATCGAAGAGCGTCTGATCCAGGCCGCATCAGAGGCCGCCGGCCTGCGCGCCCAACTGACAGCGCTCCGTCGCAGCCGCGCGGCCCGGCCGGATCATCCCGCGCCCCTCGAAAGGTTGGCGGCGATGCTCACCACCGCGGCCAGGATCCAGCCCGGTTCAGCAGCGTTCGAAATGGCCGTGGCGCGGGAGATGTTCCTGCGCCGCTTTGGCCCCATACTGTTGCCGCTGCCCTGCGCCACATCCGATATCGGTCTGGTGCTGCGCGGATCCGAAAGCGGGGCCATGGCCGAGGCGATCGTGTCCCTGTCATCGCGACTCGCTGGCCAAAGGATCGATCTGGTCGTCGCCGATGCCAGCCCCGATCCGCATATCAGGCTTCTCGCTGCACATATCCACAACCTGCGCGTCATGCACGGCGAAGATGCAGCCACCGCCGCCAATCTCTGCGTCAGCATCACACGCGCCGCGATGATCGCCCTGGTGGAGGGCCCGCCCTGCAGCCTCGCGCACTGGCCGGAGCCCGGAACCGTCTGGGTCGGCGCCGCCGGCAGCCAGTCCCTCGCGCAACATGGCATAATTCTGCCGGCGGCGCCACTCTACGACAAGCAGATCGCCCTCGCCGCAGCGCGATCCGACTGGTGCGAAGCGGCCGGTCTCGACAGCGCGCTCGAAGACGGCGGCGGCCTCGAAATCGCCGATCTCGCCTTGAAGTTCGACAATCTCGGATTGCGCCTGATGTCCTGCGCCGCCCTCGAGGATGCCACCGCCACCCCCGACCCCGCGCGACACTGGGCCTGCGCCGCCCTGTTCCGCACCCGATGGAACGGCGCTCTGGTCCAGCCCACCCGATGAGCCGGCCGTCGTCCCATCTCAGCCTCCCCGGCGAGAGCTTCGTCTCCCAGGCGGAGTTCGATGCCTACCGCGCCCGCACCCAAGACGATCTCGACGCCCGTTACGCCTACGAACACGGCCTCTCCGCCGCCGAGCGCGCATGCCGCCCGGGCACCTGCGGCGCCTGCCTGGCCCCCACCACCTTTCACACCGAAAGCACCCCACCCGACTGGCGCGACGGCCAGATCTGCGGCTGCCCGGACCGCCTCGGCCAGCGCGCCCGCGCCATGCTGCATCTCCTGCAGTCCGATGCCGGGCTCGATCCGTGGTCGCGCATCATGTTCCTCGGCCCCCGCTCCCCGCTCGACCGCAGGCTCGCCCCGGATCGCACCCAGGCCCGCACCGCCCCGGTCCGCCACGCCCGCCTGATCACCGCGCCTGCCCGCGAAAACAGCCCCCAAACCCATCGTCTCAATGCCCCAGACCGCGCCTTCAGCCACGTCATGGCGTGGGACTACCTCCAACGCGTGCCGCCCCTCGAAACCCTGCTGCACGAAACCCATCGCGTGCTCTGCCCCGGCGGCGTCTTCGCCTTCACCCTGCCGTTCCACTACCGCGCCGCCACCACCCTCTCCCGCCTCGCCCACCTGCCACGCCATCACGGCCTGCTCCCCGCCGAGTTCGGCGCCGACATCCACGACATCGGCTGGGACATCCTGGAAAACCTCCGCCGCGCCGGCTTCGCACGCGCCCGCGCCCACCACGCCTGGTCCGACGAGCTCGGCTATCTCGGCGCCTTCAACCTCCTCTTCACCGCCGAGGCCTGAGCCCGCGCCACCTCCGCTTTTAGTCCTCGCCATCATCGTAACGCCGCCGTAGCCTAGCGAACTGAACCCCGCCGACAGAGTGGGGCCACCAAAAGGGGAGACCACGACCATGCGCAAAATCTTTGCGTCCCTGGCCGGCATGCTGGCATCGACGGCCCTGATGGCGGCCGCACCCGCCATCGCGCAAACCAAGCATTACAGCTTCGGCTACGACCAGCCGCACACCACCGGCTACGGCGTCGCCGGCGACCTCTTCAACGCCAAGCTTTCCGAGCTGAGCAAGGGTGCCATGGTCATCGACCAGTTCCCCGGCGCCCAGCTCGGCCAGGAGCCGCAACTGCTGCAAAAGATCCGCACCGGAGACATCGATTTCGTCATCACCTCCACCGCGAATTCCGCCACGGTCGAACCGCAATCCGGCGTGCTCTCCATCCACTACGTGTTCAAATCCGAGGCGCATCTCGTCAAGGCGCTGGCCACCCCGGAAATGACGGCGGTGGTGCGCGAGATGTTCACCGCCAACGTCACCGGCGCCCGCGTCCTCGCCATGGCAACCCTCGGTCTGCGCAATCTCTACAGCAAGAAAGAGATCCGCACCCTCGCCGACATCAAAGGCCTCAAGGTCCGCGTCCAGGCCACCGCCACGGAGGACGCCATCTTCCCCGCCTACGGGGCCCAAACCGTCCACATGCCCTTCGGCAGCGTCTACACCTCGCTGCAAACCGGCGTGGTCGACGTCGCTGAAAACTCCGTCAACGTCTATCTCGCCAACAAGCACTACGAAACCGCCCCCGTCATGTCGATGACCGAGCACGAGGCCAACAACTCGGTCATCTGGGTCAGCGACAAGCTGTGGAACAGCCTCACCGCCGAACAACAAGGCTGGGTCCAGGCCGCCGCCAACGAGGTCTCCACCAAGCAACCCGCCAAAGCCCTCGAACTCGAGCGTGACAGCCTCGCCCGCCTCAAGAAAATCGGCGTCAAGGTCGTGGAAGACGTGAACAAGGCCCAGTTCGCCACCGTGGCAAAACCGATGCAGGACGAACTGGCAAAAGGCCTCGGCCCCTACGCCGTCAAGATCCTCGCCATCGCCCGCGCCGCCGAGTAATCCGTGCAAGGCCTCGTTCTCCAAAGCGACCGTCACCTGAAATGGCGGTCGCTCGACTGGCTCGAACACGCCCTCATGATCGGCTGCGGCCTCTGCCTCGCAGGGTTCGCCACCTCGGTCTTTCTCGACGTCTTCACCCGCGAAATCGGAAGGCCCTGGCTGTGGCTGCAGGAAGTCACATCCGCCTTCTTCACCTACGGCATCTTCTGCGGCACCGCGGTCGCCACGCGAAGGCAAGACCACCTCCAACTCTCCGCCCTCACCGAGTTGATGGGCGGCAAAACCCGTGAGGGGTTCGAAACCTTCAACCGCCTCGTCGTCCTCGTCATCGGCGTCTTCATGGTCGTCTTCGGCTGGCAGAACTTCATCAGCGGATTCAGCTCTTTCCGCATGCCGTCCATGACCCCCATCGCCTATCTCTACTGGCCCATCCCCATCTGCGGCGCACTTGTCGTGCTGTTCAGCGCGGAACAGATCGTATGCGGACTCAGAAACGGCTTCGTCGGCGTCGTTCCGGGTCATAAGCATGGTCGCTGAAAACGCCTACATCCTCGCGGGCATGACGGTGCTGTTCCTCACCCTCGGCTATCTCGGCGTCCCCGTGGCCTTCGCGCTGATGGCCGGGGTCATGGTCGGCACCGCCTTCACCCCCATCAGCTACCAATCGATGATCGGCCAGCTCTTCAACGGCATCGACAGCGAAGCCCTGATGGCCATCCCGTTCTTCCTCCTCGTCGGCGAATTGATGACCTCGGCCAACGTCATCATCCGCATCGCCGAACTCAGCCAGGCCATGGTGGGCCACATCCGCGGCGGCCTCGCCCAGGTCACCACCGTGTTCTCCATCTTCTTCTCCGGCATGTCCGGCTCCTCCTCGGCCGACGTCGCGGTGTTGAGCCGAACCATGGCGCTGCCCATGGCGAACGAGGGCTATTCGCCGGCCTTCGTCGCCAGCCTCATCGCCGCCGCGTCCACCATCGCGGCCCTCGTGCCACCCTCCATCATGGCCGTCGTCTATGGCGCCATCGGCAACGTCTCCATCGCCGGACTCTTTCTCGGCGGCATCGTGCCCGGGTTGATGATCGGCGTCGGCCTCATGATCTATTGCTACTTCTTCGGCCCCGCGGGCTTCAGGCGCCCCCGTGCCTCCCTCGCCCAGTTCGGCCGCGCCGCCAAATCCGCCTCCCTGCCCTTGATGATCCCCTTCATCCTGCTCGGCGGCATCCTCTCCGGATGGTTCACCCCCACCGAAGCCGGCGTCATCGCCATCGTCTATATCCTCGTCGTCGTCATCCCCATCCTCCGCCCCTCGCACCTCAAACACGTGCCCCGGGATTTCATCCACGCCGGCCTCATCTTTTCCCTGCCTCTCATCACCATCGCCGCCGCCTCCGCCTTCGGTTGGATCCTGGCCTACCTCCGCGGCCCCATCGTCGTCGCCGGCTGGATCGGAGACGTGGCCGGCACCGATCCCACCATGATCATGTTCCTCCTCGTCCTCGTCTTCACCATCGTGGGAGACTTCATCGAACCCATCCCCGCCATCATCATCTTCATGCCGGTGGTCAACCAACTCACCGAAAGCGGCAACATCAACCCCGTTCACATGGGCGTCGTGCTGATCGTCACCCTCGCATTTGGCCTCATAACCCCGCCCTACGGCCTGGCTTTGCTCATGGCCTCGAAATTCGTGGGCGTCCGCTTTGCCACCGCGCTGAAAGCCTCCGTCCCCATCTACGTCATCTTCTTCGCAACCATCGCCTTCACCATCTTCTTCCCCGGCATCATCCTCTTCCTGCCCAAGATGCTGTTCCCCGAATCAGTCGGCTGCTTCAAAGCCGCCACCGGCTACATCTGCCCCTGAGCCGAAGGCACGGCGTCCCTTCCCTGATCGATAAAAACGCAATTCATAATGAACCCGGAACAAGAGAGTCACACGTCTCCAAACCCGTAATCAGTCCTCGACCAAACGCCGCCCATATCCTTGCCTTCGCGCCGCCGCCAACACACCGCGCGGCAACGGAATCCGGCCGAAATCAATCGGCGCCCGAACCCTGCGCACCCGCACAACCGCAACCTTCACAATCGCCGACGGATCGACCGCCACAGCCGGTTTAACGGGCGGAATCTCCACCCCCAACATCCGGCAAACCGGCCCCAGAATCCGCCGCGCCTGTACTATATCCCGCACCACCGCCGCCATCTCCGGCTCCGCCAAGATCGCCCGCAACTGAGACCCGAAATTCGCCGCCTCAGACGGCATCATCCCCATCAACCACCCAAACCGCCGCGGCAACCCACCCCGCGCCCCCAAACCAGCCCGCGCCACACAGTCAGAAGGTTTAACGACCGGCCGAACCGCCCCAGCCCGATACCGCCCCGCCGCAATCCGCGAAACCAAATCCAAAAACGCCACCTCCGCCCGACGCACGCGCGACCAGACCAAAACGATCATCGGTGGCCGCATCAACCCAAAAGCAAGACTCGCCGCCACCGCCCGACACAAGGCCAGGCAGGTCAACGCGAACCGCTCGGAAGGGGAGGAGGGAAAAACCATCCCCTACACACACCACAAAACCCCGAAAAACGCAAGCAAAAAGTGACTATAACTAACTGAACTAGCCTATCACGAGGATGGCGGGATTTCAGTTTATCCGAGGCAAGAATTCTTCTTTTTTTGAAGAAAAAGAAGCAAAAAAACTTTTATTCATAAGAAATTATTTTATGGCTTCGCCAAGAGAATGAAGTTTTTTGGTTCTTTTGTTCACAAAAGAACATCTCCCTTCCTACATCTTCGTGATCGGCCGCTGCGTACCCGGGGCAAGGAACACACCAGCCGCCGTAAGCGACATCGAAATCGCAAAGGTGCCCAGCACCTGCTTTGCGTGCCCGCCGGCCAGCCGTGTCATCGGCCCCGTGTTCTGCCCCCCGCTCGTCCGCCCATCGAACAGCAAACACCCGCGTCCGTTCTGATCCAGCACGAACACTTCCGCATTCGGGAAATTATCGCCTCGCACCGCGCCCACGAAGTGCACACTGCCCGGCATCCACTGCGCCCTGAAATCGATGAACGTGTCGATGGCGGGCGCCACGACACCCATCATGGGGTTCGAACCGGCCGTGCTGGCCGTGAAACTGACGAAGTTCGGCCCCGTCTGCTTGTTCGTCTCCGTCGACGTCACGCTGGACATATGCTTGCCCAACACGCCGCGCAGCCACGCCCCGCCGCCCAGAAACTCGGTCCCGCTGCTGGACGACGCGAGCGATCCGATATGCCCCGGGCCGAACGGCACGATCCCGATCGTGCGCGCCGTCGCCTGCATCGAGACGGAGGCAGCCGTCCGATTGTCCCCCTCGAACCCAAATCCGAATTTGCTGAAAGGCGCATAACGCCGAAACACCAACACAAAACCCATCACACCATTCCCCGAACCGTCCCGTGGCACTCAGTTCGCGAACGTGTCGCAGGATTTCACCTGCCCCGTCTGCAACCCCGTCGAAAGCCACTGCACCCGCTGCGCGGCCGACCCATGGGTGAAGCTGTCCGGCACCACGCTCCCGCGGCCCGCCTGTTGCTGCAGCCGGTCGTCGCCGATCGCCGAAGCCGTCGCCACCGCCTGCTTGATGTCGTTCGCATCGATGTTCTGATGCCGCTGGTTCATGTGATACGCCCACACCCCCGCCAAACAATCCGCCATCAGCTCGGTCTTCACAGACAACGCATTCGCCCCGCGCTGGTCCGCCTTCTGCTCGGCCTGCTCCACCTTCGGCAGCAGCCCGATCAGGTTCTGAACGTGATGCCCCACCTCATGCGCAATCACATAGGCCTCGGGAAACTCCCCGCCGCCGCCCAGCTTGGTCTGCATATCGCCAAAGAACGATGTGTCCAGATACAGCTTGTGGTCCAGCGGGCAATAGAACGGCCCCATCGCCGACTGCGCCGCCCCGCAGCCGGACCGCGTGGCGCCGGAATACAGCACCAGAACCGGCTTCTCGTATTGCTTGCCCATCTGCTGCGGCAGCACCTGGCTCCACACGTCCTCGGTCTCCCCCAGAACGCGTGCCACGAAAGCCCCCACCTTGTCCGTGGGAGCCCCCTCCCGGCCGGGTGTCGCCGGCGCCGACGAAGCCTGGTTCTGCGAGCCCGTGATCACCTCCGCCCCGTTGATCAGCGTCCGGGGATCGATCCCCGTCGCCCACCCGATCAGGCTCAGCACCACGATCGCCCCGATCCCCAGCCCGCCCACGGCGCCCCCGCTGACGCCGCCGCCCGAACCGCGCCGGTCGTCCACATTGTCCGAAGCCCTCAGATCGTCGTCTTGCATGGCGTCATCCTCATTTCATGATGCCGGTGCGCCCGAAAGGCTTCCCACATGCGGCATGCGTGCAGCGGAACATAATCGTTAAGGCAATAAACACGCGCGGCGTTCCATGCGCCGTGCCGGCTTGCAGTGTTATCTGTTGGCCATAAGCTGCTTTAGCAGTCGCCACCAAAGGATCGAAGCGGTTATGCGCATATGCGTGCTCGGCGCCGGCGTCATCGGCCTCACCACCGCCTGGTCGCTCACCGAGGCAGGCCACGACGTCATCATCGCGGACGGTGCCTCCCGCCCCGGCCAGGGTGCCAGCCACGCCAACGGGGCGCAGCTCAGCTACAATTTCGTGGCCCCCTTCGCCTCGCCCGAAACCCTGCGCCACCTGCCGTCCCTGCTGCTGGACCGCGCGGGACCGTTGCGCATCCAACCCTCGCTCAACCCGGCCTTCCTGCGCTGGGCAAGCGCCTTCCTGCGCGCCTGCACGCCCCGCGCCGCGCGTGCCACAACCCAGGCCCAACTCGGCCTCGCCGCCCTCAGCCGCGCCGAACTGGATCGTGTCCAGGCCCACGCCCAGCTCTCCTTCGGCCGCCGCGTGGCCGGCAAGCTCGTCGTCTATCGCAACCAGGCGAACTTCGACGCGGCCCGCCGGCAGGTCGAATCGCAAAGCGGCATGGGCAACGAACAGCTCGTCCTCGATGCCCGCGAGAGCCTGCAAAAGGAACCGGGCCTGCGCATCGCCCAAAGCCGCCTGGCCGGCGGCGTCTTCACCGCGGACGAGGAAGTGGGCGACTGCGCGCAGTTCTGCGACGGCCTCGCCGATCATCTGCGCCGGCGCAACACGGTGTCCTGGCACCTGGATGCCGCCATCACGCCCATCCTTCGCCACGGCGCCCTCGCGGCCATTCGCGCGGGCGGCGCGGAGATCGAGGCCGACGCCTTCATCCTCTGCCTCGGCAGCGGCGCGGCCGGCTTCGCCCACGCCTGCGGCTTCCAACTCCCGATCCAGCCGATGAAAGGCTACAGCCTCACCCTGCGCCCCCGCACGCCCGAGGCGATGCTCCACCATTCCGTCACCGACGCCGACCGCAAGGTCGTCTTCGCCCCGCTCGCCCCCGACGGCACGCCCATGATCCGCGTGGCGGGGATCGCCGAGATGATCGGCCACGACCGCGCCGTCGACCCCAAACGCCTTGCCCTCATTCGCGCGAACGCCGCCGACGCGTTGGACGTCGACCCGCAATCCGACCCCACCGGCTGGGCCGGCCTCAGGCCCGCCACCCCCGACAGCCGCCCCATCATCGGACGATCGCCGGTGCCCAACCTTTGGCTCAACACCGGCCACGGCGCCCTCGGCTGGACCCTCGCCTGCGGCAGCGCCCGCTTGCTGGCAGACCTGCTCAGCGGCGCCACCCCCCCTCTCGCCCCGCTTTTCGCCCTGAAACGCGAGGCCTGATCCACGAAACCTGACCGACGAAAAAAGGGGCAGCGTTTCCGCTGCCCCTCGTCCCATCACGTCAAGCCAGGCGCGTCAGCGACGCCACCACCCCTTCTTCGCCGGCGCCGGCGGCTCCGTGGGCGCCGTCGGCTCAGCCACCGTCTCTGCAGGTGGCTCAGCCACCGTCTCTGCAGGCGGCTCAGCCACCGTCGTTTCCGCCGAAACCTCCGGCACCGGCGCCGTGGCGATCTCCACGATCGGCACGATCTCGGCCTCTTGCTGCGCCACCGGCGCGTCCTTGGCCACAGGCGGTGCCGCCATGATCGGCACCTGCTTCACAACCGGCGCGGCAGCCGCAATGGCACCTTGGGCCGCGGCCTCCTCGGCCTGCTCCAGCATGTCGAAGATATCGTAGGTGTTGTTGAAAGGATTGGCCGGCGTCGGCCCCGCATAGACCGGCGGTGCAGGCGGTGCGGCAGGGGCGGGGGCAGGGGGGGCAGCAGGGGCGGGCCGCACCGCTGGCGTCTGCGCCACGGCCACCGCGTCGCCCTCGCCAACCGCCTCCACACCGGGCTCACCATCCGTCTCACTCCCGGTCTCACCCCCGGTCTCACCCCCGGTCTCACCCTCGACCCGACGCCGACGACGACCCCCCCGGCGCCCACGCCGGCGCGACTTCGGCTCGCCGTTCTCATCGAGCTCAACCTGTTCGCCGGCCGCGATCACGCCACCCGCGCTCGCCCCGGCCACCACGTCCGAACCCTCGCCGGCGGCTGGATCAACACCCGCGACATCGCCCAACAAATCGCCAGCCGCGCCGCCCGACTCACCATCCGCCGGCTCACCACCCGCCGCCTCACCCGCCGCCTCACTGGCCGTCTCACCCGCATCGCCGGACCCATCGGCCACCCCATCACGACGCCCACCCCGGCGCCGCCGACGACGCTTCCGCCGCGGATCGCCTTCCTCGGCCTGCGCCGCGCTGTCGCCCGCGCCACCCGTCTCCGACGCGCGCCCATCTGGCCCGCCCCCATCTGTCGCGCCCAAATCTGTCGCACTCGAATCCGTCGCACGGGCCTCGCCTGCCTCGTCCGAAGCCGCTTGGCGTGCACGCGGCGCCTCCGACTGCCGCCCGCCGCGCACCCTCTCGGCCACCGGCGCCTGGTCGAGCACCAGGTCCGCCTCGTCCTCTTCCTCGTCCTCGTAGCTGTCCATCACCGGTGCCGGCACAGCCACGGCGGTCGCCGTCAACAGCCGCTCGGCATCGGCCACCTGCGGCCGCAGCCGATCGATCCGCACCGCCGGCGGCAGCAACGTGTCATCGCCGCCGAAGCTGATCCGCATCGCATAACGCGCCTCGATCTCGCCAAGCCGGTCGCGCTTGTGATTGAGAATATACATCACCACCGCAGACGCCGCGTGAACCAGGATGGCGGCGGCGCGCAGCTTGCTGCCCTCCTCCTCCACCGAACGCAGCACGTGAATGGCCGCGCTCTCCACGCTGCGAACATGGCCCATCCCGTTGCAATGCGGGCATGTCACGAAGCTCGTCTCGGCCAAGGAAGGCCGCAGCCGCTGCCGGCTCATCTCCATCAGCCCGAAATGGCTGATCGCGCCCAGCTGAATCCGCGCCCGATCGTTCTTCAGCGCGTCCTTCATCCGCCGCTCGACCATCGCATTGGCCTTGCGGGCCTCCATGTCGATGAAGTCGATCACGATCAACCCGGCCAGGTCCCGCAGCCGCAACTGCCGCGCCAGCTCGTCGGCGGCTTCCAGGTTGGTCTTGAGCGCCGTCTCCTCGATCCCCCGCTCCCGCGTCGACCGGCCGGAGTTCACGTCCACCGCCACCAGCGCCTCGGTCTGGTTGATCACCAGATACCCGCCGGATTTCAGCTGCACCGTCGGCGCCAGCATGGCGTCCAGCTGCAGATCCACCTGATACTTCGCAAACAGCGGCGTCGCGATCCCCTGCGGCCGCCACATCTGCACCTTCTTCGCGTGGCTCGGCATCAACATCCGCATGAAATCATGCGCCTGCTTCCAGCCCTCCTCGCCATCCACGATGATCTCGTCGACATCGCGCGAATAAACGTCGCGGATCGACCGCTTGATCAGGCTCGCCTCTTCATAGATCAACGCCGGCGCCATCGAACGCATCGTCTGATCGCGGATATCGTCCCACAGCCGCATCAGATACTCGCAGTCCCGCCGGATCTCCGGCTTCGGCCGCGCCGCCCCGGCCGTCCGCACGATCAGCCCCATCCCCTTGGGGATCTCCATCTCGGACGTTATCTCCTTCAGCCGCTTCCGGTCCGCGGCCGAGGTGATCTTCCGGCTGATCCCACCGCCGCGCGGCGAGTTCGGCATCAGCACGCAATACCGCCCGGCCAGCGAGATATACGTCGTCAACGCCGCGCCCTTGGTGCCGCGCTCTTCCTTCACAACCTGGATCAGCAGGATCTGCCGGCGGCGAATGACCTCCTGGATCCGGTAGCTGCGCAACATCCGCGAAGACCGCCGGCGGCTGGCCTCCTCGGCGCCGTTGCCCTCGAACTGGTCGCTCTCGCCGCCGATCGTCTCCGGCGGCGGCGCGTCGTTGTCCTGCGTCTCCACATGGTCGGCCTCGGCGGGAGCGTCGGGCTCAACCCCATCATCCACGGCGCCCTCGGCGTCTCCGGCATACGTCACGTTCGCCGGCAGCCCATGCGTGTCGTCGGCGAAATCCAGGTCGGACTGCATGCCCGGATCGATCGGCAGCGCATCCGCATCGCCATACCGCGTCTCGGTGGGGATCATCGCCGGCTGCGCCCGCCCGGACGACGGATGCTCCGGCGTTTCGGCGTCTGTCGCATCGGCCGGGGCATCGGTGGAAGCCGGCGCCTCGTTTGCCACGGCAGGGCCCGTCTCATCGCCAGGCGCCGCATCCGCTGCCGCTTCCAGAGAAGCCTCCAGAGAAGCCTCCGGGGAAGCCACGGGCTCAGCCTCAGCCTCCGGATCAGCCTGTGGCTCGGCTTCCGGGGCCGTTACATGATGCTTCGGCGCCGGCTGTTCGGTGCGAACGGCCCAACCGGCCTCGCGCCGCTCCTCGGCCTCCTCCTCCTCACGCGCCTCCTCGGCGGCGATCTCCAGCAGCCGCTGCCGGTCGGCCACCGGGATCTGGTAGTAATCCGGATGGATCTCCCCGAACGCCAGAAACCCATGGCGCCCGCCGCCATATTCCACGAACGCCGCCTGAAGCGATGGCTCCACGCGCACCACCTTGGCGAGGTAGATGTTGCCCTTCAGCTGGCGCTTCGTAGACGTCTCAACGTCGAAATCCTCAAGTCTGTGACCATCCAGCACCACAACGCGGGTTTCTTCCGCGTGGGTGGCATCGATCAGCATGCGTTTTGTCATCGTGCCGTGAACTCCGAATGTCCGAACCCCCTCTCGCAAGGCCATGGTGCCCATGGTCACGCGAAACCGCGCGCGTCGCCGCGCGCAGGAAAGGGGCTGGAGAAAGGTTTAGGGGGAAGCCCGGGGCGCTGCGTGAAAGCCGGGTGAAAGCCGGAGCCGATGCACAAAGCCCGGCGGATGAACCGCGCGGGCAACCAGTCCTGAACGAGGGTCTGGAAAAATTCTGTGCCACGGTGGGCGGAATACCCTGCATTTTTGCGAGCGATGCGCCCCATCGCTGGAACGCCGCCCCGGTTGAAACGGGTGCTGGCCGGCGTCTCGCGCGCGAAACCGGTCCCTGAACCCACCTCACCGCCGCGACCCAAAGCCGGTCAGCCGGACAAAATGAAGCAATCGCGCCAGCGGCGCGCGGCCCAGGCGACAGCGTGTGAAGACGGACCGAAGCAGACCCGACGACCAGTGGCTGCGAGGAAAAACCGTGCCGCGCGCCAAAATACCGCGCCGCAAAACCCTTCCCCGGCACGCTGCCGAAGCGATTTTCACCATGCAGCAAACCCCACCCCGCCGCAAGCGACCATGACGCGCCACAATGTGGCCCCAATAAACACGCGAATACACGCATCAACAGCGCGTCATGAATCCACCGCAATCAACGTGGAAGATGCGTTTGTGCATGTGATATGTTAATACCGCGCCACGCGCAGAAGTCAGGACCCCATGCCGTGATCACCCGCCGCCTGCTCATCCTCTCGGGCGCCATCACGCTCGCGGCCACCACCGTGACGCCACACGCGCACGCCGCACCGCCGTCCAAACCCGCCCTCCCACGCGCCCGCCCGCCCGCACCCCTGGTCATCCTCGACCCCGGCCATGGCGGCAAAGACCCCGGCGCCATCGGCATCACCGGCACCTACGAAAAGCACGTGGCCTTCGCCGCCGCCCAGGAGCTCCAGCGCCAGCTCGCCGCCGCCGGCCACTACCGCGTCGAACTCACCCGCAACCGCGACATCTTCATCCCGCTGCCCGAGCGCGTCGGCATCGCCCAGCGCCGCGGCGCTGCCCTGTTCGTCTCCATGCACGCCGACGCGCTGTCCGACCACAGCGTGCGTGGCGCCAGCGTCTACACCCTGGGCGACCGCGCGTCCGACGCGCAGACCGCGGCGCTCGCCGTGCGCGAAAACGCGTCGGACCGTTTCGCCGGCCCCGGCTTTCAGAACACACCGCCCGAGGTGGCCCGCATCCTCTCCAGCCTGGTGCGCCAGGAA